>URCM01000019.1 GCA_900546355.1 uncultured Bacteroides sp.
TGCTCTTCCGAAACAATCATGCCTGCAAGGGTCCTGATGTAAGGAGCCATCACACCGTTCTTCACATTGTCTGACAACAGGGCGATGCCTTCTTTCATCCTTGCCTGTCCAAGTGCTGTCAGCAAATAAGCAGATACATTGTTGTCGGGATGTGCCTGTATGTATTCCCACACAACCTCTCCCATCCGGTCGGTTATCATCTTGGCTTCCTGCTGATACCACGTATTCAGCGAATCCTTATCGGCACTCGCCTGCATCCGCTCCATGGCTTTATTGCCTAGGGCTTCCAATTCATGCGATGCTTTATCCAATTCCGGCCTCACTTCATTCAAGTCTTGAAAAAACTTACTCCCTGTTACTGTATAATGCTTAAAAGTACCGTTTATCACCATATACTCTCCCGGAATAGCAACGCAACTGATTTGCTCTCCCGACAATTTTCCTCCTGCCTCCGGTTTGGCAAACAAAGTCACCAAACGCATTCCGTCTGCCGATACATTGAAACCAAAGTTACCATTATCAAGCGCAAGGGTGTCCATCCGTTCCGTACGCATAAAATCCTCCGCCTGTACCATCACAATCAGTGTATCAGTCTTTACTTCATCTAAATACCCACTAATCTGGTATTGTTGGGCAAAAACGGACGAACACATCATCAATAGCCCCAAAGTCAATTTATCTCTTGTTTTCATCGTATAATCTTTATTATTCATTACCAAACGCAAAGAGCGCAAAAGTGCAAAGTCATCCATTGAAAAAATCCTCCGCACTTTTGCCCCGCTGCGCATACAACCTTAATTTCCAAAAATCTCCTTCAGTTTAGCATCCAATTCCTCATCCTCGAACTTGCCGATGATGTTTCCTTCCTTATCAATCAGATACTTCGTAGGCAAAAAATGAATGGCATACAGGTCGCTGATGTCATTCGAATGATCCATACCTGCCAACCCTTTGCTGCGATCCCATTTCAAGCCGCGCAACACATGGTAGAAATCTTGCACGCCATCTTTCTCAATGGCTTCGCGCCACTTGTCTTCGCTGTTGTCGTTATCCGCCACACAGAACACTTCGAAACCTTTGGCATGATATTTCTTATATAATGCCTTTACGTGCGGGAAGCTCTTGCGGCAGGGCACACACCACGATGCCCAGAAATCGAGCAAGACATATTTGCCTCTCAAGTCGGCAATGCCGATGGAATCACCTTTCCAGCTCAAGGCACGGAATAGCGGGGCAGGCTGACCGGGCTGTGTCCGTTCCAAGGCAGCCAGTTCCCCGCGCACGTCTGCCAAGTTAGCGTATTGTTTCACCTCGGCACTCATGTTATCATAAATGCTTTTCAACTCTGCATAGTCGGTTCTCCCTAACATGTAAACCAGATTATGAACGGCTACGAACGAAGCGGGATGCGACTTCACAAAATCCATCCGCATCTGTTCCGCCGATTCGGACAGACTGTCCGCTTGCGCTTCGAACATCGCTTTACGGAGTTCATCCGGACAGTTTTGCATCGAATCGCGCAACGCTTGCAACGAAGCATATACCTCATCCATCTCCGCATTCAAGCTATCGTTCTCCGCCTGAGAGACCGAACCGGTAACGACCGGTTGATTAAACTTAGCCGTATCCAGGGCTACGGTCATTTCACCAGCTTCCAGAAATACCCCGGCATATTTCACGTTGCGGTAATCTTCGGGATTGCCTACATACAAGGTAGCTTCTACGACTGGAGCTTCCAATGCCCGGCCAAAAGCGAACGCACCGTTCGCGATACGGGCACTGTCGTGCACCTCTATCGTATCCCGCGTTACATAAACAAGGTGTATCCATTCGTCTTCGAAACCATTTACTGTTCCATTCAATGTACACTGGTTTTCCGGTTTCGAGCCGCATCCAGGCAACATGGCACAACCAGCAAGGGCTGCCGCCAGGAAATAAGTTTTCTTCATATCGGTTATTTTAATGATTATTGTTTGTAATTCTGTACGATACTTGGGTTATTGCTAATCACATTCAACGGAATCGGGAAAATCCATAACGGTGATTCGGGAGTCAACGTATAAGTGTTTCCGGCAAGTTCACGGGTGAACGTTTCCTTCCAGCCGTCCAACTGATTCCACCGCTTGCGGTTAATGAAATTGTACACCGAATAAATATTTTCGCCATGCGAAGTCTGCTTCAGGTGCAAAATAGCATCCGCTTCAGTAGTCACCGTACCTTCCAAAGGCTGATAAATCTCAGGATTGATGCGGTTTACACGAATGACATCAAGCGCACGCATGGCTTCATCGTAATTGCCTTTACGGATTTCCGCCTCCGCTACAATCAGGTACATGTGCGTAGTCTTTAATCCCGCCATATTCCAACCCGAGTTCAAGTCGTAAGTCATAATCAGTCCGGGTATGCCCTGCATAGATTCAGACATATCGCCTAACCCCGCATACATTTTATTGGCAGTGTCTATCCTCTCCAAACTGGCATGTCCCGGTTCGAACCGTGCTTCCGCCTCAGGCGTAATGGACTGGAAAAACTCGATGCCATACGTAAAGAACAAGTCTTCCTCGCATTCCAGACGCGGGCGCAGCAACACCTCGTAAGTCTCGCCCAACACATTCGTTCCGGTGCCGGTCATCGTGTTGTAGTCATTCACGGTGCCGTTGAGAGCAAGCGACTGACGTGCCGCCTCTTCCGCCTCATCAAACCGCTGCATGCTCAGCAAGGCAAGGGCTTTTACCGCGTATGCACAAGGTTTGCCCATACGCATCCGGTTTACCGCGCTCGTAGGCAGGCCGTCCAAATCGATGGCTTCCTGAATGTCGGCAAGGATGTGGTCGTAGACTTCCTGTACGGTGAGTTGTACCGTGGGCTGGGCGATATCTTGAGTCTCAAGCAAATAAGGCAGTCCGGAGTCTTCAGCCGCAGTAGCGGGATTGTATGCTTTGGCAAACTTGTTTATCAACAAGTAATGGAAATAAGCACGTAACGTCAAGGCTTCGCAACGCAGCTGGTTTTTCATTGCCTCGTCACCCGACGCTGCACCGATATTCATCAGTATCGGATTGGCTATCGTACCGATTACGCCATAATAACTGCTATATTCAGAATCGCTTGAAGTCAATTCCGCCATCTTGTCTTGCAAAGATTCGTCCCATGACAGAATAATCGAATTGCGGGTCGGCGTAGGCTGGCTCAGCAATGTAGGGATATTGGACAGCGTAGCAATCTTATCTCCGACAAACTGCGGTCCGTCACCGTCATCTTGATCAAAGGGCACGTTCAACAGCATCTCCAACTGTGTAGTAGTAGTCAGCAAGTTTTTTCCTTTGGGCTGCACGTCGGTGAAATCGGAACAAGAAGCGAAAGCAAACATCACGCTTCCTAACAGGCAGCCATATAATATAGGTCTGGTTTTCATCTTTTTCATTTATTATTTTACAATTTACAACATACCTTTTACAGATTCACATTCAATCCGAAGATAAACGAACTCGGATTGCGGATGCCCAACGTCTCTGGGTCGACACCTACTTTATTCTTTACCCACAAATAATGCGGATTGTCAATCTGGAAACTCAACGCCAGGCGGTTAATGCCCAAATGCCGTAACCATTGAGATGGGAACTCGTAGCCCAGCACGATATTGCGTATCTTCAAAAAATCGGCATCATGCACAGAGATATCGCTTTCACTCGGTTCCGATCCCAGAGAATTTGATCCATAACGTCCGATACCCGGTGTATTAGTAGGATTCTCCGGCGTCCAGGCATTGGCAAAATAGCTGGCTATGGCCTGATAAGGCACATCAAAAGTTTCCGTTTCGGCAAGTGCACGCATCTTATGCCCGCCATAATAGGCCATCAACACACTCAGGCTAAAACCGTTCCACGTAACACGGTTGTCCATACCCATGATGGTCTTCGGCTCGGTCTGACCGGAATATTCCAGGATGCTGACACTTCTCCCGCTCGCGTTGTGCGCAGTGGCTCCATCTTCAATATACCACAAGGTCTGCCCTTTCTCGCCTTCCACGTTGCTGATGCCTGCAAAACGGTATGACCATAACGCGCTGGAGGGATAACCGGTCATATAAGGCGTACTGACCAACTGGTAAGCTGAAGTAGCGGGGTTCTGCACATCGGTCACCACATTCTTGTTATACGACATCGTGAAACTGGTGCTCCAACCAAAAGCCTCGCGACGACGGGGTACGAACCAATCGTAACTGATTGCAAGTTCCATACCGCGGTTACGGATACTCGCCGTATTGTAATACATCGAGGTGAAACCGGTGGTAGGATCAAGCTGGCGCGGCGCAAAGATATCGGTACCTTTCTTATTATAAAAGTCCAACGAACCTTGCAAGCGGTTGTTCAAGAAAGAATAGTCAATACCTACGTTTGTAGTCGTATTGCGCTCCCACTTCAAGTTCGGATTGGCGGGGCTTTCCACCTGGCCGTATGGCAAATTGGTATAATCGTTCATCCCGGTAGAAGTAGCGGTCATATAACTGGTAGCCCCTTGGTAAATGTTACCCGTCACACCGTAACTGACACGCAGTTTCAGGAAGTTAATCCATTCCACCGGTTTCAAGAAGTTTTCCTGGTGCAGGTTCCAACCTGCGCCAACCGACCAAAGCGGACTGCCACGGAACTTGGCATTCAAGCCATAGACATCGGCATAATCCTTACGGAAGGAACCAAATACATTATAACGGTCATCGTAGGTATAAGTCAATGTAAAATAACCCGAAGCATACCGATGGAACTGCTCTACAACCGGTCCCATACCGTCACGGAAATAAGGCGTGAACACAAACTGGTTGGCCGGATAACCTCCACCACTCGCCATATAGTAAGGACTGTAGGTCATCGTACTCAGCGTCCCGAAGTCCACCGTATGCGTCGAACTGTTCTGCAACTGGTCATCGTAACCTAAGGCAAGGGCTTTCGAACCATTCGACTTCGTCTGGCGGAATTCCAGACCGGCAATGGCACTCACCGCATGCTTGCCAAAAGTATTCGCATAGTTAAGCTGGCCACGCGCCGTCCAATAACGGCCATACGTATTGGTAGAACGGAGCATACCTCCGTTTTGCGGGGTCATGTACGAAATCTTACCGTCATCACCTATTACGGTATAAGCGTTGCGGATGCTACGCGACACATGACTGGCTTCGTTGGCAAACCAATCTACTTGCGTCTTGTCCATTTCATAGATGAACTGCGCATTCGCCGTCAATCCCTTGATTACCTTAAACAATAAGTCGGCATGGTAACGGAAGTGCTGGCGGCGGGTGGTTTCGGTATTGTTATAGAACTCATCCTTGATATTGACGCCCAAATCGTGGAAACCTTCCGCTCCTTTGCTGCTCCAATAGGGGTTGCCATCGTACCAATAATAGAATAAATTCGCCGAACCATCTTCGTTGTACATCCGCTCGTAGGCAGGCACAGCCCACGGATTCGTATAGCTGGAATTATAATCATATCCCGGTCCGACCGACTTATCGTGAATCGCGTTAAAGCTGAACGTAGCGGTCAGCCACGAAGCCACATCGTAAATACCCTTGTAACTAATATTCAACGAACTCTTATCGGAATTAATCTGTCCGCTGTTGTCGAACTTATAGTTTAACGTCAAATTGCTCTGGAACTTATCGGCACGGCTGCGCAGCGACAAGTTGTATTGCTGCAAAATCTGTTGCTTATAGATGTTGTCACCATATTCCTTGGCGAAATTGTTTTTCTTCAAGGCATCCAACGTGTTATGCAAATCATAACAAGAAATTTCTCCTTTTGCCAAACGATAATAGGCATATTGGATGGGAGAAATGGCACTTGTTCCAGACTCTATGGCCTGTAACGTACTTTGCAACGGGTCGGCTACCTCGCCATCGTTATCAAAGAAATAATAATTCCAGTAATCCGACTCGATATCCACCTGCTGTTCAGGAGTAAGATAGAAGTTGTCGGCATAGTCCATGTTCTTCTTTTCCCAAATGGTCAGGTTGGCAGAGAAATCAATATCAATCTTGCCTTTTTCTTTTGCATTCTTGGTGGTCACGACAATGATACCGTTTGAAGCCCGCGCACCATAGATTGCCGTAGCGGCGGCATCCTTCAACACATTGACACTCTCAATGTCATAGGGATTCAAGTCTTCAATCTTACCCTCAATAGGCACTCCGTCTACAACCAACAAGGGACTGGTCTCGGCATAGAGCGAACTGGTACCACGGATGGTCATCTCACCCCCATATGTACTCAAACCAGCTACACGTCCTTCCAGGTTATTCATGATGTTGGGCACATAACGGGTTGCCAAATCTTCGGCACGCACGATTGCTACCGACCCTGTCATTTTTTCCTTCGCAATGTCCTGATAACCGGTTACGACTACTTCATCGAGCATCGCGTTGTCATCTTCCAACGTAAAAGTCTCTTCCACTCCCGGCTTCATATCCACCTCAATGGTCTTCTTGCCCAAGAACGAAATGAGCAACGTAACCTTCTCACCACTGACGCCCGGAATGGCAAACCCACCGTTCATATCGGTTATCATACCCTTACGGGTGCCTTTCAGCAACACCGATGCCCCGATGACCGGCTCGCCAGCTTCGTCGAATACTTTTCCCGACACCACATGCCGGCTGCCCTGCTGTACGCTGCGCGGCTTCCGCACAATGGTGTAAATGCCATTCTTCTCTGTATAGGTCAACGATGTATGCGCCAACAGAGCATCCAGCACTTCGGTAATGTCTTTCCCACGAAACACATGCGCTTGGCAACGGACGCGCGAAGCCATATCGGTGTTATAGACCAACTGAACGGTAGTGGTTCGCATAATCTGTTGGAACGCCTGATCCAACGTACCTCGCTCTATACGGACCGAAATCACTTGAGCGAATACAGAAGCCGGGATTAGTAAAGCACCTCCCAACAACAAAGCACAAAAACATTTAACGATTTGTTTCATAAACTCTCTCCTAAATTATGATTAATGAATGATTCTATTCGGATATAATGATGCATTTGCCTTGCAACTTAAATTTCAATCCTACCGTCCGCTCGTAACTGTCGAGTAAAATGCGGATATCATCGTAACGGTAAAGCCTGCCCGATAAACGAATGTGGCGCATGGCATCGGAAGTAAAGACAGGAGTGAAATCATACCAACGCGACAATGTTGTCATAATCTCCTCCAACGTCTGCCCTTGGAAAACAAACTGATGCTCAACCCACGCTACATACAAATTGACATCTACCGGACGCACGTCCACTTGCTGAGTAGCAGCATGATAAACTAATTGCTCTGATGGCTGCAAACGTACTTCTCCAACTCCCGGCGCACGAAAGCCGACGCTTCCTTCCACCAACACGGTTGATAGAGATTCGCCCGCATAGCAAGAGACATTAAAACGAGTGCCGTATACGGTAAGAGAGGCTTCGTCTGCACCGACCACAAAAGGACGCCGCTGGTCTCTCTCCACATCAAAGAAGGCTTCCCCCCTCAGATACACTTTCCGTTCGTCAGCCTCGGCAAACTTCGCCGGGAAACGGAGTTCCGACTCAGAGTTAAGCCACACCTGCGTACTGTCGGGTAGACGGAACATAAACTCTTGACCGGCATTGACCGTCAACGTATGATAAGCAATAGAATCTGCCTGTGTATCCACAGGAGCGGAAGCCATCAATCCGGCAATCTCATTACCGTTTTGCATGGTGATGTCGTATTGACGTCCGTCTGCCAAAGTCAATACCGCCCCACCCTCGCCCGGATATATCTGGCAGGGGTCTTCTCGATTCCACAAATAAAAGGTAAGAGAGCATACCAGCACAAACAGGGCTGCCACACTTCCCCAACGCAACCAACGAAGTTGGCGAGAGCGTCTGAATACCGTACGCTCAAACTGAGTTGCCATCCGTTCACCATAACCTTCATACTGAAGCCGGAGAATACGTTTCGCCAACTCACGGTTGCGAATGCGGTTGAACAACCTGCGGTGAACTTCCGACTGATTCAGCCACTCATCCAAACGTGTGTTTTCTTCCTCAGTCAAAGGAAGGCCCAATATCCGTGCGGCTATCAAACTTGACAAATCTTTATCTTCTGAATCCATAACTACAGCGTCTTTTATAACAATAGACGCCCATTACGGCCAAAAGTGATGACAAAATATCGCCATTTTAACACGGGAAAGAATAAAATAAAAGTAGGAAAAGCAAAAAATCGTCTTTTGAAAGATAAGAAGAGAGTTGTTTCAAGGCCCTGTATTTCAAAGTCTTCACCGTATTTACAGAGATATGCAACTGTTCGGCTATCTCCGGCATGGTTTTTCCATCCATACTTAACAGAATAATACGGCGGTTCTGTGGCGACAATCTCCGAATCGCCACAGCAATCAGGTGCGAACTTTCCGCCTCAATAATATGTTCTATGAACGATTCATTGGAAGAAACCTCCATATAATCATCTAAGCTTCTTTCCTTCTCGCCCGAAGCAAAATAAGCCCATTTGTCGATAATCGTATTCCGCAAGATAGTAAAGAAATATTTTTGGACAGACTGCACCTTGCCGATAGTCTTCCGATGTGTCCATAGCTTTACGTAAGCTTCCTGCAAGAAATCATCAATCAGTTCCGGATTGTCTACATACCGACTGGCAAAAGCATAAAAAAGAGCAGAATTATCTTGTATGAAACATTTCATACAAGATTCATCCCACATCGATATATCCAAAGGCAACCCCTTATTCATTTCAATACACCCTTATTTCATCATTCATAACGGTGGCAAAATAAACATATTACAAGTAAAAAAACAACAAATTAAACAAAAAATCTTTTCGAATCCCAACAAAACATCAAGAACACTTAAAAATCGAAAGACAACTGAGCGTCCCCTAACAAATTAAAACTTTTCCGATGATAAGGAGTTACACCATACAGGCGAATCGCATCACGATGCGCTTGAGTAGGATATCCCTTATTCTTCTGCCAGCCATACGCCGGATATGTTTTGCCCAAACCATCCATGTAATCATCACGGTAAGTTTTAGCCAAAACCGAAGCGGCTGCTATCGACAAATACTTTCCGTCGCCTTTCACCACAGTGGTATGTGGTATCCCTGCATAAGGTTTGAAACGATTCCCGTCAATCAACAAATGCTGCGGACGTATCGATAAGTTGCCGATAGCCCGATGCATCGCGAGAAAAGAAGCGTTCAATATATTGATTGCATCTATTTCTTCTGGCGAAACGATACCTACCGCCCACGACAACGCATCCCGTTCGATAACCTCACGCAAACGGTAACGCTGTTTCTCTGTAAGCTGCTTGGAATCGTTCAACGTATCATTCCGATAATCGGGAGGCAAGATGACTGCCGCCGCATAAACAGCACCGGCAAGACATCCACGCCCAGCTTCGTCACATCCCGCTTCAACCAAGTCTTTGTGCAAATAAGGCAATAACATAATTTTAAACACAATTTATTCTACATTCAAATGAACTAACACACATGTCCGCAAATTTCTCACCGACATAAGACTGACTTCCCGGCAAAACAAATAATCTTGCAAGAAATGCAACCGAGATAAAGCAGTCATACAAACACTATTGCAACAAGGTTACACGGCACACTAATGCACCCTTCGCACATTCCCCGCCACGTAGCAACAAAAAAACCGGAATCACTTCAGATTCCGGTTTCTTCAAATATATAGCGTTTACAGAATTATTCAGCTTTGGGGGCTTCCTCTGTAGCAGCTTCAGCAACAGGTGCATCAGTTGCGGTCGCTTCGGCTGCAGGAGCTTCAGCAGTAGCAGCAGCCGACTTCTTCGAACGACGAGTGCGAGTAGTCTTCTTAGCAGCAGTCTTCGCCATGTTTTCATTGTAGTCAACCAGTTCGATAAAACACATTTCTGCATTATCTCCCAAACGGTGACCAGTCTTAATGATACGAGTGTAGCCACCCGGACGGTCTGCAACCTTTACAGAGATTTCCTTGAAGAGTTCGGTTACAACATATTTGTCTTGCAAATAGCTGAACACCACACGACGTGAATTGGTTGTATCGTCTTTCGAACGAGTAATCAACGGTTCAACGTATTTCTTCAAAGCTTTAGCCTTCGCAACAGTCGTAGTGATTCTTTTGTGCTTAATCAAAGAACAAGCCATATTCGACAACATCGCTTTTCTATGAGAAGCAGTACGACCTAAATGGTTAAATTTTTTATTGTGTCTCATTTTTTATTCTTTATCTAATTTATACTTAGAAATATCTGTTCCAAACGACAGATTCAGACTCTCGAGCAAATCATCAAGCTCCGTGAGCGATTTCTTACCGAAGTTACGGAATTTCAACAAATCAGTCTTATTGAACTGTACCAAGTCACCCAATGTTTCTACATCGGCAGCTTTCAAGCAATTCAAAGCACGGACAGACAAGTCCATATCAACCAATTTGGTCTTCAGCAACTGGCGCATATGCAAAACTTCTTCATCGAACTCTTCATTGCCGTCAGCATCTGCCGTTTCAAGAGTAATCTTTTCGTCAGAGAACAGCATAAAGTGGTAAATCAGAATCTTTGCAGCTTCTTTCAGCGCTTCTTTCGGGTGAATGGAACCATCCGTCGTAATCTCCAGCACCAACTTTTCATAGTCGGTTTTCTGCTCTACACGGTAATTTTCCACCGCATATTTGACATTACGAATCGGCGTGTAAATAGAATCGATAGGAATTACATTCACATCAGTGCAGAACTCCCGGTTTTCGTCAGCCGGAACATAACCGCGACCTTTGTTGATTGTAAGAACTATCTGCATAGTTGCTTTTGAATCTAAATGGCAAATAACTAATTCAGGATTTAACACTTCAAATCCGGTCAAATACTTACCAATATCACCTGCCTTAAATTCAGTAGAATTCTCAACGGTAATGCTAACCTTTTCATTTTCGAATTCCTCAACTATCTGCTTGAATCGGACTTGCTTCAGATTCAAGATAATGTTAGTGACATCTTCTTTCACACCAGGAACTGTGGCAAATTCATGCTCAACACCTTCAATGTGAATCGTGTTAATCGCATAGCCTTCCAAGGAAGAGAGAAGAATACGGCGTAAAGCATTACCAACGGTAATACCGAAACCGGGTTCAAGCGGACGGAATTCAAACTTTCCAAATTTAGAATCCGCTTCCAACATTAATACTTTATCAGGTTTTTGAAATGCTAATATCGCCATGAAATTAATTATTATTATTTAGAGTACAATTCTACGATCATGTGTTCTTTTATGTTCTCAGGGATGTCTGCTCTCGCAGGAATATGCAACATTTTACCTACCTTCAAGTTTTCATCCCATTCCAACCAAGGGTATTTGCTGTGATTGAATCCAGCCAATGAATTAGCAATAACTTCCAAAGACTTAGATTTTTCACGAACACCTACCAACTGACCCGGTTTTACAGAGAAAGAAGGAATATTAACCACCTTACCATCTACAGTAATGTGTTTATGACTTACCAACTGACGGGCAGCGGCACGCGTAGGAGCAATGCCCAAACGGAACACTACATTATCCAAACGGCACTCAAGGCTCTGCAACAGAATTTCACCGGTAATACCGTTCTTACGCGCTGCTTTCTCAAACAGGTTGCGGAATTGTCTTTCCAATACACCGTAAGTATATTTAGCCTTTTGCTTTTCAGCCAACATCAGCCCGTATTCCGAAGTCTTTCTACGACGGGTATTGCCATGCTGTCCAGGAGGATAGTTTTTCTTCGACAAAACTTTATCAGCTCCAAAGATTGCTTCACCGAATTTACGTGCAATTCTTGATTTTGGTCCAGTATATCTAGCCATTTTCTTTGATTTAAATTAATTGTTAATCATGAACTCAATTTGTTGCAGCCGCGATTACAGAAAGGAAATGCAATCCATGTTATCTAACAAAATCAAGTTACATTGTTAATAGGTTATCTTTAATAATTATACTCTTCTTCTTTTCGGAGGACGACAACCGTTATGCGGCAATGGAGTTACGTCAATGATTTCAGTAACTTCGATTCCGGCACCATGTACAGTACGGATAGCAGACTCACGTCCGTTTCCAGGACCCTTCACATAAGCTTTCACTTTTCTCAAGCCAAGATCATACGCCACTTTCGCGCAATCCTGAGCAGCCATTTGAGCTGCATAAGGAGTATTCTTCTTAGAACCTCTGAATCCCATCTTTCCGGCAGAAGACCAAGAGATAATCTGACCTTCATTATTCGCCAAAGATACGATAATGTTGTTGAATGATGAATGTACATGCAACTGTCCGTTAGCATCTACCTTCACATTTCTCTTTTTAGCTGCGACTGTTTTTTTTGCCATATCAACAATTATTATTTAGTAGCTTTTTTCTTATTTGCAACGGTTTTCTTTCTTCCCTTACGCGTACGAGCATTGTTCTTTGTGCTCTGGCCTCTTACAGGAAGTCCCAAACGGTGACGTACACCACGATAGCATCCGATATCCATCAAACGCTTAATGTTCAATTGGATTTCCGAGCGCAAATCACCTTCTACCTTATATTCAGCGCCGATAATCTCACGGATCTTAGCCGCCTGATCATCAGTCCAATCTTTCACTTTCAAATCACGATCAATGCCAGCCTTATCCAAAATTTTTGCTGAGCTACTGCGTCCGATACCATAAATGTATGTCAACGCAATCTCACCTCTCTTGTTCTGAGGTAAATCTACACCAACTATTCTTATAGCCATATACTCAATTATTTTTCTGCAAAAATAATAATAAATTATCCTTGACGTTGTTTATACTTAGGATTTTTCTTATTAATAACATACAAACGGCCCTTACGTCTCACGATTTTGCAATCCGGCGTACGTTTTTTTAATGATGCTCTTACTTTCATATCTATATTCTTTTATTTATATCTAAAAACGATTCTTCCTTTCGACAAGTCGTATGGCGACATTTCCACACGAACCTTATCACCCGGTAAAATTTTAATGTAATGCATTCTCATCTTGCCGGAAATATGAGCGGTAATTTCATGTCCATTTTCCAGCTCCACACGAAACATTGCATTAGACAATGCTTCTACGATTACTCCATCTTGTTCTATTGCAGCTTGTTTTGCCATATATTAATTTTCTTTGTTTCTCAACACGTCTTCTATATAATCAAATGATGATAAAATATCAGCTTTGTCTAGTCCTACAGCGACTGTATGTTCAAAGTGCGCGGCACATTTATGGTCGGCAGTGCGGATAGTCCAACGGTCATTCTCCATCACAATCTTCCGATTGCCCAAAGTAATCATCGGTTCTATAGCAATGCACATTCCTTTTTTCAACAAAGTACCTGTCCCTCTCTTCCCATAATTGGGAACCGGAGGATCTTCATGCATCTCCTTGCCGATGCCATGTCCGACAAACTCACGAACCACGCCATACGACTGCGCCTCACAATGCTGTTGAACAGCATAACCGATATCTCCCAAGCGTTTCCCATGAACAGCGTTTTCAATCCCTTTATACAAAGCTTCCTTTGTTGTTTTCAAAAGAGCCTCAATCTCAGGATCAACCTCACCCACACAGAATGTATATGCCGAATCACCGCAATACCCATTCATGTATGTTCCACAATCAATGGATATGATATCTCCTTCTTTCAAAGGAGTGTCATTGGGAATTCCATGCACAACTTGTTCGTTTACCGAAGTACAGATAGATCCGGGGAACGGACCTCCATAAGGATTAGGGAAACCTTTAAAAGTAGGCACTGCCCCATGGTCTCTGATAAATTCTTCAGCTACCTTATCCAACTGTTTAGTTGTGATCCCCGGTTCAATCAGCTTAGCCAGTTCAGCCAAAGTTCTCCCCACAAGGAGATTACTTTGGCGTAACAGTTCTATTTCATCATCAGTCTTTAGAAATATCATATTGAATGCAATTAATATGCGGCTACGCCCGACCGACCTTTGATTCGTCCAGAAGTCAACAGCCCATCGTAATGGCGCATCAATAAATGACTTTCTACTTGCTGTAAAGTATCAAGTACAACACCTACAAGAATCAACAAAGATGTTCCACCGAAGAATTGCGCGAACTCTGCCTGCACTCCAAATATACCTGCAAACGCTGGAAGAATGGCAATAATAGCCAAGAACAACGAACCCGGCAACGTAATACGCGACATAATCAAGTCGATATAATCTGCCGTATTCTTACCCGGCTTGATGCCTGGAATAAAACCATTGTTCCGTTTCATGTCTTCAGCCATTTGACGGGGATTAATTGTCAACGCAGTGTAAAACCACGTAAATGCGATAATCAGGATAGCGAATACCAGATTATACCAGAAACTGGTATGATCAACAAACGCACGCGCTATACCGCTGGCAGAAGCCACATTCGAAAATCCTACAAGGGTAATAGGAATAAACATAATAGCCTGCGCAAAAATGATCGGCATTACATTTGCAGCATTCACCTTCAAAGGAATGTATTGTCTTGCACCACCATATTGCTTGTTTCCGACAATACGTTTCGCATATTGTACGGGAATCTTACGGACACCTTGCACCAAAAGGATAGCAGCGGCAATTACCAAAATCAACACAACTATTTCAAGCAAGAACATGATAATGCCACCTGCTCCCGGAGAGGCAAGGCGGGATACAAACTCACCCGAGAAAGCTTGCGGAAGGCGTGCGATGATACCAATCATGATAATCAAAGAGATTCCGTTTCCGATTCCTTTATCGGTGATTCTTTCTCCCAACCATAAAATAAACATACTTCCAGCAGCCAAAATGATGGTAGAAGTAATAATAAAGAAAGTCCAATCTAATGAAGCATTAAGAGCCGGACCTGCCTGCATTTTCAAGTTGATCAGATAAGACGGAGCCTGAAAAATCAAAATAGCAATAGTCAAGATACGAGTATACTGATTGATTTTCCGACGTCCACTTTCACCTTCACGCTGTAGTTTCTGGAAATAAGGAACTGCAATCGCCAACAACTGAATCACAATGGATGCAGAGATGTACGGCATGATTCCTAACGCAAAGATAGATGCATTAGAAAAAGCTCCACCAGAGAACATGTTCAACAAGGCAAGAAGACCTTCGCTTGTTTGTTCATGCAACTTTGACAACATATCTGGATTGATACCTGGAAGAACCACATACGAACCGAATCTGTAGATTGCAACAAACAATATAGTAATGAGGATCCGCTGTCTCAGATCCTCAATATTCCATATATTCTTTAATGTTTCAATAGATTTTCTCATTGAATCAGAGTTTTACTGCATTACCACCAACGGCTTCGATTGCAGCTACCGCACTCTTTGAAAAAGCATGAGCTTCAACCTCGAGCTTAGTAGTTAAACTACCGTTACCAAGAACTTTCACTAATTGGTTAGAAGAAACCAAACCGGCTTCAATCAAGTCATTAACACCAACCTTCAACAAATTCTTCGCTGCAGCCAGCTCCTGAATTGTGCCGATGTTAACGGCTTTATATTCAACACGGTTTATATTCTTGAAACCAAATTTAGGCACACGGCGCTGAAGCGGCATCTGGCCTCCTTCAAAACCAATCTTTTTCGAATAGCCGGATCTTGATTTTGCTCCTTTATGTCCTCTCGTAGAAGTGCCTCCCAAACCAGAACCCGGTCCACGACCGATTCTCTTTCTTGTCTTAGTAGAACCTGCTGCAGGACGTAAACTATGTAAATTCATATTGCAAAAAGTCTTTATAAATTATTACTCAACAATTGTTACAAGGTGTCTTACCTTTCGAACCATTCCCAGAACAGAAGGCGTAGCCTCATGTTCAACCACTTGATTCAATTTACGAAGTCCCAAAGTATCCAATGTTCTTTTCTGATTGGCAGGAGCACCTATTCTACTTTTTACTTGCTTAATCTTAATAGTTGACATTATCAAACCTCCTTATCCTCTAAATACTTTATCCAAACTTACACCTCTATTTTGAGCTACCATACGGGCATCACGCATTTCGCTCAACGCAAGAATCGTAGCTTTCACTAAATTATGAGGATTAGAAGACCCTTTTGACTTTGCCAAAACATCTGTAATCCCTACGCTTTCCAATACGGCACGCATTGCACCACCGGCAACCACACCTGTACCGGTAGAAGCCGGCTTGATAAATACTTCAGCACCGCCGAATTTAGCCACCTGTTCGTGAGGAACAGTACCTTTCAATACCGGTACACGAGTCAGATTCTTCTTTGCGGCTTCAACACCTTTAGCTATAGCTGCAGTTACTTCGCCTGCCTTACCCAGACCATAACCAATCACACCGTCTTCATTACCGACTACGACAATTGCAGCGAAACTAAACGTTCTACCACCCTTCGTAACCTTAGTCACACGGTTAATAGCAACCAGTCTGTCTTTCAATTCAATATCATTAGTGATCTTAACTCTATTATTAACTGCCATAATTCATTAAAATTTAAGTCCACCGTTACGAGCAGCATCAGCTACTTCTTTTACTCTCCCATGATACAGGTAACCATTACGGTCGAATACGACAGTCGTAATACCAGCTTCTTGCGCTTTCTTGGCAATCAATTCGCCTACCTTAGCTGCTTGTTCCTTCTTCGGCATGGTTTCCATACCCAATGACGAAGCTGCCGCCAAAGTCTTGCCGTTCAAATCGTCAATCACTTGAACGTAGATCTGCTTGTTGCTTCTGAAAACACTCATACGCGGACGTTCCGGAGTACCTGAAATCTTGCTACGTACTCTATATTTAATCTTAATTCGTCTTTCTATTTTTGTTGTCATAATTATACGATTTTATGTGAATTATTTAGCGCCAGCCGACTTACCAGACTTTCTACGAATTTCTTCACCAACAAACTTAATACCTTTTCCTTTATAAGGTTCAGGCTTACGGAAAGAACGTATTTTTGCACACACCTGACCAAGCAGCTGTTTGTCACAAGATTCCAATATAACAAGAGGGTTCTTATTTCTCTCTGATTTTGTTTCTACCTTGATTTCAGGAGGCAACTGCATAAAAATGTTATGTGTATAACCCAAAGCGAAATCAATGATATTGCCATTGTTTGATGCGCGGTATCCGACACCCACCAATTCCAATTCTTTCTTATATCCTTCGGAAACGCCCACTACCATATTATGAACCAACGCACGGTACAAACCATGATATGCATGACGCTGCTTCAAATCATCAAGCATTGCGTTCTCGTTTTCTTTCAACACCACATGTCCATCTGCAATCGTCACATCAATAGCGGGATTGACATATTGACTCAACTCACCTTTCGGACCTTTTACAGTAACTACATTATCTTTCAGAGTTACAGTTACTCCTGCAGGAATAACAATCGGCAATTTACCTATTCTTGACATAGCTTACCCTCCATTAATATACATAACAAAGAACTTCACCGCCTATTTTCAAAGCAGCAGCTTCTTTATCAGTCATTACACCTTTGGAAGTAGATATAATAGCAATACCTAATCCATTAATTACTCTCGGCATGTCTTTGTAGCCAGTATATTTACGCAAACCCGGAGTAGACACACGGATAAGCTTCTTGATTGCGTTTACCTTGTTTACCGCATCATACTTTAAAGCTACTTTGATAGTTCCTTGAGGACCATCATCAACAAATTTGTAATTCAGGATGTAACCTTTGTCAAACAAGATTTTTGTAATCTCCTTTTTCAAGTTTGAAGCAGGCACTTCCACCACTCTGTGCTTTGCACTAATTGCATTTCTCAACCTTGTGAGATAATCTGCGATTGGATCTGTCATAAAATTAATTGTTAAATTAATCAGGACTACCCTGACAATATTTAATAAATAAACACACTTACCAACTTGCTTTTTTTACGCCCGGAATCAAGCCATTGGAAGCCATTTCACGGAATTGGATACGCGAGATGCCAAACTGACGCATATACCCTCTCGGACGTCCTGTCAGCTTACAACGATTGTGCAAACGAATCGGATTGGCATTCTTTGGCAGGCTTTGCAATTTCTGTGCAGCCTCGAAAGCTGCAACAGGATCACCTGAGTTAACAATCTTCTTCAGTGCCGCACGTTTTTCTGCATATTTGGCTACTAACTTAGCTCTTTTTACTTCACGAGCTTTCATTGATTCTTTTGCCATATCTATCAGTCTTTTTTAGCGTTTTTAAACGGTAAACCGAATTCTTTCAACAGAGCATAACCCTCTTCGTCTGTATTGGCAGAAGTTACAAAAGTAATGTTCATACCCAAAATCTTTGTAATGTTGTCAATATTGATTTCCGGGAAAATAATCTGTTCCTGAATACCCAATGTGTAATTGCCACGTCCGTCAAACTTACTTTCGATACCTTTGAAGTCACGGATACGGGGCAAAGCCACACGTACAAGTCTTTCAAGGAATTCGTACATTCTTTCACGACGCAAAGTAACCATCACTCCAATCGGCATTTTCTTACGCAGCTTGAAGTTAGCGATATCTTTACGTGATACGGTTGCAACAGCTTTCTGCCCCGTAATGGCAGTCAATTCGTTGATAGCGACATCAATAATTTTCTTGTCAGCAACAGCCATACCCAAGCCTTGGTTGATAACAATCTTCTTGAGTACAGGTATTTGCATAGTCGAAGAATACTTAAATTGATTCTTCAATGCCGGAGCGATACGCTCTGCATATTCTTTCTTAAGGCTAGCAGTATTACCCATTATTTAATCTCCTCCCCTGATTTTTTAGCGTAACGAACAAATGTTCTTCCATCAGCACTTTCTCTTCTTCCTATACGTGTCGGTTTGCCTGTTTTCGGGTCAACCGGATTCAGATTAGAGATGTGAACAGGAGCTTCCTGCTTCACAATACCACCCTGCGGATTCTTTGCGCTAGGTTTAGAGTGCTTAGATACCATATTGATACCCTCTACCACTGCACGACCTTCTTTTACAAGAACTTTCAACACACGTCCAGTTTTACCCTTATCTTCACCGGAGTTTACGTAAACTATATCGCCTTTTTTAATATGTAACTTACTCATTACTTCACTTTTTTTACAAAATTAAAGTACTTCAGGTGCAAGTGAAACCACTTTCATATTTGCATTACGCAACTCTCTCGCTACCGGTCCAAAGATACGACTACCTCTAATTTCGCCTGCATTATTCAACAAAACACAAGCATTGTCATCAAAACGAATGTAAGACCCATCAGCACGACGGATCTCTTTCTTAGTACGTACGACCAAAGCCTTTGATACTGCACCTTTCTTTATATCACTTGAGGGGATTACGCTCTTTACAGAAACGACAATCACATCCCCTACAGAAGCGTAGCGTCTTCTTGTTCCACCCAAAACACGAATGCAAAGAGCTTCTTTTGCGCCACTGTTATCACATACTGTAAGTCTGGATTCTGCTTGTATCATATTACTTCGCTTTTTCGATTATTTCAACCACTCTCCATCTCTTAGTCTTGCTCAAAGGACGAGTTTCCATAATGCGGACAGTATCACCCATACCACATTCGTTCTTTTCGTCATGAGCATGATATTTCTTCGTTTTCGAAACGAACTTACCATAAATAGGGTGTTTTTCCTTAAACTTGGCAGCAACCGTAACGGTCTTATCCATCTTGTCGCTAATCACAACACCTGTTCTTTCTTTTCTTAAATTTCTCACTTCCATAATAAGACCTAATTATTTGTTGTTGAGTTCTCTCTGACGCAATACAGTCTTCATCCGAGCAATAGTCTTGCGCAAATCTTTAATTTGTGCCGGATTTTCCAACGGAGAGATTGAATGATTCAACACCATTTGGTTATAATTAGCTACTTCTGTCTGAATTCTTTCAACCAATTCTTCGGCAGGGATTTCTCTAATTTCTGCAATCTTCATACCAATCTCAATTAAACATTTTGACTTGCGTCGTAATCACGTCTAACAATAAACTTAGTAGTAACAGGAAGTTTTTGAGCCGCAAGGCGCAAAGCTTCTTTTGCTACATCAAAAGATACTCCTTCTACTTCAATCAGGATACGGCCCGGAGTCACAGGAGCCACAAAACCTTCCGGATTACCTTTACCTTTACCCATACGTACATCGGCAGGCTTACGAGTAATAGGTTTGTCCGGGAATATGCGGATCCAAATCTGACCCTGACGTTGCATATATCTAGTCACAGCAATACGGGCAGCCTCAATCTGACGTCCTGTAATCCATTTTGTCTGCAAGGATTTGATTCCAAAAGAACCAAAAGCCAACTGATGGCCACGTTGAGCATTACCCTTAGCGCTACCTTTTTGCTGTCTTCTGAATTTTGTCTTTTTCGGTTGTAACATAATTCCTAAAATTCAAATTCGTTAGCGATTGTTATTTTTCTTTCTGCGGAAATTCTTGCCTCCATTGTTTCCGTTTCCGCCACGGCCGTTTTCCTTTGTCTGAGTAAAGTTAGGAGCCAACTCACGTTTACCATACACTTCACCACGGCAAATCCATACTTTGATACCCAGCAGACCCACTTTTGTCAAAGCTTCAGCTTGGCAATAGTCGATATCCGCACGGAAAGTATGCAGCGGTGTACGGCCTTCCTTATACATTTCTGAACGCGCCATTTCTGCACCATTCAGACGACCAGAAATCAACACCTTAATGCCTTCAGCACCCATACGCATCGTATTGGCAATAGCCATTTTGATAGCACGGCGGTAAGCGATTTTTCCTTCTACCTGACGTGCGATATTGTTTGCTACAATCACAGCGTCCAGTTCAGGACGTTTCACTTCGAAGATATTGATTTGAATATCCTTATCGGTGATCTTCTTCAACTCCTCTTTCAACTTGTCAACTTCCTGACCACCTTTACCAATGATAATACCCGGGCGAGCAGTACATACAGTAATTGTCACCAATTTCAGAGTACGTTCGATTACGATTCTAGAAACGCTGGCTTTTGCAAGTCTGGCATTCAGATATTTACGAATTTTGCTGTCTTCCAGCAAAGCGTCACCATAATTCTTGCCACCGTACCAATTAGAATCCCATCCTCTGATAATTCCTAAACGGTTGCTTATCGGATTAACTTTCTGTCCCATCTACGCTTAATTTTTATCATTAGTATTTTTAGAATCAACAAACAGAGTCACATGGTTAGAACGTTTGCGAATTCTGTAACCTCTACCCTGCGGAGCCGGTCTCATTCTCTTCAGAGTTACTCCTTCATCAACAAAAACCTTAGTTACATACAGTTCGCCGTCTTCAGCCTTGCGCTCGTTTTTCGTTTCCCAGTTCGCAATAGCAGAACGCAACAACTTTTCTACATCTGCAGCAGCGGCTTTTGAAGAAAACTTCAAAACGCCAAGAGCGCGGTTCACTTCCATACCACGAATCATGTCTACCACCAGGCGCATTTTACGTGGGGAACTAGGCACATTTCGCAATTTTGCAAAATACATGGTTTTAAGGGCTTCTTTTCTCTTTTCAGCCGATATTTTTTTTCTTGCTCCCATTATCTTTCACTTTTTATTATTTCAAAAAGCTCCTGTCCTATTATTTTTTCTTGTTACCGGCATGACCGCGGAACGTACGTGTCGGAGCGAATTCTCCCAACTTATGTCCCACCATGTTTTCCGTAACATAAACAGGAATAAATTTATTTCCGTTATGAACTGCAATAGTATGCCCAACAAAATCAGGCGAAATCATTGAAGCTCTGGCCCATGTCTTAACAACTGACTTCTTGCCGCTTTCATTCATTGCAAGCACCTTCTTTTCCAGTTTTATATTAATATATGGACCTTTTTTTAATGAACGACTCATAATTTTCTCAGTTAAAATCAGTTGTTATTACTTTCTTCTTTCAATTATATACTTAGAAGACTGTTTCTTCGGAGATCTTGTCTTCAAGCCCTTAGCATACAAACCTTTGCGTGATCTCGGATGACCTCCAGACTGACGTCCTTCACCACCACCCATCGGGTGATCAACAGGGTTCATAACAACACCACGGTTGTGCGGACGACGTCCCAACCAGCGAGAGCGGCCTGCCTTACCAGAAGACTCCAACGCATGGTCTGAATTACCTACGCTACCGACAGTAGCCTTGCAAGTACCCAAGATTTGTCTCAATTCGCCTGAAGGCAATTTAACAACACAATAACGTCCCTCACGAGAAGTCAATTGAGCAAAATTACCAGCCGATCTTACTAAAGCCGCACCTTGACCCGGACGCAATTCAATATTATGAATCACCGTACCTACCGGGATGTTTTCCAAAGGTAATGCGTTACCAATCTCAGGCGCCGCATTCGCTCCAGACATCAAAGTGCTGCCTACCTGCAATCCATTAGGAGCAATAATGTATCTTTTTTCACCATCAGCGTAAAACAACAAAGCGATACGCGCCGAACGGTTCGGATCGTATTCAATTGTCTTAACGACTGCTGGAACACCGTCTTTATTTCTCTTAAAGTCGATAATACGGTATTTTCTCTTGTGACCGCCACCGATGTAGCGCATTGTCATCTTACCTACATTGTTACGGCCACCCGTAGAACGCTTACCATACACAAGAGATTTCTCTGGTACCGATGCAGTAATCTCTTCAAAAGTACCAATAATTTTGTGTCTCTGCCCCGGTGTCGTGGGCTTAAATTTACGTACTGCCATCTTCTATTTAAATATTACTATAAAAATCAATCGTATCGCCTTCTTTCAAGGTCACAATCGCTTTCTTGAAAGCGTTTCTGCGACCCTTAATCAGACCGGACTTCGTATAACGGCTCTTGTTCTTTCCTTGATAACGCATCGTGTTTACATCCAACACGGTCACATTATACAAAGCTTCGATTTCACTCTTAATCTCCAATTTGTTGGCTTCCGGACGCACGATGAAACCGAAACGGTTGTTCATCTTATCCGTTATAGCCGTCATCTTTTCTGTAACCAACGGTTTAACTATTATTCCCATATTCCTCAGCCTCCTAATTATTTAATCAAGGTTTCCTCGATAGCTTTCAATGCGTTCTCTGTTACAACAAGAGTTTCTGCGTTCAATACCGAGTAGGTATTCAGCGCAGAAGCAATCGCCAAATTTGTACGCTCTAAATTTCGAGCTGACAAATATACGTTTTTATTTGCTTCCGGCAAAACCATAAGCAACTTCTTGCCTGCCACTTTAAGATTATTCACAACATTTACGAAATCTTTTGTCTTTGGAGCTTCAAACGTGAAGTCTTCAATGACTACGATGTTGTTTGCCTTAGCCTTATAAGACAAAGCAGATTTGCGAGCCAAAAGTTTCACTTTCTTGTTCAACTTAAAGCTATAGTCACGAGGTTTCGGACCGAATACACGTGCTCCGCCTACCAACAACGGAGAATTGATATCACCACGACGAGCACCGCCTCCACCTTTTTGACGGCCTAACTTGCGGGTAGATCCGCTGATTTCACTTCTTTCTTTCGACTTGTGAGTTCCCTGGCGCTGGTTTGCCAAATATTGCTTCACAGCCAAATAGATAACGTGGTCATTCGGAGTGATTCCGAAGATTGCGTCGTTCAAGACAACTTTTCTTCCGGTATCTTCACCCTTGATATTTAATACACTAACTTCCATTATTATTTCTCAATTATTACGATTGAACCTTTGTAACCCGGAACAGAGCCCTTAATCAACAGCAGGTTATGTTCAGGAATTACCTTTAATACTTGCAAGTTGTGAGTAGTCACTCTATCACAACCTTTCTGACCTCCCATGCGCATTCCTTTAAACACTTTTGCGGGATAAGAACAAGCTCCAATAGAACCCGGCTTACGGGCACGGTTGTGCTGACCGTGAGTAGATTCACCTACACCACCGAAACCATGACGTTTTACAACGCCTTGGAAACCTTTACCCTTCGAAGTTCCTACAACGTCTACATAAGGAGCATCGTTGAAGAGTTCTACGGTAATAGTGTCACCTAAATTCAATTCTTCTGAGAAATCTTTGAACTCGGCCAAGTGTCTCTTGGGAGTTACTCCAGCTTTCTTAAAGTGACCCATCAACGGTTTAGTCGTGTGTTTCTCTTTCATTTCCTGGAAACCCAACTGAACTGCTGCGTAACCGTCTTTTTCTACACTCTTAATCTGAGTAACTACACAGGGACCAGCTTCGATAACAGTGCATGGTACATTCTTACCATCAGCACTGAAAACGGATGTCATTCCGATTTTCTTTCCTAATAATCCTGGCATTTCAGTTAATTTTTAAATGCATTAAACTTTAATTTCTACTTCAACTCCACTCGGTAATTCCAACTTCATCAGAGCGTCTACTGTCTTAGCTGTTGAGCTATAGATGTCGATTAATCTCTTGTAAGAAGACAATTCAAACTGTTCACGTGACTTCTTGTTAACGAAAGTCGAACGGTTCACAGTAAAAATACGTTTGTGAGTAGGCAATGGAATCGGGCCGCTCACAATCGCACCGGTTGCCTTTACAGTCTTTACGATCTTCTCAGCCGACTTATCTACCAAGTTGTGGTCGTAAGATTTCAATTTAATTCTAATTTTCTGACTCATTTTATTTGTTTTATAAATTATACAACGAGCATGAAGCATGAGGGTTAAGAGTCATTCGCTAACCCTCATCGGCTTCAAGCTATTATCTTTATCATACCAAGTCTGCACGACCTTTCACTTCTTCCAATACGGTCTTAGCGATAGAAGAAGATACCTGAGCATGGTGATCGTACGTCATTGATGAAGTAGCGCGACCGGAAGTAATCGTACGCAAAGCGGTTACATAGCCGAACATTTCTGCCAGCGGCACCATTGCTTTCACGATACGCGCGCCCGAACGGCTTGTCTCCATGCCTTCCACCTGGCCACGGCGCTTGTTCAAGTCACCGATTACATCACCCATGTTTTCTTCCGGAGTAACCACTTCCAGTTTCATAATCGGCTCCATCAGAACCGGACCCGCTTTCACACAAGCGTTCTTATAAGCTTGGATAGCACAGATTTCAAATGACAACTGGTCGGAGTCTACTGGGTGGAACGATCCATCTTTCAGCACAACCTTCAACGAATCAAGCGGGAATCCAGCCAACACACCGTTCTTCATGGCTGTTTGGAAACCTTTCTGTACAGAAGGGATGAATTCCTTGGGCACGTTACCACCTTTCACCTCATCGATGAACTGCAGGCCGCCTTGCTTCCAATCTTCGTCAACCGGACCTACAGAAACAATGATGTCGGCAAACTTACCGCGACCACCCGACTGTTTCTTATATACTTCACGCAATTCAACAGTCTTCGTAATCGCTTCCTTATAGTTAACCTGCGGACGGCCTTGGTTACATTCTACTTTAAACTCACGTTTCAGACGGTCGATGATGATATCCAAGTGAAGCTCACCCATACCAGAGATAATCGTCTGGCCGGTCTGTTCGTCTGTACGTACGGTAAATGTCGGGTCTTCTTCAGCCAACTTAGCCAAACCGTTAGACAGCTTGTCCAAATCCTTCTGAGTCTTCGGTTCTACCGCAATACCGATAACCGGTTCGGGGAAGTCCATCGATTCCAATACGATAGGAGCTGTTTCATCGCATAACGTATCACCCGTACGGATATCCTTGAATCCTACACCAGCACCAATATCACCCGCGCTGATTACTTCTACCGGGTTCTGCTTGTTCGAATGCATCTGGAACAAACGGGATACACGTTCCTTCTTGCCCGAACGAGAATTGAAGATGTAAGAACCAGCTTCAATCTTACCAGAATAAACACGGAAGAAAGTCAGACGTCCCACATACGGGTCAGTGGCAATCTTAAACGCCAAAGCCGCAGTCTTTTCGTCTTCGCTCGGTTTACGGTCTTCTTCAGCACCTGTAGTCGGGTTGGTTCCGATGATATTCGGAGTATCCAGCGGAGAAGGCAAGAAAGCGCAGACATAGTCAAGCAAAGTCTGCACACCTTTGTTCTTGAATGAAGAACCGCACAACATCGGCACGATTTCCATCTTCAATGTTCCGGCACGCAACGCACGCAGAACCTCCTCTTCCGTAATGGTAGCAGGATCATCAAAGTATTTCTCCATCAAAGCCTCGTCAAACTCGGCTACTTTTTCCAGCATCTTGTCACGCCATTCATTCGCTTCATCCACCAAGTTTGCCGGGATATCATCTATTTCATAGTCAGCACCCATGGTTTCATCATGCCAATAAATAGCTTTCATCTTAATCAAGTCAACCAATCCCTTGAAGTTTTCTTCGGCACCGATAGGAATAACCACCGGACACGGATTAGCGCCCAACACATCTTTCATCTGGCGGACAACTTCGAAGAAGTCTGCACCCGAACGGTCCATTTTGTTCACATAACCAATACGAGGCACATTGTACTTATCTGCCTGACGCCATACGGTTTCCGACTGAGGTTCAACACCACCTACAGCACAATATGTAGCCACAGCACCATCCAACACACGCAGCGAACGTTCTACCTCAGCGGTAAAGTCCACGTGTCCCGGAGTATCAATCAAGTTGATTTTATACTTGTTGCCGGCATAGTTCCAATAAGTGGTTGTCGCGGCAGAGGTGATAGTAATACCACGTTCCTGCTCTTGTTCCATCCAGTCCATCGTAGCAGCACCGTCATGAACTTCACCGATTTTGTGAGTCAAACCCGTATAGAACAAAATACGTTCCGAAGTCGTGGTTTTACCTGCATCGATGTGAGCCATGATACCGATGTTACGGGTCAAATGCAAATCATGTTTAGCCATTTTAAATCCTTCTTAAATTAGTTATATACTTGATTAGAATCTGAAGTGAGCAAATGCGCGGTTAGCTTCAGCCATACGGTGCATATCTTCCTTACGCTTGAAAGCCCCACCTTGTTCATTGTATGCGTCCAAAATTTCAGCCGCCAATTTCTCAGCCATCGACTTCCCGCCACGTTTACGGGCGAAAGCAATCAGGTTTTTCATCGAAATCGACTCTTTACGTTCCGGACGGATTTCAGTCGGAACCTGGAATGTCGCGCCACCGATACGGCGAGACTTTACTTCCAACTGGGGAGTTACATTGTCCAATGCTTTTTTCCATACTTCCAAAGCCGACTTTTCTTCACCCGGAAGCTTGTTTCCTACCAAGTCCAAAGACTTATAGAAGATTTCGTAAGAAGTGTTCTTCTTACCGTCATACATCAAATGATTTACGAACTTTGACACCTTCTGGTCATTGAAAATCGGATCCGGAAGGATGATACGTTTTTTAGGTTTTGCTTTTCTCATTTTTCGTTTAATAATAATGTTCAGTTTGGGGTTGTACCTTCTTGTTTTCTTCAACGTCTCCTCCAAGACATTTACTCAACCTTAAAGCCTTTCCTGCAAACCAAAACGAATGAATAAATCAGTTGTTACGTCCGGCGGGCCAGATTACTTCTTACCTTTTCCTGCCGGAGCCGCTTGTCCCGGTTTCGGGCGTTTAGCACCGTATTTGGAACGTCTTTGAGTACGTCCGGCAACACCGGCGGTATCCAAAGTACCACGAACGATATGGTAACGTACACCCGGAAGGTCTTTCACACGGCCGCCACGTACCAATACGATAGAGTGTTCTTGCAAGTTGTGGCCTTCTCCCGGAATGTAAGAGTTCACTTCCTTCGAGTTTGTCAGACGCACACGAGCAACTTTACGCATTGCAGAATTCGGTTTCTTCGGAGTTGTAGTGTAAACACGCACGCAAACGCCACGTCTTTGCGGGCATCCGTCCAATGCGGGCGATTTACTCTTATCAACCAAAACCTTTCTTCCTTTTCTTACTAATTGTTGAATAGTAGGCATTTTGTTTGATTTTTAATTATTTATATTATTGTATTTATTTGTTTTCTTCATTCGTAGCCGGAACTATACATTTCGGGCTGCAAAATTACAAATAACTTTTTAATGCACAAACTGTTTTTGCATAAAATTCTGAGAATGATGAAATTTTCTTTTCTTTCCTCTTTCCACAACCCAAAGACAAGGGCAAGATCCGCCCTCCGAATGCGGCAAACACAGATACATTCGGATAGGCAAACCTCGCCCTTTTTGTTATTAACTTAGAAACTGTTTTGAATTTCTACAAAAAATTTTTCTTGCTTGATGCACTCGTTTTTCGTGTGTGCTTTGGGCATTTTTTTTGGCCACCTATGATTATATAAGCGATATCCAAGACTACAGTTCGTCCTTCCCCCAAAAATCTTTTCCATATTCCGAAGGGAAACAAGTCTGATGCCCCCCTGCCGGAATCTCTTTTCCTATACAGGAACAAATAGAGTCTATTTCGTGCCGAAGCTGAATAATTGCTTTTTCCTGGTTCCGGATGCCATTACCGGCCATAACCGCTGTAATCAAAGAAACGATAAAAAACAGCCCCAAGAAAAACAATAAGATTTTATCAAACAAGTTTTCCGGCAACTCATAGCGGAAATAATCCAATATTCTTCGTCTCATTCGCACAGAAACAATTAGAAACAGTTTTGAACTCCTACAAAAAGTTTTTCTTGGCTTGATGTATTCGTTTTCGTGTGTGACGTTTTAATAGCTAATATATATCCATTTTCAAGCTAAACGGATAACGGTAATGCTGTATTCATAATATAAAATTACCAGTTTAAAGAAACCGACGCGCATCACTGCGAACCGGTTTCCTAAGATTACTAATTTAAGTAAAATTGTAGAAACGCTTTTCTACGGGTTTTGATAGAGATATTAAATAGTAAGCTAACAAGAAACGGAGCTTACTGGGTTAAAATGTTCACAAAAGACACTTCGTAAGGCAATAGCCGGAGCCTTATCTTCTCATCCGCGGCCTGCACCTTCTTGCTTTTCACCTGTATCTTGCATTCATCCAGACGTACATCCTTTATCCGGACATCCACCTCTTTAGACTCTTCCGAATCGTTCACTACCATGACGCCCACTTCTTTCTTCCCGTCCGTAGCCGCCAATACATAGATGCCTTCCGGCACCTTGTCCGGCTTTACCTCATAACCCAAGTTATAGAGTTTGCCGAAATACCGGAAGGTATCATAAGCGGGAAGCACCACGAGTTCTCCTTTACTGTTCCGCTTATACAGTCCCGTCCAAAATCCGGGCATGTCCGAGGCATAATATACCGCCCCCGCCAGGTTTTCCGCCGCTTGCATGTGGATGAGTTGTTTGGCATACCAGGCGGCTCCTTGTTGAGTCTGGATAAAATAGAAAGTCGGTGCCCAATTGTACCAGCCATCTTCTGATGAAAGATAGTTCCATTCATTAATGATTACATCTGCATCCAGTTTAAAACGCTTCAAATCTTTTTCCAGTTCCGCAGCCAAGTCTTCAATCGAAGAAAAATCGGAAGCATAATAATGGGCAAAACAATGCTCAATACCCAAATCATTTTCAGACAAGTACTGATAAAATCTTTCCCGCTTGTCTTTATTCCCGATATGAGCAGGAGATATATCCACATTCGGATGTTTCTCCTTTATGTAAAGATAGACTTTCTTATAAAATTCAGCATAAGACTCTAAAGAACCCGCCCAACTTCCTATCTGTTCCGGCTCGTTCCATACTTCCCACATAATGCCTTTATAATGATAGCCGTCACACCATCCATCCTCATAATGGGCAATAATCCGCTCTGCTACCCTTGCCCATTTATCAAAATCTCCCGGAGGCGTATTATTGGCAGTAGCCGATCCAAGATTGAGTACATTCTCCCCCAAACGATAAATAACTTTGGCACCCGTATGCATCGCCGCTTCCAGCAACCGGTCGGTCGCTTCAAAATAATAAGAAGACGCTGACGACTCATCGGCTTGTGCGTCAGGAAAGATGGCACTGACATTTATTGCCCGATTCTGCTTATTGAAATATTCCACATCATGATAACGGATAACCGGTATATTCAAATCCTCAAAATAAGCAGTTGCGTCTATGGTAAAACGACCATTGCCATAACCATACAAAGGACCGTTTCCTATTCCGTTCAATGGCTTGATTCTTGATTTAGTTAAAGAATTAACAGCAATATCAGAAGCAACAAATACGATTTCTCCGCCATCCGCATTACTTGTAAAATCTCCATAATTATCTTTTGATTTACAAGAAACGAGCATAAGAGAAATAATACCCCATGAAAAAAAGCGAATCATTTTTCCCATTCTATCATTATTTCTTCACACCTTGTAAAATCATTTTCAGCCAGCTTCGGCTTTCTTGGGCAGGCATCCCCATGACCGTTGCCCCTGCCGGCACATCACGCGCGACAACACTTCCCGCATTAATTACAGCACCAGCCCCAATCGTTTTATGGGGCATAATTTTAGCACCCGTACATAACAACGCCCCTTGTCCTATTTTTGATCCGCCACAACAAACCACCTGTATATCTAACACACAGAAATCTTCAATGACTGTATCATGCCCAATTATCACTCCTGGCAACATTGTAACAAAATCACCTATTTCCGTATCAGCATCAATTCCTGTATGACAAAATATGATGCAACCTTTTCCTAATTTACGATTTGTTTGACTAAGCGTAAAGGATTTAGACAACAACGATATAAATTCACCATTCTTTTCTTGAATAATGCTAATGTATTTTTGCTTCATTTTCGGATCACCCAAAGCACAAACAAACACATCGTCTTCCTGTATTTCATAATCTTCAACAGAAGATAGAATTGGAGGATAACCTTCAAAACCATCTAAAATATGTTTGTCATCATCCAAGAAGCCTTTAATGACAAAAGTTTCATTGTAACCGATAAAGTCTTCTCTAAGCCCATACAAACCTCGGCCTGTCCCTCTTGCTCCAATAATCAATAGATTCTTCATATACTTGCATTTTTTAAACATTAAACACTTACTGGACAATTTGCGCAACCACCCGTTCCGCTTCTTCTTTTGTCAATCCCGCATACATCGGCAAACAAATGACACTGTCTGCTATCTTGTTGGCTACAGGCAAATGACTTGGAGCAGCACTTTCCAAAGAACGGTAAACCGCCAGATTGCTTATCAACGGATAAAAATACCTTCTGCCTAACACATTCCCCGCTTTCATCTTGGCATACAGTTCATCTCGTGTCATGCCGTATACATCCGCATCTACAAAAATGGGGAAATAAGCATAATTATGCCTGACGTTGGGCATATCGTTCAAATAGGAAATGCCCTTCACATCTTTTAAAGCATCCCTATACCACATTGCCACCTGTCTTCGAGATTCAATAGCCGCATTCGCTTGCTTCAAGTTTATCAATCCGTAAGCGGCACGCATTTCGTCCATCTTAGAGTTTATACCCGGAGCTACAATTTCGGTTTCTCCCGAAAAGCCGAAGTTCCTCAAATAATCAATATACCGTTTCGTCTCTTTATCGTGCATAATCAATGCACCTCCTTCTACCGTATTGTAAACCTTGGTTGCATGAAAACTCAACGTAGACATATCTCCAGCTTCCAACACCGACTTCCCGTTCACTTCTACGCCAAAGGCATGAGCCGCATCATAAATCACTTTCAGTCCATGCTTGTCAGCTATGGCTTGTATCCGTTCCGTATCGCAAGGTGTACCATACACATGTACAGGCATAATGGCAGTGGTCTGTGGAGTAATGGCTTCTTCTATTTTTTCTGGATTGATATTACAAGTCACAGGATCTACATCTACAAATACCGGTTTCAATCCGTTCCACCAAATCGCATGAGTAGTCGCCACAAAGCTATAAGGCGTAGTAATAACTTCTCCCGTAATGTGCAACGCTTGCAAAGCGGTTATCAAAGGCAATGTGCCGTTAGTGAAAAGCGAAAGATGCTTTACCTTTAAATACTCACATAACTCTACCTCCAACTTTTGGTGAAACGGACCGCAGTTAGTCAGCCATTTGTACTTCCATATTTGTTCGAGCGACTTTACCAATTCACTCAAATCGGGTAACAAAGGAGAAGTTACAGTTATCAACTTATCCCGATGTTCCAAGTCAAATCCAATTTTCGAGATATTCATAAGACATATATTTTAATTTGAAAAATCAAAGCGTGACTTCAATCGCATTTTCAAACGAAGAAATATCTTCAAAGCAAACCGGCATACATCCGGCTTCTCCCAGCAATACCAACCGGATAATTCCAAAATCGATAGCCGGAAATCCAACTGGAGCGTATTTTTCACGTTGAAGCATGGCATGAATGACGGATTGTAAAGCTACATCCACAACTTGTTCCACTTCATTTATCACCCATACCTTTTGTGGATCGGCGGAAAGCAACCGTTTCCACAATGCTTTCATATCAGACATTTCCGATAAAGAAACAAGTTCAAAAGATGCACCTCGCAAGGCTTGAGAGATAAAATCCAATACACCTTTCCTCTTTTTATAAACGACAAAAACAGTTAAAGGCAACTGAAACACCAAACGGACATAGATTGCGGCTTCCTCTTTCATTTGTTCTTCAGCCTGGATTTCCGCAATAGCTTCTGCCGATGTTATGCCTCTTTGCTGCATTCGGAAATCTATTTCTCGAATATAATCCTCGGCTGCCTGCTCAATAGAATGAGTATTAAACGGATTTTGTTTTTTCCCCATATTGTATCGTTTCACTCAAAATGTTAATTCCAAAAGTACTTTTATGCGTTCTTCAGATTCATCAAATACTTTATTTCTTCCGCCCGGCACCCAAACGACACTGCAATATAAGAGACGATTCCGGACAATATGCCCCACAATAACTTACCGACATCGCTTCCCACATGTATCCGGGCAAAATATACGCATACACCCATCGCCACTGTATAACCCATCACCGGCAATACATCCTTCACTTGACTCCAAAAACCTATCTTTATCAGTTTTCCTGTATAATAAGTATTCAATATCCAAGCCAAAAAAGAAGAAACGACACCTCCTATGCAAATGGCACGGATGCCAAACGGAAGGGCTACAAGGAGCAGCCCCAACATCAGCCCTTTCTTAATGATTTCCAACCGTAAGAACAAATCGGAACGACCTTTCACCTGAAGCAAGTTTAAATTCAACGCATGAATGGGATAAAGCATAAAGGCGAAACAAAGCAACTGCATGTATTCTACGCAAGGCAACCACTTCTCGGTAATCATCAGCACTATCAGCGGACGGGCGAGTAGCGCAAGCCCCACCATCAACGGAAATACGACAAATGCTGACAAGCGTAACATTTGCCGGTAAACCTTAGCCAACCGTTCATCGTCATTTTGCATCCGACTCAACATCGGCAAAGTGACACGCGAAAGCACCCCGGTCAGCACCGTAGGCGGAAGCGAAGAATAGCCGTATGCCCGTGTGTAATAGCCTAAGCTGGATGCCGCGAACTTTTTGCCTATAATCAGGGTGAACAAATTGTTTCCCAATACATCCAATACGCTCGACAGCATCAGCTTGGAACCGAAGCCAAACAGTTCGCGAAACGAACGCCAAGAAAAGCAGAACCGAAGTTTCCATACCGACCGCCACCAATAAAGCATGCACGATACTACCGCTCCGGCTACTCCCGACCAGGCTATTGCCCATACGCCATAACCTGCGTATGCCATGCCGATGCCCGTGCCTCCTTTTGCCAATGCCGATACCACCGATATTTTTGCCTGTGTCTTGAAATCCATCCGGATAGTCAGATAAGTGCGTTGCACCAAGAAAAAGGCATTGACCACAAAAGGAATGGCGGCTACCTTTATAAGGTCTTGCAACAAGGGAGCCTTGTAGAAAGCAGCAATGGACGGTGCCAAAAGGAACAAGCCTCCGTATAACATTAATCCGACTACAATGTTGAAATAAAACGCCGTGGCTGCATCGGTATCGGTACGGTCGGTCTTCCGTATCAGAGCTGTAGAGAAGCCGCCGTTCATGATGGCATCCGACAAGACTGTAAAAATCAAAAGCATACCCATCAGTCCATAATCGGATGGGGACAGGATACGTGCCATGTAGATACCCGTTACAAACTGGATAACCTGTACGGAAAGGTTATCCGTCAAGTTCCAGAGTACGCCTTTAAAGGCTTGTTGGCGAAGCGACATGATGCAATCTTATAGAAATTATAAAAAAGCCAGCATTCTCTGATGAACGCCTTTATTTTAAGACATATCGATTCATCAACTTTTTGCTTATATACTGACAAACGTATCCGATACCTTTGTACCCACAGTAATCGACAATCATGGGAAGTGTTTTCAAAGTCTTTTTCAAACTTTTATCTTTTCGTATGCAAAACAGGACTAGTTCTCCCAAATAGCCAGCGAGCCATTTCTTGGTGAATTCATTCTTTCTTTTTTGGTAAATCTCATAACTGGTTTCAACTCCGATTAAGACTCGCTCCTTAAAAGGCAAACTGGTCCACACTCCTTTGCCTGAGATACGATACACAGACATGACATCTTTGAAGAAATAGCCTTTGCCATGTTCCAAAACAGAATAAAACAAATGAATATCTTTACATTTCTGAAAAGAATTCAAAAACTTTATATCAATACATTCTTGTCTTATTACTACTGATGCCGTTTGGAAAAATCCGCCGAATTCTGTCCATAACTGCAATGTAAAACTAAAACTCTTATTCCGCAACCGGGGCTGCATTTCTTGTTCTCTAAATACGCCCTCATTTTGTATATACAATTTTATACAATGGCAACATACCGAATAGTCGGGGTGAGCTTCCAAAAAGCCCACTTGCTTTTGTAGTTTGTGTGGATCTATCCAATAATCATCCCCTTCGCAAGAAGCTACATATTTACCTTTTATTTGCGGGTATATATAATCGAGCACTACATTTTTCCCTTTCGAATATTGGTTTTCCGTCTGTAGAATCAAATGGAACAAATCGGGATATTTCTCCTGATATTCCCGGAGTATATCCTGTGTGCCATCAGTCGAGGCATCATCGTGGATAATGATTTCGATGGGGAAATCTACCTGTTGCATCAAGAAACCGTCCAAACATTCCCGGATGTAAGGAGCGTGGTTGTAGGTCAGGCAACAGATGCTGACCATGACACTAGTATTATCCATATATCAAAGTTATTCTATAAAGCTAAGAAAGAAAGCTGCATACCCTGCACGATTACTAATCGTACAGCTTGACGATTACTAATCGTACGGCTTAACGATTACTAATCGTGCAAGCAACGCAGTTATATGCATGTAGCGTAGCAGTTAGTTGCACCTGTTGACGCATATAGTCAGAATCAGATAAGCTTCCCACCGAAAACGCTCAAGAACGTGTTCGCCATAATCTTGAAATCGAACCATAACGAAGCATGGTCTAAGTAAAACAAGTCATACCGCAAACGCCGGAGCATCTTTTCCAATGTATCGGTATAGCCGTTATGCAAAGTAGCATACGAGGTGACTCCCGGTCGCACTTGGTACAACAGCCGATAGCTATTTTTTTGAGAAGACGAAATAAACATACTTTGTATCACAGAAAAAAATAAACTATCTAGAAACAGTTTGAATTTATCGTGCAATGATTTGGGATGAGTTTTTGAGACATTTTCGCTTCTGTGATGAGGAAGATAGCGGGCTATCTGACGAAGAACAGGAGC
>URCM01000020.1 GCA_900546355.1 uncultured Bacteroides sp.
CTTGAACTATCTCTAATTCAAGGGTTTTCTAAAAGTGAAAGCTTTTTTGGTGGTGCCAACGGGAATCGAACCAGTGACACAAGGATTTTCAGTCCTTTGCTCTACCAACTGAGCTATGGCACCAACTTTACAATCATTGTTTCTTGATTGCGAGTGCAAAGGTAGGCAAATTTTTTGAATCTGCAAACTATTTTGAAACTTTTTTATCAAAAGTGTAGAAATAACCGGGAAAGCAACAGGACAAACGTTTTTTTTATGTACTTTCGGTCAAAATTGACAAGAAAGAACAACGATGTGTGCAACTAAAATCAATAGACAATGAAGAAAATATATCCGAAAGAATGGTTGGAATTGCATCCTTATCAAATTGTGGACGAAGTAGACCGCTATTACACCGATGTAGCCAATCAGATTTACCAAGTACTGAACACGCCTTTAGCAGACGGAATGTTTGAGGAGAAGGATGCCCGCTATTTTAGCCTTTGCCTGACAGCCTGGTTTGAGGATGTCATCAGCCAAGTAGGAATTTGGACTACTTTTACAGCAGCGTGTAAGAAACGTTACGGGAACTGGCTTCCCTTTTATCCGCTGGATGAAAATTATTACCCCGATGAAATTAATGTCGAAGACATACGCTTTCTGTTATGGCATCATATACAGTTCTCTTCCCGGGATGAAGGACGTATTATTAATCCCGAAAATCCGGGAATAGAACTCATCGCGAATGAACTTTACTGCATATTGGATGAGATTTATGAAACGGCACCCGAAAATGAACGGCTTTGGCTATTTATGCATCCCAAGGGAAAAGGAGGATGGGACAGTTTCGAGAAGTATCGTTTAGTATTGCAATGGTTTCATTATGGCTCTTATTTCAATATCGAAAACCAAGAGCAATATGAGGATGAATTAGAAGAAATAACAAGCGATTTAAGCGAGGATTGGCAAGGGAAGAAGAACTTGCTCGTATATAACACCTATACAGCCTTGATGTTGCAAGGGCGCAGAGGACCTTTATCATTCACTTCTTGCGAATGGCTGGCATTGTGGGCTGAACAGAACAACGGTCCGCAAGAATGGCGTTCGACAAAGGAGTATATAGAAAGTTTCTTCTTGCTTACAGGGGAAGATGACGGTTTCTTGTATTTACAGGACCTATGCGGTAATGATGAAGTGTATCGAGTTGCTAAGGAATCTTTCGACTTGAGTTCTATCAAAGACAGGCAAGTGGGTGAATCAGTTGCTCTCTGCACCTTGCTGCATTATGGAAAAGTGTGGAATCAAATAGGTATAATGAGTCTGTTGCCGTCATTGAATAATGACATAAAGCAAGCTGTAGAAAGCCTGCGTGACAAAAAAGAACATCGGAACGAAAAGGCTGTGTATGAAGATTTCATACGGGCAACCGGCGGAAAGCCTTTTTATTTCTGCAAATCCCGGCAGGAAATGATTGGTTTCCTGACTCATGAGATGAAATACCGTACGGCTGAAGGATTGAAGTTGCCTTCAATAAGAGCAAAGCATGGATTGATCTTGATGGCAAGTCCTCGAACCGGGCTGTACATACAAACCCAGTTATGCGAATGTGTCAAGTCGCCCGACAATCCGTTTTACGATGCAAAAGCCGCTGCTCAAAAAGCGCTTTCTTTCTTACTTAGCCCGGACGTGATTCCATACGACTTGAGTTGCATGTTGCAAGACAGGGGCATGCTACCGGATGCGATGCTGAACAGCTTGAAAGGAGAAGAGTACGGACGGAAATTCTTACAACAAAACGCGCACTTTCTGACAGATTATTTCTTCCACCGTTGCCGGGAGAAAGATTATGATGCATAATTTAAGCATTCTATTCACCACAGAGGACACAGAAGCACACAGAGTATTTAAATTTTTCTCTGTGGTACTCTGTGTCCTCTGTGGTGGATAATGCTATTTCTATATCTTACTTCAGCGGATTCCAGCCTTGGGCTTTCAGTTCCAGCTCGGTGCCATCGCGCGTAAGCAAGGCACAACCTAACGCAGGCTTGGTGATGTAGCCGATGACTTTCACATCCTTTATCTGTTCCACTTGTTCGTGCACCGTGAGGGGAACGGTGAAGAGCAGCTCGTAATCTTCGCCTCCATTCAATGCACAGGTCGAAAGGTTCATGTTGAATTCTTCCGCCATGACAGCGGTCTGGTAATCTATCGGGATGCGCTCCTCGTAAACCCGGCATCCTACCTTGCTTTGCGTACAGATATGCAACAATTCAGAAGAAAGTCCGTCGGAAATGTCCATCATTGCCGTGGGCTTGATTCCGGCTTTTGCCAGGCTTTCGATAATGTCGCGCCGTGCTTCCGGTTTCAGGAAACGTTCCAACAGGTATTCTTTTCCTGCAAAGTCGGGTTGCACATCCTTTTCTCCTTGGAACACGGCTTTCTCACGTTCCATCAGCTGGAGGCCCATGTAGGCAGCTCCCAAGTCGCCTGTCACGCAAATCAAGTCGGTTTCTTTCGCACCGTTGCGGTACACAACCTGGTCTTTTGCCGCCTCGCCGATGCAGGTGATAGAAATGGCAAGGCCTGTGACCGAAGAAGTGGTATCACCTCCTACGATGTCCACATGGTGTTGGCGGCACGCCAGCTTTACCCCGTCGTAGAAGTCTTCGAGGTCCTCTATGCAGAAGCGTTTCGATACGGCAAGCGATACGGTAATCTGCTTCGGCATGCCGTTCATGGCATAGATATCCGAGAAATTCACCATGGCCGACTTGTATCCCAAGTGCTTTAGCGGAGTATATACCAGGTCGAAATGTACGCCTTCCATCAGCAGGTCGGTAGTAACCAATACCTGTTTATCCGGATAGGAGAGTACGGCGGCGTCATCGCCTACGCCGTACACCGACTCCTTGTTCTCCAATTTAATATCTTCCGTCAGACGCTTGATTAAGCCAAATTCGCCGAGCGTCGCTATTTCTGTTCTGTTCCCTTCGTGCATGGCTTACGCTCTGTTTATCAGTTCTCTCATAATAGTGGTCATGCGCGGCTGGGCGGCATCTGCCGCCTTTTGCACTTCTTCGTGGGATACTTCCACGATTTTACCTTCTACGCCTAAGTCGGTGATGACCGATACGCCAAACACTTTAATGCCGCAATGGTTTGCCACGATGACCTCGGGCACGGTCGACATACCTACCGCATCACCGCCCAAGATATGAAACATCTTGTATTCCGCCGGCGTTTCGAATGTCGGGCCTTGTGTGCCTACGTATACGCCTTGCTGTACCTTGATGCCTTTTTCCTTGGCGATTTCCAATGCCTTGGCGATTAATTCCTTCGAATATGCCTCGCTCATGTCCGGGAAGCGGGGACCGTAATCGATGTTCTTTCCACGCAACGGATGTTCGGGGAAGAGGTTGATGTGGTCGGTGATAATCATCAAGTCGCCTATCTCGAAATCAGGGTTCATGCCTCCGGCTGCGTTTGATACAAAGAGGGTTTTGATACCCAATTCACGCATCACCCGCACAGGGAAGGTCACTTGTTGCATCGAATAGCCTTCGTAGAAGTGGAAACGCCCTTGCATCGCCAGGATGTCTTTCCCGCCCAATTTGCCGAATATCAGCTTACCGCTATGTCCTTCTACGGTTGAAAGGGGAAAGTTGGGGATATCTTTGTAATTTATTTCATATTTATCGGTTATCTCATGTACTAAACTTCCCAAACCGGTTCCCAAGATGATGGCGGTTTCGGGATGAGTCTGCATTTTAGCCTTCAGAAAGGCGGCTGTTTCTTGTATTTTCTCTAACATACGCTATAATGTTTTGGTTAAACATGATTCGTTCTTCCTCGTTGAGGAAACTGACCTCAATGGGTAATACATATATATAAGGTGTCAGGCCCGGGTCTATATCCGGATGCCCGATAAGTCTTGCGGCGTCTTTCTCGGTTGTAATGACCAGCCGTTTCCCTTCCGGCAGCTTTTCAAATGCGGTACGGATGCGGCGCATATCCTCGGCATCGAAAGCATGGTGGTCGGGGAAAGTCAGCGGTGTGACATGGGGACTGTATTCCGATAGCTTCCGGATGAGCGGGGCGGGAGAAGCGATGCCTGTCAACAGCAGGATATGTTCGTCCGCCTGCAGACTTTCCAGTTTGCGCTCTGGTTCAGCGGCAAACAAAGCTTGCAATCTGCCGTATGCCAGCGTGGTATAAAAGAGCGACTGGTTTGGGGCAGGGGCGATTTCTTTCTGTATAGCCTTTTGTTCTTCCTCCGTCAAACCGGAAGGACATTTGCTTACCAGGATGATGTCCGCCCGTCTTTTTCCACCGACCGGTTCGCGCAACCGTCCTGCAGGAAGTAGCTTATCCCTTGTTATCAACCGGTTGTAATCGGTAAGCAGGATGCTGAAGCCCGGCTTCACGTACCGATGCTGGAAAGCATCATCCAAGAGAATCACCCGTGTGCCGGGAGCTGTATGCCCGTCGGTTAACCGCCGGATGCCTTCACACCGGTCTTCGTCTACCGCTACGTAGATATCGGGAAACTTGTGCAGCATTTGGTAAGGTTCATCACCTATCTCCTCAATGGGCGTTTCCGGATTCCCTAACACAAATCCTTTCGATTTCCGTTTGTATCCCCGGCTTAATACCGCAACCTGGTATTCTGGCCGTAATAAGCGTATCAGGTATTCGGTATGCGGGGTCTTGCCCGTGCCTCCTACCGTGAGGTTCCCGATGCAGATAACCGGAACGGAAAACGTGTGCTCGCGCAATATTCCTTTATCGAAAAAGAAGTTGCGCAAGCGCACGCCTGCTCCGTATAGCGCGGCTACAGGAAGCAGGCTGCGGTATATCTTGATGACATTCCGGTGGTCGCTCATTATTTAATCGTTATCATGAATGGCAGGCGTGCCTGGACCGGGTCGCTGTTTTTAAGGTTTTGCATGTGACGGAACGGTTCGTAGAATACGCCCAACTCGTCTTTCATCCGTGCCGACAAATAACGGTCTGTACCCGAACTCATCAGGCTGCTGATGAAATCTTCCTGTTTGGGATAACTCATCACGGTGTAGTCTTCTATCTCCGCGCGTTCGGCGGCAACCGCTATCGCCCGGTCGATTCCTCCCAATTCATCCACCAGCTTCAGGTCTTTCGCCATTTCGCCCGTCCACACTCTGCCTTCGGCTATCTTCTTGATTTCGTCTATCGGCATCTTGCGTCCGTCGGCACAACGTTGGGTAAAGAGTTCGTATCCTTTGTTTACCATGTTCTGCATCAGTGCCTTCTCTTCTTCGTTGAACGGGCGGGTGATGTCGCCTAAGTCCGCCAGTTTATTGGTCTTCACACCGTCAAAATGAATGCCCAGTTTGTCATTCAGCAACTTTCCGGCATTGGGGATTGCGCCGTAGATGCCGATGGAGCCGGTCAGCGTGGTAGGCTGGGCTACAATCCAGTCGGCGGCACACGAGATGTAATAGCCACCCGATGCCGCATAGTCGCCCATCGAGACGATGACGGGTTTCTTTTCCTTTAGCAACGTTACTTCACGCCAGATTTCTTCCGAGCCGAACGCGCTTCCTCCCGGCGAGTTTACACGGAGCACGACTGCCTTGACGCTTTCGTCTTCGCGCAGCTTGCGCAAGTCTTTGGTCACTTTTCCCGGATCGATTCCTTCATCGGTGGGAAGCTCGCTGGAACCGATTGTTCCAGCCGCATAATAAACGGCGAGGATGTTTCCGCTCTTGTCTTTCGGCACATTGCGCTGCACGTTCACCATGTCGTCCAGGTAGAGCTTGTTCAGCGCGTCGTCTTCCTCGGTATCGGTCAGTTGCTTCAGGTAGGCCAGCATTTCGTCCTGATACATCAAGGTGTCGGCAAGCCCTGTGGCGATGTAGGTTTCAGTAGGCTGCAAGTCCATGTTCCGGTCGGCAAGCGCGTTGAGGCTATCAGCCGGGATGTTACGCGACTCTGCCACATCTGCCACCATTTGTCCCCATATCGAGTTGACGAAAGCTTGCGTCTGCTCGCGGTTGGCATCGCTCATCTGTGTAGCGATGTAAGGTTCTACCGCCGATTTGTAAGTGCCTACACGGAATACCTGCATTTCTATGCCTATCTTGTCGTACAGGTCTTTCAGGAAATAGGTTTGCGTGGCGAGTCCGTGCCAGCCCAGGCTTCCTTGCGGGTTGATTGCCACCTTGTCGGCTACGCTTGCCAGGTAATAGGTGTTTTGCAGGTAATTTCCTCCGTACGCGACGATGAATTTCCCGCTTTCCTTAAAATCCACCAAAGCATTCCGTATTTCTTCCAGCGAGGCCGGCGAGCAGGAAAAAGCACCCGCGTTCAGGCAGATGCCTTTTATTTTTTCGTTGTCTTTCGCTTTCTTTATCGAGCTGAGGATGTCATCCAGTCCGTATGTCCCAAAGTCATCGCCCATCAGTTGGCTCAGCGGATTGGGTTGCGAACGCTCTTCCACGCTTCCGCTCAAGTTAAGGATAAATACCGAATTGTCGTTCACTTTCGTTTCACTTCCCGATGAGGAAGCCACCATGCCGGCAACGCTCATGATGCCGATGATGGTGAATACTACTCCTACGATGCAGACTCCTACGATGGCAGCCAGCATGTACTTTAAGAAATCTTTCATTTTTGTCAGGTATTTGGTTTAATTTTCTTCCGCACAAAGATAACGATTTTCAGGTATTTTACAAATATCCGTAAAGAAAAGCGTGTTCTCGGCAGGAAAGGTATTTTAATGTCTTGTCGGATGTGGGGATGCCGGAGTCGCCTGGATTGCCAGCCGCTTATAACTGTTTCACCGGTTTTAATGCATTCGAACTTTAGTTTCAGAGCATTGAAACCAAAGTTTCAGTATAATTGAAATAGCCGAAACTATTGTTGCGTGACAACGGCATTATAGGTTTCTGGGAAGCCGAATCTGGTTAAAAAAGAAAAAGCCGCCGGTTACTTTGCTTCACGCAAGCCTGCCGGCGGCATAAATAATCAGAGAGAATTGATGCTGGTAATAGGTTATAGTCAATCAGACATAAAGTGCGTAATCATTCCGTCTTCAGGTTTTCCACCGGATTCTCTCGTGTGGCTTTTAGGCTGATGAGGTATACTGAAACCAGTGAGATGAGGGCTACCGTGATGATGGAAGCTACCGGAACCCACCACGGGAAGGTGCTGTCGAAGGTCACAATCTTGTCTATCTGGTGTACGCCGAATATCATCAGCGGGACGGCTATTGCTAAGCTGATACCCAGGGAACCGAGCGAGAACTTCATCAGCCTCTCCTGCTCGCCCAGCGAGCTGGAGCCGAATACCTTGCGTATCGCCATGTCGCGCTTGCGCTGGGCGATGAAGTAAAGGCTCATGGCGGTTAGTCCCAAGAGGGAGATAAGCAGGGCGGCACCGGTAAAGACAAGCATCAGGCGGTTCATGCGGCTGAAGTCGGCGTAGAGGTCACGAAGCTGGTCGCCGTACCATGCCGACTCGAAGGAGAAATCCTTGGCGGCTATCTTGAAGAGCTGGTCCAGCTGTTTCTTGTAAGCGTTCAGGTCGCCGTCCTGCACTTCCACCGATACGTTCCATGGATAGATGCTGTCGGGGTGCTCTATCTGTATCTGGAGCGGATGGATATCGTGGTCTATCAGGCTTCGGCTGATGACAAAATCCTTGAACACGCCGGCTATCTGGGTGCGTCCGTAATTGTTGCTCGTGAAATAATCTTTGGTTCCGACAGGTTCCAACATCTTCATCGCCCGTTCGCTTAGAAAGAAATTGTTGCCTCCTATCGGCGTATGACGGTCTTCGGTTATCTGTATGTGGTAGATGTCGAGGAACGCCGAATCAACGATAAAGGTCTGGAAACTCATCTCCAAGGTGCTGTCCGCCGAAGGAATATAGGTGGTATTGTTGTTCCCTCCGTCCAAGGGTATGCCGCATGAGAAAGAAACATGCTTCACGAAGGGCAGCTTCTTTGCTTCGGTGCGGAAGAGTTGCAGGTTCTTTTGAGAGCCGTAGGACGGATAAGTCAGCACGTTGCCGTATTCGTAACCCAACGGTGCGTGTACGATGCGGTATATCTGCACGGAGAGATAGGCGGAACAAGTGAGCAGGGCGATAGTCAGTCCACACTGCACGATGTTGAGCACTCGCAGGTAGACGGCTTTCGTCTTGCGTCGGAAAGTCCCTTTTACTACATCCATAGGGTTGTAGTTGGAAAGTATCGTAGCCGGGATAAAGCCCGAAAGCAAGGTCAGTGCTGCGATGAACAGGATATAGACAATAACGGTTGTGGCATTGAGATCGCCCGTAATGTCAAGCTTGGCGTGAAGCAAGTCGATAGCCACAGGTTCGGCGGCTTTGGCAAGGAGGAAGCCTATGATAAACGAAACCAATGTGAGCAGTGCTGATTCGGCTATCATGCGCCAGAAAATGTCGGGGCGTGACGAACCGAGCAGGCGGCGTGTAGCCATTTCCTTGGCACGGTAGCTGGTCTGCGCCACGCTCATGCTGATGTAGTTCAGTACCGCCATCAAGAGGATAAGCACGCCGATGGTGATGAAAATCACTACCAGCTTGAAGTCGTACTGGTTGAGGTAGACAGTGGCAGGAGTTTCGGAAAAGTAGAAATCATGCCATGGGATGAATTGGACTTTCTTGAAGCTGTCACTGTCTCTGAACAACCAGTAAAACTCTCTCAGGAATGTCACTACATCATCGGCTTTCCGGTTCAAGTCAGTTCCCGGAGCGGTGCGGAAGAAGAGGGTGCTCCCCGCTGCATCGTTCATTTCGGTGCATTCCATCGAACAACTCCATTGGATGTATTTCATGTTCTCGAACGGGATGAAGATGTCGATGTCCGAAGGGATAATAGAGTTGTTGATGTCCTCAATGATACCCGTCACGGTAAATATCCCGTTATTACAAGGGATGATTTTTAGGGTCTTGCCTACGGCGTGCTCGGTGCCGAACAGACGAAGGGCGGCGGAGCGGGTAAGCACGACACTGTTGTCATCGGTAAGCAGTTGTTCGCGGTTCCCTTCCAGCAAAGGGAAGCGGAAGAACTCGAAGAAGTTCTTCTTCACGCTGGCACCTAATACCTGCACCGGCTTGTCGTCCGGTTGCACATACGGATTTGATACTTTGATGGCGCACCAGTCCTCTATCTCGGGATAGCGGCTTTGCAGGCGGTCGCCCAAGTTGTAATGTCCTCCTGCCCAGTGTTCGTTGGCAAACACATAGATGCGGTCGGCATCGGGCAGGTCTTTGTCCACGGTGAGCTGCCGTGTCACCATGTTGGCGATAAGGAGCACGAACATCAGCGAGATGCTCAGCCCCGCCACGTTGACGAATGTAAAGAGTTTGTTGCGCTCCAAGAAGGTGAAATAGGTCTTCATTTCAATTAATAATTAATAATTAACAATTAATAATTAATAGTTGGTTGGTGTCTTTTTCACCACAGATTACACGGATTTTTAAATTTATTAATCTGTGTAATCTGTGTTGAACTTTATTTCATTCTGTCTTGATGCTGTTCGCCGGATTCTCGTTGGCGTTCTTCCAGCTTTGCACCGTAACCGTTATCATAGTGATGGCGGTGACGAGGAGGAAGGAGGTGAGGAATATCCAGGCACGGATGGGAGTGCGCTCGGCAAAACCTTCCAGCCAGTGTTGTCCTATCCACCAGCCGAAGGGGGCGGCAACGATGAAGCATCCGATTAATATATATAGGTATCGCTTGTTGAACATGCGCAGGATTTCGCCCGTGGTGCTTCCGAATATTTTCCGGATGCCGATTTCCTTGCGGCGGTACTCGCTCTCGAACATGGTGAGCCCGAACACGCCTATCATGCTGATGACGATGGCGAGCAGGGAGAATAGCAATATCTGGCGGGTGAAGCGCAGTTCGTTGCGGTAGGCATTGTCGAGCACCTGGTCCATGAACCGGAAGTTGAAGTCATGCCCCGGCGTGAACTTTTCCATTGCCTTTTGCAGGGAGCGGATAACGGCTACCTTGTCCGTTCCGGCGGAGATGCGGACGTTGACGATGTTTTCATAACTCCAGAGTTTGGCTTTGCTGACATAAATGAATGCCATAGGCTCGGCAATGTCATTGTTTCGGAACGTACTGAACCGGATGTTTTCGCAGAAACCCACTACGTTCCAGTCGCCGGGAGTGGCTGGCATATCTACTGCCATCCACGGATATTTCTTGCGTGCGGCTTCATTGAAGATGTATACGCCGTTGTCGCTGGGCTTGAAGTTGCGTCCGTCGGTGATGCGAATGCCCATTACGTCCAAGTAATGTTCGTCTACAGGGAAGCAGGCGAAATTGATGTTCTTGTCTCCTTCGCCTCGTCCCCAACTCATATAAGTATCTTGCGAATTGAGTACGAATTGCGAGAATGCCACGCCTTCCACGCCCGATATGCGCGACAGTTCGCTTACTACGGCATCTTTTTGCTTGCGTGCGTCTTGGGTTACATCGCCTACGACAATGGCATCCTTGTCATAACCGTACTCCGAGGTGCGGATGTAGCGGCTCTGTGTGTACATGATGCCAATGGCGATAATCAGCATGAACGCCACGAAGAACTGGAAGCATACCAACGCCGTGCGCAGCTTCCGTCCTTTGGGCGAGAGGCCAAACGAACCTTTCAGCACCAGTGCGGGAGGGAAAGACGTAACGTAGAATGAGGGGTACAGCCCTGCCAGCACGCCAATCAGAATGCTGATGCCGAACGTAGCCGCCAGTAAAGGCAAATGCTTGCCGAGGCTGAGGTCGGCTGTCACCAAATCCTGTATGCCTGAATTGCGTACGGCGAGCAGCAGCACCAGCGATACGGCAAAAGCGATGAGGCTGATAAGCACCGATTCCGCAATAAGTCCGCCGCGCAGGGAAGAAGTCTTTGCTCCCAGCACCTTCTGCGTGTTGATGCTCTTGAGGCGCATCGGCGTTTCCGCTAGCGAGAAGTTCATGAAGTTGATAGCGGCAACGATGACGATGAGGAACGACACACAGATGAGCAGGTAGACCGTGGTGCGGCTGCTGGCACTCTTGTTGCCGATTTTAGAGAAATGCACTTCCGATAAAGGGATTAAATGAAAGAAATCAGCGTTGTCTTTTTCTTCTTGTAACCCTTCTTGCAGTTCTTCAGGCGCTATTTTCATCAGTTTTTGGAATGCCAGCTTCTCCACTTCGGAAACGTTTGCCGGATTGTTCAGACGGTAATAGCAGGTGTAGTTCCAGTTGCCCCAGTTGTTTTTGTCTATGTCCGGGTCAAAAGGCATAAAGATATAGTTGCCTATCTGCGAGTTCTCGGGGAAATCCTTGTAGACACCGCCTATGGTCACAGGCTTGTTATCCGACTGTTTGCCTCGGAACAGCAATTTGCCAACGACGTCCGTGCTTCCGAACATGCGCATAGCCATTGAGACGGGAATCAATACGTTGTCTTTCTTTTCCAAGGCATCGGTAGAGCCTGCTACCATTTCAGGCTGGAACACTTTTATGAAGTTGCCGAAGCCGGTCATCACAGGTTCGTTGAAAAGGTTTCCATTCACTTCATAATCGTTGTCGTTTACCCACCCGGTAATGGCGGATGCCTGGATATGTGGCGAGGCGGTGCCAATCAGTTCGGCAATGGGGCGAGGTGTCCAAAGCTGCCAGCCCCATTCCTCGTTGGGCTTGATTTCCAGCCGGTAGATATTCTGATAATCCTTATACCCCTTGTTGAAGTTCAAGTCATAGTCTACCTGCGTCATGATGACGAAGAAGGAGGCGAAGGCGATTGCCAGCCCGATGATGTTCAGGACGCTTGCCGTGAAGAAGCGCCGGAAGGTATGCGAGAAATTGCGTGCTAAGGTGTTCATTTTATTCAGTTAATAGTTAAAAGTTAATAGTGAATAACGGTTTTGGTTTTCACCACAAAGGTCACAGAGTACCACGGAGGTTATAATCTTTATTTTTAAGACTCTGTGTGCCTCAGTGTCCTCTGTGGTGAACTTATTCCTCAACTTTCAGCCGGCGGTCATTGATTTTGCTTAAGAAGCCGTCTTTGATGTCTGCCGAACGCGCCTTGCCGCTCAGCTTGAGCGAACTGACTCCATCGGCACGAGCTTTCAGCTTATCGCAATACACGTTGACATTGCCTTTGCCCACACCGTCGATATCTATCTGTACTGTCTGACAATGCAGGTCGGCGATTTTTATAGTGCCGACGCCGTCTATTTCGAAACGGATGTCTTCGGCTTTTAGTGGTTCTTCGCATTCGAATGTACCGACACCATCTATATTCACTTCATCGAGCGTGGGGGCGGAGAGATAGAGGGTTGTACCTTGAATGTTCTGCTCCCGTTTGCCCTCTTTCCGTTGGTCGATGATTAGTGTGCCGTTTTTTACTGTGGTGGTGAGTCGGTCCAATTCTTCGGCTTTGCCTTCTATACGGCACGACCAAGTGTCGCTTTGCGCGAAGCGGACGGTTGCCACGCCGTCGATACGGATGGAAGTGTAGCCGCTGATGTTGCGTGTTTCGCTGGTCTGGTTGTCTTTTGCCATGCAGGCGTTGAGGCTTGCGCCGAGAAGTACGATGAGTGAAAGGATAATCTGTTTCATAAATTTTATGTTTTTAATGGTTGTTGTATCGTTCGAGGGGTCGAATCAGGCTTTTTTCACCACAGATTACACAGATTTATCAAATTATTATTTCTCATTCTTCGTTCTTCATTTAATAAATCTGTGTAATCTGTGGTGAAAAGACTCATTTCAGAATGAGCACTTCGTTGTCCTTGTAGCTTTCGTAGCCCGAGACGATGACCCGTTCGCCTTGCTCCAGGCCTTCCAGCACCTCGTAGTATTGGGGGTTCTGACGTCCGATGCGGATTTGGCGGCGGTATGCTTTCTTGCCGTCCTTGTCGAGGACGAAAATCCAGTTGCCGCCCGTCACTTGGAAGAACGTTCCTTTCGGGATGAGGACGCTTTGGGTCGGTTCGCCCAATTGCAAATCGATGTAATACGTCTGTCCGCTGCGGATATTTTCGGGGCGGTTGCCTTCGAAGACAAGGTCGGTGCGGAAACGTCCTTCGCGCACTTCGGGGTAGACTTTGCGCACCTTCAGACGGAACGTTGCTCCCTGCCGTTCGAAGGTGGCTGGCAGCCCGTTGGTGACGCGGTCGATGTAGTGCTCGTCTATCATCGCTTCAATCTTGAAGTCGGAAAGGTCGTTGATTTGGCCTACCATCTGTCCGGCAGTGATGTTCTGTCCCAGTTCCACATCCAGCAGTCCCAGTTCTCCGTCTATCGGGGCACGCACTTCCAGCTTGTCCTTGCGCTCGCGGATGAGGAGGACGTTTTGCCGCATGTTGTGCAGGTTGTCTTCCATCTGGTCCATTTGGATGGTGCGGTAAATGGAGTCTTGCACAAGGCGTTCACTGATGAGGGCATGCTGCTTTTGGGCTACCTGATAATCTTCTTCCGCTTGCAGATATTCTTCGCGGCTGATGAGCCGTTCGTTGTAGAGGCGTTCGTATTGTTGGAAGGTGCGGAGCTTGCGGCGGGTATCTACGTCGAGCTGTACCTTTTCGGTCTCGTTGTTCAGCTTGTCTTGCTGCATGGTCACTTGCGTGTTACGCAAAAGGTTTTGTTTTTCGGCGAGTTCCGATTCGGCGTTCAATATCTGCAGGTCGAGGTTCGAGTTGCTCAGGCGGAGGATGACGTCGCCTTTCTTCACGTGCGCGCCTTCCTCGACTACTTTTTCCTGCACGATGCCGCCTTCTTCGGGGCTGAGCTGCACGATAGAAATGGGTTGCACTTGTCCGTTGAGGCGGATGTAGTCGTTGAACTCTCCGTAGGTGACGTCGGCGATGTTGAGCGCGTCGCCGTCGATGCGCAAGGTGGATGCGTGGTTGCCGAAGATAATCCATACCAGCAGGGCGAGGATGACCGCGCCGCCTGCGATGTAGGGGATGTGTTTCTTCTGAATGCCTTTTTTCTTTTCGAGTTGAATATCCATAATTTTAAAATTTACGATTTTGCGATTTACTGTTTACTATTTGGGGAGTTAAGGAGTTAAGGAGTTATCACTCCACTTCGCTTCGTTAGGAGTTAAGCCAATACATTTTGCAGATGTAATCCGTTTGCCAAACTATTGACTTAACTTCTTAACTACTTAACTTCTTAACTTCTTAACTACTGTCGAATGATTTCCTCTCCTTTATAATAATCTACCAGGCGGCACTTCATTACGTAGGTGAGTTTGCTTTGCAGCAGTCCGGTCTGGCTTTCGAGGAGGGTGGATGCGTTGTTCTGCACATCGAGCGAGGTCATCAGTCCTTCTTCGAATTTGCGGCGTGTGACGCGGTAGGCGATGGAGTCGGAGGTGACTTTCTTTTCCATCTGCAGGCTTTCCTTGAGGAATCCTTCGCGGTCTTGCACGGCTTGCAGCACCAGTTTCTGCAAGGCTTCTTTCTGTGCCTCGTATTGCTGGGTGGCGATGAGGTAGTTGTTTTTTGCCTGCTTCACACCAATGGAACCGGACATGCGGTTGAAGATGGGGATGCTCATCGAGATGCCGAAGTAGGAACCGAAGTTGTTCTTCATCTGGTCGGCGAAGTTGTCGTAGCCGCTTTGGTGTAACTCTTTATAATAAGAAGAAGAGATGCCACCGAAGATGCTGATGGTAGGGAAGAGCGAGCCCCACGATATTTTGCGGTTCATCCGCGCCACTTGCTTGTTCATCTCCGACTGGCGCAGGGTGGGGTTGCAGTTGAGGGCGATGCGGAACACATCGTCGGCGTTGTCTGCCGAGAGCCGCACCTGTTCGATGACGGGTGTGTCTATCAGCCGGGTGTCGAGCACGAGGGTATCCGCTACGGGATAGTTCATCGTCTGCTTCAGGGTGAGCATTGCCGTCTCATAGAGGTTGCGCTGATGGGTCAGGTTGTAGGCATCGGTGGCTTGCTGGGCTTCCATTTGTGCCACGTCCGCCATGCCTTTCAGTCCCAACGCTTCTTGGCGTCGGGTCTTGTAAACTAATGAGTCGCTTTCTACCAGCTTCTGTTCTGCCAGGCGGGTCGTTCCGTAGTAATAAAGAGCGTCGATGTATGCCTGGAAGGTTTCGAGTGCGGTATTGTCTTTCGCTTCCTGCAGGGCGGCTTTGCCTAACAGTTCGTTCGCTCTTGCCCGCCGCACTTGGTTGATAAGGCTTCCTCCCTGAAAGATAGGCATCGAGCCTTCCATGGCATAGCCGTTGTTGAACGTAGATTGTGAGATGTAGGTGTTGGTTCCGGGGTCTACCGAACGTCCGTAACTGTACTGTGCACTCACGCTTCCGCTTACTCCGGGCAGGAATTGCCCGATGGCTTCTATCTTATCCAGCCGGTAGTTGTCGGCTTCCAGTGTCCGTTGCTTCACGGTACGGTTGTGTTCTACAGCGTATGCCATGCAGCGGTCGATGTCCCATGCTTCTTGGGCGGTTGCCGACAGGCTGCACAGGCAGAGCAGCATGCCCATTGATTTTCGTATGTTCATTGTTTTGTTCATTATTTCGTTCTTGTTTCTGCAAAATCAGATGCAAATATCGTGCCAAAAACACAAGTTGTTGATTTGTAGTTAGTTATATAATTTAACATATTAAGGAGTGTCTAAAAATTAGACACTAGGTGTCAAATTTTTAGACACTGAACGTAATGGGGCATATTATTTCTTTGCGTATCTTTGCAGACGGTTATTTACCACAGAGGGCACAGAGGCACACAGGGTCTTTTTTATATATGGTTATCCTCTGTGGTACTTTGTGTCCTCTGTGGTGGATTTAGAACGAAAGACAATGGCAAAACAAGGAACCTTACTGGTTGTAGATGACAACCGGAACATATTGACTTCGTTGCGGTATCTGCTGGTAGATTACTTTGCACGGATACTGACGCTCGATTCGCCTGTCACTCTTCCTACGGTGCTGTCTCAGGACGAGGTGGATGTAGTATTGCTGGATATGAATTTTGCTTCGGGCATCAACAATGGGAACGAAGGGCTTTATTGGCTGAAGGAAATCCGTCGCCTTCGTCCGCAAGTAGGCGTGGTATTGTTTACCGCATACGCTGATATTGACCTTGCCGTGACGGGTATTAAGGAGGGTGCGGCTGATTTTGTGGTCAAGCCATGGGATAATGACAAGTTAATCCGGACGTTAGTGGATGTATATAATAAGGTGTGCGCGCATAAGAAAGAAAAGAAACGCACGTCGGCAAAGACCAGCGGAACCGATGCAGCAATGTATTGGGGCAACTCGCCGGCCATCCGTCCTTTGCGTGCATTGGTGGAAAAAGTCAGCACTACGGACGCTAATATCCTGATTACCGGCGAGAACGGAACCGGAAAGGATATGCTGGCACGTGAAATCCATCGTCTTTCAAACCGCAAGGACGGTCCGATGGTAGTTGTCGATATGGGAGCTATCACCGAGTCGTTGTTCGAGAGCGAATTGTTCGGACACGTGAAAGGTTCGTTCACCGATGCCCACGCCGACCGCATCGGACGTTTTGAAGCTGCTGACGGAGGTACATTGTTCTTAGACGAAATTGCCAATCTGCCTTATTACCTGCAAGCCAAGCTGCTGACCGCCATTCAGAAGCGGAGTTTCATCAAGGTGGGAAGCAACACGCCGCAGCCTACCAATATCCGCCTGATATGTGCCACCAACCGTGATTTGGACGAAATGGTGCGCAAAGGCGAATTCCGCGAAGACTTGCTTTACCGCATCAATACCATTCTCCTGCATATCCCTTCGTTGCGTGAACGCAAAGAAGACATCTTGCCGCTGGCACGGATGTTTTTGGAACGTTATGCCAAGCAATACGGACGGACCAACGGTACATTTGCTCCCGATGCTGCCGCACGCTTACTGGCATATCCGTGGTATGGTAACATCCGTGAATTGCAGCACACGATAGAGAAAGCGGTTATTCTTTCTGATGGAGGCGAGCTACGTGCCGAATCGTTGCAACTGACCGCTACAACGGAAAAAACCACGGCGCAAACTGTAGGAGAAAAGGCTGAACCCGCTTTCCATACGTTAGACGAGATGGAGCGCACTTTGATAGGGCAAGCTTTGGAGCAATGTGGCAGTAATCTGTCGCAAGCGGCCTCTAAATTGGGAATCACTCGTCAGACTCTTTATAACAAGATGAAACGGTATGGGTTATAGTTGGGTGTATCGGGCTTTTTTCCGCATGGTGGTTTTGATGGCCGGTATATCGTTGCTTACGGTAGCTGTCTTGAAAGGAAACTGTTGGGCGGGTGTGCTTGGTGGCATCTGTTGTGTGGTGTTCGTATGGATATCTTATCGGATACGGCAACAGTTGCGTGAAAAAAGTTGGTTGATGTTGGAAGCTATCCGCAACTGTGACTATTCGTTCCGTCTTCCATTGTATGGCTTTTCAGGAGGAGAGCGGATTTTACAAGAAACCCTGAATCGGTTTGGTGATTTGATGGGCGAGCAGAAGCAGCTGATGGAACAACGCGAACGCTTTTACGGGCAAATATTGTCCAGTGTCAGTTCGGGGGTTATCGTACTCGATGAGAAACAGGCTGTGGTGCAGACCAATCCGGCAGCGGCGCGTCTGCTGGCTGTCCCGATACTCAGTACGTTGAAGCAGTTGGAACGTTATGGCGTCGAAGTGCCGCACATGTTGCGTACATTGAAGACAGGAGAGCGTTGCAACCTTCAGTTTACTACGGCAAAGGGCGAAGTGCAGTTGTCGGTACGTGCTACCGAAATGCAGTTGGGGGAAACCAACGTGCGCATCCTTACGTTGAATGATATCCGCAGCGAGCTGGATGCCAAGGAACTGGATTCGTGGATAAAGCTGACACGGGTATTGACGCATGAGATTATGAATTCCATTGCGCCTATCTCGTCGTTGAGCGAAACCTTCCTGAAGCGGCAGGACGTAAGGGAAAGTCCGATTTATGAGGGTATCCGTGCGATTCATGAAACCTCGGTAGGATTGATTTCCTTTGTAGACAGTTACCGGAAATTCTCGGCTTTGCAGAAACCTTCGCCCGAACCTTTTTATTTGCTGGATTTACTTCGCCAGATACAAGGGTTGAGCCTGATTCCCGATACCATTTCGCTCACCCTGCAGATAGAACCTTCGGAACTGATGCTGTATGCCGACCCGAACCTGATTCGTCAAGTATTGATAAACATTCTGAAAAATGCGGTACAGTCGATTGGGGAAACGAAAGGATGCATCCATGTACGTGCTTACAGCGCACCGGATGAACATGTTTTTGTATATATCAGCAACGATGGCCCCGCTATTCCGGAGGCGGAGGCCGAGCAGATTTTTGTGCCTTTCTTTACTACCCGTACGGGAGGAAGCGGTATCGGGCTGTCGCTTTCCCGCCAGATTATGAAGCTTTCGAACGGAAGTATCAGCCTGCTGCGTGCCGGGACGAACGGTTGGAACACTACGTTTGTCTTAGAGTTCGAATAGAGCAAAAAAACAGAGGGAGCGAAGAACGCTCCCTCCCACATAATAAAAAATGAATGTCCGCAATTAGCCAACGTAGGGGCGGGGTTAGCCCGCCCGTATGCGTCCAGGTGGATGTTTTCGGGCAGGCAAACCATAAGAAGCTTATTTCCGTTTGCAGGGCGACTCGTTTCCGAAAAGGTACGATGGCTGGTAGCCTCCGTAGTCTACGACAATCTTTTCGAGCACGATACCCGGGTCTTGCGGGCGGAAGTTCAAGGTGTACGTGCCGTCTGCCGATGCCGGAAGCTCCATGCGTACTTTCTTTTCTACCACGCGGCGGGCTACCGTCGGATAGTAAATGCTGTAGATGTTTTCCGGGTCTTCATTCAAGTTGCCGTTGAAATTGATGGTTTCTTCTTGTCCGCCTTCAAATCCTATGGTGTACTTGTGTCCTTCCTTGCTGTGGAAGGCGAGGGTCGACTTCACGATAATATGTACGGTTACCGAGTCCGCTTTTTCGGGAATCGTCAGTTTGTAAGACAGCGATGCTCCGTCTGTCGGTACGGTATAAGGCATCAGTGACATGCCGCTCAGCGTGCGTCCCATGTAGGGCAGCACCGTCCATTGGGCGTCTTGGGCGGGGATGTTGGCAAAGTAATGTTCGGCTTCCATTGCTACATAACCGTCTTTCCCGGTAAATACATAACCGCCTACGGCAGTTTCCGGATTTTCGATGCGGTGTATTTCGGGCAGTTTGTCGGCGGGAAACGCATCGTTCCATGAAGTATAGCCAATGTGTTTCTGCGTCATCATGCCGTTCCATTTGCCGTTTGCCATCGTGTGGTTGTAGTCATCACACAGCTGTTTGTCGCGGGCGAAGGCTTTCTCTACTTTATCTGCCCATTCGTTGGCGGCGGGGTTCCCTTCAGCATACAGTTTGAGGTTCATCGCTTGGGCGTAATACATTTCGTGCAGGTTTGCCATCGCTTGTATGGGGAAAAGGATGAGTTGCTTGTATGCGTCGCGGTATTCGGGTTTCAGGGTAATGTATTGGCGCAAGGCTTCCGCTTCCAGTTGGGCGTAATCGCCTGTTACTTGCCGCCATTCGCCTGTTTCCAGGTTATATACCGTACGGTCCAGCATTTCGGCAGTGCTTCGTCCGTTGTATTTGCAGCAGAGGTTCAATAGACGGGTCGCTTCATCGGCTTGTTCTTCACCGAAAGCAGCGGCGCAGAAGTCGCGGGTATGTTGCAACAGGTTGTCCGCATTGTATTTTTTCGGGTTCCAAGCCATGTCGAGGAAGAGTGTGATGGGGTATTCCATCGGTTTCAGGTCGCCTACGTTCAGTACCCACAATTTATCCACTCCGTAGTCGTAAGTCAGTTGCAGTTGTTCCCACATGTTCTGTATCGGGGTTGCGTTAATCCATTTCGAGTTGCGCGGGGCGCCTACATAGTCTACATGGTAGTACATCCCCCAGCCGCCCGGATGCTGGCGTTCTTTAGCGTTAGGCAGACGGCGCACGTTGCCCCAGTTGTCATCGCACAGCAGCAGGATGACATCGTCGGGCACCCGCAATCCGCGTTCGTAGTATTCCAGCACCTCTTTATAAAGTGCCCATAGTTGCGGTGTTTCCTTGGCGGGGCGTCCGGTCACTTCTTTGATGATGCGGCGTTGGTTGTCGAAGATGCTTTCCATCAGTTTCATGTTCTTTTCGAATTGCGGCACGTATTCGTGGTCTTTGCCTTCTTCACCGCCCATGGCGGTATCACCGTCGCCTCGCATACCGATGGTCACTACGTCGTCGGTGCCTTTCATGCGTTCGATACCTTCACGGAAGAAGCGGTTCAGTCCTTCGGGATTGGTGGCGTAGTTCCATGCACCGTATTCTTTGCGGTTGCGGGCATATTCCTGGTGGTTGCGTGCCATCGGTTCGTGGTGTGAAGTGCCGATACATACTCCCATCTTGTCGGCGGTCTTGCCGTTTTCAGGGTCATCGGCATAGAATGCCCATCCCCACATGGCAGGCCACAGGTAGTTTCCTTTCAGGCGCAGGATGAGTTCGAACACGCGGGTGTAGAAGCGGTGGTCGCCGTAATTGGTCCCATACGTGTTCTTCACCCATGAAGTAAGGCAGGGGGCTTCGTCATTGAGGAAGATGCCGCGGTATTTCACCGCAGGTTCGCCGTCGGTATAACTGCCCGTTTTGGCATAGACTTCGGCCCGTTTGGTGACTGGTACGTCCATCCACCAGTACCAAGGCGATACGCCCATTTGTTCCGACAGTTCATAGATGCCATATACTGTTCCGCGGCGGTCGCTTCCGGCAATGACCAATGCACGGTCTATACCCTTTGCCGGTTGCTCCACGGTCTGGATGATGTATTTTTCGTTTTTGCCTTCCAGTTCTTTCTTGTCCAGTTTGCCGTCTTTAAACAGTTGTTTGATGAAAGGCGATTCTACACTTCCTACCAGGATGTATTGGCTGGCGGTCGGTGTGTTTGCCGCTTCGGCTTTCGTGCCCGTCACCCGGAGGAAGTCTTCTTGCAGGTTTTGCACGGCAATCAAGATGGCTGAGTCTTCGTTGCTGTCCACCAGGATGGGGCAGGGCTTTCCGCCGCTCACTACGGGGAAGGCCGTGTCTGTCCGGTTGAACACAATGAACGGTTCGGCTGCGTATGCGCAGAGCAGACAGGACAGAAGCAGGAATGAGATGCTTAGTCTTTTCATACGTTTTTAAGTTTTTAGGTTTATAAGTGTTTTCTGGTTTTTATAATCAATGCGTTTCCCATACGGCAAAGATATGAAATAATGGTCAAAAAGCCGTTAACGGATGTTTCTGATTCGTATTTGTACATATCACGCCATACACGTATGTTTCAGAATGATGCATCCATGTAACATATACGTAAAATGCATGTTTACGATAGAGGGTAACCTGTAAACCGGGTTGCAGTGGGCGGCGTAACTTATCTGCTCTGTCTTGGGGGGGGCAATAAAAAAAATCTGCCACGTTTTGCGGGTGCATGAACAGTGGCAGATTTTTATTTATGAATCAAAAGCTTAGAGAGAAGCCTTCATCGGATAACGGTCAGGGTTGCGGAGTTGCGATAACGCTTCCTGTCAAACCGTTGGCAAAGCCAGCGTAAGTCGGTTTGCGGTTGTAGTTGATATCCCACAAGCCAACCGGTTCGCCGCCTCTCCATCCTGAGTCAGCCGGACTGTCGGTCGCACACCATTGCGTGATGCCGTAACGTTGCGCTGCCGGAATAATCTCGAAATATTTTTCGATGATGAACTGGTAGAACTCTGCCATCTTCAGTTGTTGGTCGAAGGTTACATTTTCAGTCTTGATGCCTTCGCCGAAGGCTTTTTCTACAATGCCCATATCCAATTCCGAAATCTTGATGAGCTTGCCGGTTGCCGCCATCAGTTGGAACATATTCACGATAGCATCTTCCTGGGCTTTCTGGTCTGCCTCGTTCAGGATGTAGCTGACGTGCATCTGCGTACCGATACCGTCAATCTTGGCTCCGTTAGCTTCCCATACTTCTATCCAGTGGATAAGGCTCTTCAGTTTCTGGTTGCCGTCCCACCACGATTCCAGGTTGTAGTCGTTGATGAAGAGTTTCAGGTCTGCCGGGTTACCTCCATATTCGGCAAAATATTTTTCGGCCGCCTTGGTCACGATAGGCACATAGTCTTCGTTGCCCAGGTAGTCTTGCCAGTAGAAGTTGGTTTCCGGGTCACCGTTGGTTGCCGACTGCAGGTCGTACCAGCCGTCACCGTCTGCGTCTGCTCCCGATACGGTTTCGTTTGCGGCTTCCCAAGTGGTGACATAGCCGCCGCAAGCTTCCATCATGCCTTTAATCCAGTTATCCATGGCCCAAGTCAGGGTGTCTTTCTTTTCTTCGGGGGTCATTTCGATGGTTTGTCCACCGCCACCGCCTTCAGGATTCAGGTAACATAACGTGATGTTATCAATATTAATAGTTCCCGCGTAATTACCGATACTGAATAAGAACCGGTCTGCACAGTCTGCACCTCCTCCGTTTACAGTGATTTCGGCATTATATTCTGTCCATTCCGTAGAGATAGGAATAGCGGGGAAGTCACCTGCGCCTGCGTAATCAGATTTGCGTTGCAAGCCTGCGGTAATGCTGCCTTCTACCGAACCTTTAATCATCATGTTCAGCCGGTAAGTACCGCCCTGTACCAATGGAGCTGCGAAGTCCCATGCCACTTGGACATCCCAGGCATTAGCGGAAGCTGTCGGGTTAACGATTTCGAATGAGTAGTCACTTTCATAACCACCTCCTTGTGCCGACTGTCCACGGGTAGCCGAGCCTCCCCAGCCTCCCCAACTTCCGATACCGTTCTCAAAATCAGAAGAGGTAATGACACTTTCATCGTAAGCAGGCTCGCTTCCACCTTCGCTATATCCTTCTCCATCTTCCGAAATAGTTTCAAAGTTACCAGGCGTCCATCCTGTCCATCCTGTAATGGTCCCGTCTTCGAAATCGCCGTTCGGAATCAAGCTTTCGGTAGCACTTCCTCCTGTCAGTGATACATTGTCGATATAAATATTGATGGCTGCCGTACCGAAGTTGAAAGCAATCTTGTCCACCGTTGCGCCGGTAGGCGTAAAGGTGAAGTTAATCTGTTGCCATTCGGTGCCGACATTGAATCCGCCGGGATATTCCTGGTTGCCTCCGTCCGAACATTGCAGGTAGATTTGTGTGTCGTTGTAAGCTGCCGAAGCCCGTGCCATAAAGCTAAGCGTATAAGTCGTGCCGCTTTGCAACGGGGTAGGGAGCTGGTACCAGGTTTGCGCATCCCAAATATTGGCCGATGCTGTGGCATTCTTCAGTATCATGCAGTAGCCTCCGTTTCCAGCTTCGCCCGGAATGACAATCGGGGCAATCAAACTGTTTAAGTACGTGTTGTTCTGTTGTGAATGCCACGCAAGGGTATGTCCGTAAATGGTCATGCCTGCTTGGCGGGCGGCATCTACAAAGCTGGTTACGGTAGAGAAGTTCATTGTCCCATCATCGCTGACGATAGAGGCGTATTTCATTTCATTTCCTGCCGTCATTTCGTCGAAGTTGGAACAAGCCATGCTGTATACTAAGTCTCCTTGGGTATACTCGCCTGCGGCTAATGCAATACCCAACTTGAAGTTCGGGTTTTCGGTGCGGTTTACATAGTTTTTCAGCACGTCATATTGTTTCAAGTATTCATACTGGACGAGGCTTTCCGGCATCGAACCTGCGTCATACGGCAGCATGCTGTCGTCCGTACAAGCGGACAATGCGCCTATGGCAAGTGCTCCCAGCAAAAATTTATTTGTATAGTGTTTCATGATTCTTACGGTTTAAAGTAATTTCTTTTATTCTGCGTACACTGTAGAGAACTCTTCGTAAGCCACGCCACGGGTTTGAACGACCAGTGTGTCTTTCGTGTTGTATTGCTTGGCTCCGAAGTCAATGTTATAATCCAGGTAGAGTGCATTGCGGTCTTTGTTACCCCAACTTTGTTTTTCTCCGTCTACTACAAATTTACCCGTTCCGCTTGCCGTGAATCCTTCCGTTCCTGAAGTAATGGTACATTCGTCGTTGTCGTTGAAGGTTAACAACAGGTCACAAGTCACGGTTTCGTCTCCTATGGTTGTTGATACAGGGAAAATAGCCGTATGCAGGTTACGGGTCGTTACATCGCATTCTTCGTCATCTTCCACATAATACTCATGGCGCACATTGGTCGTAGTGTTGCCACCTTCCGTTATCTGGTCAATACCTCTACGCAAGTAAGTAGCATGATACTTATTGATGTATTTCACGCAATACAATACATAGTTTTTCGGAGCCGTGTCCCACATATCCGCATTGGTCCATGCTGCATTGGGGGTGTTAGGTACTCCCAATAAGATAGAGTCTGCATTCACCACGTGGGTCATGCGCAGCGGAATGACATAAGTGTTTTCTGTAGAGGCAGGGTCTTCGAAGAACTCATTGTTGAAGGTTACCTCTACGGCCCCCATCAGGTTTTCAAACTCGTTCAGCGTAATCTGTTCCGACGACAACGTATAATAGTTTGCAGGCATCGGACGTACGGGAGTCACGCCATCGGCAAAGTACAGGTTGTCGCATAGCTCATTGTCTACCATGATATCAATGACAGTCGACCCGCTTCCAGCATATGCCCCACCCATGGTAGCATAAATCTTGCATTTATGGGCGTTGTCAAGCGATGTGTCATACGTATCTTCTCCCATTACCAATGTACGTACCGGAGTCTGGTGTGCAAAGTAAACGGCAGAGTTGTCATAGTTCGGGAATTCCGCATCGCCGTTTTCACACGAAGTGATGCCCAATGCGGCAATTCCTGCCAACAGTATAGAATATAAATTTACTTTTCTCATATTGATTCTGTTTTTTATCTTTAATATTAAGAGTTGTAAGCAAAAGAGGTAAAGAATCCTACTCGGTTCAACCGGCTTAACAGGCAAAGCCCATGAGGGAGCTTTACCTGCCAAGGCTTGTTTTCTACAAACCGATATTTTCTCTACAACTTTATTACATTCACTATTATTACCATCCTTGATTCTGTACAAAACCGAAATTCAATACATCGTTGTACGGAATCGGACCATAAATCATGTACGACTGGTAGCTTCTTTCTTCCACTTGAATCGGTGTATAAGTCAGCCTACCATTTGCAGCCCGGGTAATGTTTACTCCTTGGGCAGCTTCTGTCAGGTTGGCATTCCAACGGCGCAAATCGTAGAAGCGGATGTTTTCAAAGCAAAGTTCCAGACGGCGTTCGTTGCGAATCAGTTCGCGCATCTGGTCTTGGCTGTTTGCACATGCTTCCAGATAAGGGTCACCGTTGTCTGTACCTACACCGGCACGGGTACGGATGGCTTTGATGACATCGTAGGCACTGAAACCGAACGAACCAGTTCCTTTCGGTCCCCAAGCTTCGTTGGCTGCTTCTGCATAGTCTAAGAAGATTTCCGTATAGCGGATACGTGCCGAGTAATGACGCTGTTGGGTGTTGTAGTTCGGGTCCAGGTTACAATCGAAGCGTAAATGTTTGCGCAGGTAGTAACCGGTACGAGTAGAGTGTCCCGATTCCCGGTTAATGGCATCGTTGTTGGTACCATACGAACCGGTGGTAATCGTTGTGCTTCCGGCTGTGCTTCCGTTGGTGATGATGTAAGTTGCCAAACGTGGGTCTCTGTTCTCATACGGATTGTTTGCATCATAATCCGAGTTACTGTTGTCAATGGGATAACCGTTTGCCATGGGGAAAGCGTCCACTAAGTTTTGGGTTGGATTGACACGTCCGTTGCCGTACAGGCTTGGTGGAAAATTATCACCTTCCAGTGTATTGCTGTCGCTATAACCTGCTCTCCAAATAATTTCTTGGGGATTCGAACCGTTTCCTAAGCCTTCGATTTCCGAGGTGTTGCAATACCAGGTATAACCGTCTGCATCGATTCCGTTGATGCCGTCAATGCGTTGCAGTACTGTTCCGGCACTATTGGCAGCTTCTTCCCATGTGATTCCGGATTCGGCAAAAGCCGGGCTGGCAGCCATCAGGGTAACTTGTGCACGGATTGCCTCTACGATTCTGCCGCTGATACGTCCGGCACGGTATACTCCGTTTACACGGTCGTATTGGTCGACGTTGATGCCTAAATCCAAGTATTTTTGCGGAATTTCGCTCTCGGTATGACCATCTTTGTAGTCCAACGGTAATAATTCGATGGCTTTGTCGCAATCCGAAAGAATCTGTTCAATGCATGCTGCATACGTGTCGCGCGGTTGGCTGAAGTCAGATTCCGGACTTTCTGAGTCGGTTTTGATAGGCACTCCCAATAATTGTCCGTCTGTGCCTATTCCTCCGTGTGCCCTTAACAAATAATACATGTAAACGGCACGCAGTCCGTAGGCTTCTCCGCTGTAGCTATCTACAAACAGGGTTTGGATATTTGTTTCCATAGCGAAAGGAACACTCTCCACTCTTTCCAAAAACATGTTCAAATACTGAATGGCATTGTAGCAGTTCTTCCATTGGGAAGCGGGGTCGTTCTGTGCCGTCCAGGCTCCGGTTGCCATCGCACGCCAGGTATTGCTGTTGTCATTTGATACGGCATCATCTGTTGCCACATCGCTGGTTGGCGAAGTGTTGTAAGGAAGTAATATGTAGCCATTCCCCAATACGCCTAAGGCATAATCAGCGTCTGAATACATGGCATCCAAGTCCCGGTTGTTTTCAATGGCAGGTTCGAACAGGTCATCACATGCCATTGTCGCAAATAATGGGAGCAGTGCTAAAAGTTTAATGATATTTTTCATACTTCTTATTTCGTTAATTGATTAAAAAGCAATTTTGACACCTAAATTGTAGAAACGGGTCTGCGGGGCAGTACCGACATTTCTTTCCATCAGTTCACGCTCTTTGGCAATGGTCAGCAGGTTCGAGCCGCTGATGTAGATAGCAGCTTCTTTCAGGAAGGTTTTTTGCAGCAGACGTTTCGGAAAATCGTAAGTCAACTGTAATTTAGCCAAATCAAAGCGGTTGGTCTTGTAGAGCCAGAACGTAGAGTTCCGGAAGTTGTTGTTTCCGTCTAACGTTGTCAGACGCGGATAAGTTGCCGTAGCAGCAGTTTCCGGTGTCCAACGTCCGCGAACTACTTCCGAATACTTGCCGTCGCCGTATACCCAATAGTACGAATCGCTCTTGAAGGCATGGCCGCCGAATCCGCCTGTTCCCAAAGCAAATAGTGTGAAGTTCCGCCATTTTGCTGTAAAGTTAATACCCAAGGTAAACGGAGAACCGTACCAGCCGCCACGTCCCAAGTAGACTTCATCGTTGGTGTCAATCACGTCGTCACCGTTCTGGTCTTTGTACTTCAAGTCGCCTGGGCGTACTGTACCTCCGAAGTTCTGGGTGGGCGAGTTGGCTATGTCTTCTTCACTTTGGAAAAAGCCTTCGCATTCCAATCCCCATAAACCATCTACCGGTTTACCGGTACGGTTTTGGTAATCGTAAGCATAGTTCTCATCCCGTTGGGTAGCTTCTGTTTTATAGTAGGTTCCGGTAACGCCCAACGAGAGGTCGGCTTCGCCTACCTTTTTATTGAAGTTCACTGCAAAGTCAAATCCAACCCGTTTGTTGTTGTTGAAGTTCACATACGGAACGAAAGAAGCTACTGGGTAATAGGTCGATAAATAACTCGGGTAAATGGTGCTCGGTTGGATGGGCAAACCTTCTGTCGAATTGACAAAGAAGTTGGCATCAGCCGTAATCAAGCGATCCCACAACGAAGTACGGAGGCTGACGGTCAGTTCTTTCCGTTTGATGAAAGTCAGTTCTTCGTTGGCTCCGCGTAAAGAATTTACGGATTGTCGGTTTACGCCTTCTTGCCAGCCCCACCATGCTCCATCAGATTGGTTGAAGTTCGCTTCGTACATATAATAGTTAGCCAAATCAATGTCCTGATGCAGGATACTTCCCGATACGCCTAACATCAATTCATCTACTACCGAAGAGTTTATAAAGAAATCTTCCTGATGCAGTTTCCAGGCAAGGGTCAGTGCCGGCGAGAAAGCATTGCGGTGTCCTTCTGCCAGTTTGGCTGAATGTACAGCTGCTCCGCTGAATTCGGCATAATACTTGCCTAAGTAGTTATAACCCAACTGAATGCCTAAGTTGGCATTGCTGGTACGGTGGTACACCGTAGAATTGGTTTGCTGGTACCCGTTTACCAACAGCATGGCAGACAGGTTGTGCGCCTTGTTGATGGTAGTGTTGTAGTCAAAATGAGCAGACAGGGCAATGGTCTGGTTATCGGTACTGCCGCTGATGTTCTGCACACCCGTTTTTTCATCAGTACCTTCGTATCCAGCACCGGTAATGACATCTGCGCTGTTGTAGCTCGACCAAGTCGGTGTATAGATGCGGTAGGTGTTGTTGAACGACGTATTGTAACTTGTGGCATAGTCCACCGCAAACTGGAAGTGGAACGAAAGCCCTTTCAGCAGCTTGTGCAGGTCGAAGTCAATACCCGTGTCGAACTGGAACTGGCGGCTGGTGTACTTGTTGTAACCGGCTGCATAGTAGTCGGCAAAGATGTTGCGGTTGTCAATTTGGCTTCCCGCAAGGAACATCCCGTCGAAGATATTGCTGTTTACACCCATTAAGTCATGAACCGAAAATGCATTCGGGTCAATGTAGCTTAACGGAATCAGCGGTGCAAACCGGTTGGGACGCATGCTGGCTGCTTCCGTCCAATAGTCGTAGGTTTCTCCTTCTTCTGTCTCGTAAGTAGTACGCCCCGAACGTACGTCGTAGAATGTCGCATTGGCATTGGCATACGCCTTGATGTCATCGTTGATGGTTACATCCACATTACCGCGGATATTCAACCGGCTAGTGTAATTCTTGTCAGCCTCGCCGAAATTGAAAATGTCATTCTGCCGGTAGTAGCCTACATTAGAGTAGAAACGCGCCCGTTTGTTACCGCCCGAAATTTCGGCAGTCACGTCGCTGCGGTTGTATGTTTTCTTCAGGTAGTCCGATGAATAATAGTCCAGACTTGGGTAGCGGTAAGGATTGATGCCCGAACCGTAGTTGTAAATGTCTGCTTCACTATACAGCGGATCCAGCCCGTCATTGGCACGGGCTTCGTTATACAGGGTCATGTATTCTGCCGAACCCAAGTATTTGGGATAGCCTTTAGGTACATAAAATCCCGTATTGGCACGTACATCGATTTGCAGTTTTTCCTGGTATTTGCCGCGTTTGGTGGTGATGTAAATCACACCCTTCGCTGCCCGGCTACCGTAGAGCACTACAGCCGATGCGCTTTTCAAGAAGGTAATCTGTTCGATTTCGGTTGGCAATACGTTATTGGCGTCACGAGGCACTCCGTCTACCAAAACCAAGTAACCGGCATTGTCACCGTCCATGCCCCATAAAGAGTTTCCATTCCAACCGCCTACATAGCCTTGCAGGTTGTCCAAACTATAGGTGGTATAGTTCTTGTCGTTCACTTGCTCCATGTCAATCACTGAAACGCCTCCCAACAGGTCGTCTTGTGCTACTTTGCGGAATGCTACCTGCACCGACGGTTCTGCTGCCTGAAGCGAGTCAGTCTCATTTGCTTCTGCGGTTTGTGCTCCGATGCTTTGGTAAGCAGGAAGCAACCCTAAGGCAGCGGCAAATAAAATGAATCGTGTATCTTTTACTTTCATTTGTTTCTTCTTTTAATGTTCTACATTTTTCTGCTGTTACAATTACCAGCCCGGATTTTGGTCAAGACCTTCATACAGGTAGGTATCATCGGTCTTCAGCGGGAACCAGTAATGCTTGGAAGAGAATTGGCGGGTGACAAGCACTTCTTCGCGCCAGTTGTCAACTCTTGCATCTCTCGGGTCGTTTTCGGTAAACCATTCGGCACTTTCCACACGCTTAAACTCTTGACTGGTCTTTATGGTATACGGTTCTTCGGTCAGCAACAGCCAACGCTGGAGGTCACAGAAACGGAAGCCTTCGAATGACAATTCTACAGCACGTTCGCGGCGCACTTCGTCCATGAACGTTTCTTTGTTTCCGGTAAAGTCTGCCGGTACATGTGCCATACCTACGCGGTCACGCAGACGGTTGATGGCATCTTCGGCAGTCAGGGAACAGTTGTTTGCCTTACCGGTCGCTCCGTTGATGGCAGCACAGGCTTCGGCATACATCAGGTAAATATCACCCAAACGCATATAAGGTACATACACTTGCAGACTGCGGCTATAATCGTGAGCTTTGTCAATGGTATTGACGGTATGAGGCGCTAATTTCTGGATAAAGTATCCGGTTCGGCTACCGTTCAAATCGCTTCGCATGTTTCCGCCTGTATGGAGTTGGCAATATTGGTAGGCAGCAATATCACCGCTTACATACCCATTGATGTATTGGAAACCGTCAAAAACAATATCATGGTAGAAGCGTGGGTCACGGTCACGGAATGGATGAGTGGGGTCAAAACCGCTACGAGGGTCATCCAATGGGTAACCGTTTGCCATACCGTACAGATTGACATAATTGGCTGTAGGTTGGTGAATGATATTATCTCCGTCTACGACATTGTTCATTTTAGGACCGTAAGTTGTTGCGGCTCTGAAGGCTGCGGTGTTGATACCGAATGCCGGACCACGGAAGATAGCTTCTACCGAACCGGGTTGTTCCCAGCCTTGGTTCATGGTGTAGAAGATGTCATCGAAGCAAGACGTTGCACTGGCTGAGCGTTCATGGTTGTAAACATCGTCGTATTCATACTGTGCTAGTGCATATTGAGTCTGCCCGCTTTCTACCAGGTTCAGCAATTCGCCAAAGGCTTCGGCTGCTTTCTGGCAATACTCATTATTATAATTATAAGTGAGGGCTCCTCCGGTTTGTGCACCGTTCTCCATCAACGGGCTGCCTGCCCACAGATAGGTCTTGCCCAAATAGCCCAATGCCATGATTTTGTTGATACGCAAATCGTTTTGGTTGGGGGTGTGCATACCGGCTGAAGTGTCTTCCCAGTCAATCGGAAGCAGGTCGGCTGCTTGGCGGAAGTCTGCTGCTGCTTTGTCTGCCGCTTCTTGGAAACTGAGACGAGGTAGGCTCAAGCCTTCCGATTCCAGTACTTGGTCGATGTAAGGCAGTCCGCCCAGATATGCCATCAGTTCAAAATGCCACCAGGCACGGAAGAAATACAACTGTCCGGCAATCAGGTCGCGCTCTTCTTGCGTGCCTACCATGTTGCCTAAATTTGTCAGACCAAGATTGCATTTGCGGATGCAGTACCATGCATGTCCCCATAAATGGTGAGCCATACGGTCATTAGAGGTCGGGTCATTGGTATTGCCGTCCATCCAGCAACCGTCTTGTCCTAATCTGCCAGCTTGCCAGCCCCAAAAGTTTCCCAAGTCTACTTGATGGGTCATGTGCCAGTCACCTTCGGTATTTAGGATTTCATCGTCTCCCCAGTTGAAGGTGGTAGTCCAGTAGCAGTTCTCTTTATCGGGAATGCAGTTGTAGATTTCTTCCACGAAGCCTTGAAAATTGTTGAAGTTCTGGAAGGCTGTGGCTGCATCTACTGTCGAATCCGGATTCTTGTCCAAGTAATCCTCGCAGGCAGTGGTGCCCAATGCCAGTGTGAACAAGCTGCTATATAGTAAGGTTTTATATCGTTGTTTCATACGTCGCTGTCTTTATAATGTGAACTTAATACCTAAATTGAAACGCTTCATGGTCGGGTAAGCACCTTGGTTGCCGACTCCGGCGAAGTTCGATTCACGGTCGTCCGGCATCCGGGTCCATACCCACAGGTTGTTACCGTTCAAGAATACCTTCAGGTTGCGGATACCCAATTTTTGTACCCAACCGCCATCGAAGGTATAAGCGATTTCGGCATTTTTCAAACGGATAAACGAACCGTCGTACAGGTTCTGTGTGCCTGTATTGTAACTTGGAGTAGTCGTGAAACGAGGTACAACTACTTCGGGGTCTCCTTCAGTCTTCGACCACCAGTTACCTTGGTCATATACTGTATTCAACCGGCTGCCGAAACTGGTCAGGGTAACGTCGCGGGTCACGTTGGTTACGCCATAGAATTGTACAAAGGCACTGAATCCTTTCCATTCGAAACCTACTGTTGCACTGTAGGTATTTTGCGGAGTACTGGAATAACCGTAGGGGGCACTGTCTTGTGCGTCAACTACACCATCGGCATTGAAGTCGACAATGTAATAGTCACCCGGCAGTTTTTGGTTTTCGTTGGTGTCGTGTGCCGGGCTACCGTAAATTTGGTCGTAGTTTCCCATAAATCCGGCGTCAATGTGGGCATGGTTCTGGCCAATGCTGAAACCGGCTTCTTTTTGGTAAGCAGGTTGCAATAAGGGGTCATCCCGTTGGATAATTTCGTTGACTGCATGGGTCATGTTGAAGTTACCCCATAAACGCATTTCGTTGGCAAATACCTTGTTGACACGGAGTTCTAATTCGTAACCGTGGGTCTTTACTTTACCTAAGTTAGCTGCCGGGGCATCCATACCGAAGTAGAAGGGGACAGCACGGTCACCTGAAGTCACGATGACATCGGTACGCTTGTCGCGGAAGACTTCTACCGTACCGGCAAACAGACCGTTCAGGAACGAGTAGTCGATACCAAGGTTGAATTTCTTCACCGTTTCCCAATGGATGTCTGGATTACCTACGGTTGTTTCCCGGTACCAGGTGTAAGGGCTGATGGCTTGATTCAATGCCATGGGGGTAGCTCCGTTGGTTCCTCCACCTACTCCCCATTGGGACAGGTACAGCCAGCGGTCGGTTACGTTATCGTCACCGATTTCACCGTATGAAGCACGGATTTTCAACATATCCAGCCACTTCTTGGAGAAGCCCATGAACTTTTCTTCTGAAATCATCCAGCCGATAGCGCCTGAGTTGAAGAAGGCAAAACGGTATTCGGGAGAGAATTTTTCGGAACCGTTGTAAGCGCCGTTGTATTCGAAGAAATACTTGTTGGCATAATTATAGGTAGTACGGAACGCCCAGTCTTCACGACGATTCGGGATAATACTACCGGTAGCGGTTTCCTGCCGGCTGAACAAGCCCATGGCGGTTACATTGTGGTCGCCGAATTCGCGTGCCCAGTCCAACTGCACTTGGTAATTCATGTTGCGTTGAGTCGCATTGTTGTCTACTTCACCGCCGCTGGTGGTCCACATAATTGGATTTTTGCTCGGGTCGAATTTATCGTCATTGTAGAGTGTAGGGTCAAGGTAAACAATTCCTGTTTCCGGGTCAATCCATTTCGTGACAGAATCATGGTATAAGTCGTTGATACCGCGATTGATTTCCACAAAAACATTGTCCCACGACACCATGGCACGGGCACGCAAGCCTTGGGTGATAAAGCTCAAGTCTTGTTCCAAAGTAAAGTCGGTATTGATGCGTGTAGTGGTGGTATTCATTCTTCCGGCTAAAGCCAGGTTGGCTGCGGAGTTGGAAACGTTGGAAACATTGGGATAATATCCCCAGCTTCCGTCCGAATATTGCGGCAGGAATACATCTGGCGGTGTACCGTAGGCTCCAGCCCAGTATTGTGCGATAGCCCAATCGCCTGAATTTGTATATCCCCACGGAGTTTTCTTAGCTCCATTCGAACCGGCAATGTTGACCTTCAAAGTAGTGGTCTTGGTTAAAGAAAAGTCCAAGTTGCTGCGGACATTGATACGGTTGTATCCGAATCCTCCGCTGTAACCACGTCCGTTGTCCATGACATTGAACAAGTCACCTTCATGCAAGAAGTCTGCTCCAACGAAATATCTTACAAATTGAGTACCACCACTGACATTCAGGCTGGCATTGTAAGACATGGTATAATCCTTGAAAAGGACATCTTGCCAATCTACGTTCGGGTAGCGTTCGTATTCTTCCAGATTTGCCGGATAGCGATACTTATTAATAACAGACATCGGGGTGATGTAGTCCCATGCACCAGTCCCCGTAGCATTAGACAAAGCCAATTCATGTTCTACTGCGATGTTACGCATCCGCAATGCATCATACGAATCCAATTTGTTCGGCAATTTTGAGGGTACCTTCATAGTAGCCTGTGCCGATACATCGATTTGTGCCTTACCTTCCTGTCCGCGTTTGGTCGTAATCAAGATAACGCCGTTTGCACCTTTCACACCGTAAACGGCGGTAGCCGATGCGTCTTTTAATACGGAGATAGACTCTACGGAGTTGATGTCGACCGAACTCATCGGACGTTCGATACCGTCTACCAATACCAGCGGCGAACTGTTGTTCCACGAACTGGAGCCACGGATAACTATCTGCGGCTCTTCTTCACCCGGCAGACCCGAGCTGGCTGTGGTAGTCACACCCGGCAGGTTACCGGTCAAGGCTGCACCGATGTCGGATACACCACCGGCACGTTGCAGCACTTCGCCTTTGGTCTGGGTGATGGCACCCACTACGGATTCCTTTTTCTGCTGGCCGTAACCTACGACTACGACTTCATCCAGCATCTCGGAGTCTTCGCGCATCCGGATGACAATCATGTTGCGGCCTTTCACTTCCACGTCTTGTGACAGGAAGCCTATGTAAGAAACGGTCAGCGTGGCGTTCTTTTCAGGTAGCTCTAAGGTGAAATTACCGTCAAAGTCGGCTACCGTACCTACGCTGGTGTTTCCTTTCAGTGCGATTGTCGCTCCGATTAACGGCTCGTCGTTGTTGTCGAGCACCTTTCCCGAAACGACAAACTTTCCCTGTGCAGTCGCTGTCAGACTGCAGCATAACAATAAGAAGAACAAGATTCCTCTTACCTGCAAAACTTTCCTCCATTCTGGGGAATGTTTCATCAAGAACTGTTGTCTTATGTTTTTCATCATGTTGATTGGTTTAAAAAAGTGTTCATTCATCTCTGCTTCTCTCTACATCTCTCCTTATATATAAAAGGAGACACGAAATCACGATAACCTGCTTACCGTGCCAGCATTGAAAATCAATCATAAGAAAAACAACAGTTCTGAAAGCATTAAGTAGATAGTGCTTTTCATAAATTTAATGGTGTTAATTAGTTAATCCTTAATTCCGCAACACTTTGATTTAACTTTATTTATAAGTTCCTGAGCAACA
>URCM01000021.1 GCA_900546355.1 uncultured Bacteroides sp.
TCTGCGTCTCTGCGTTCCATTCCATTTTTCGCAATCCATTTCTGATTGACTATAATTTGACTATATGGTTCGGTACACTCCTCCGGCGTAGTTGCGGATGACTCCCTTCAGTTCCAGTTCGAAAAGGATGCCCGTCATGCGGGTAATGGGAATATTGCTTTCTACTACCAGGTTGTTTACCTGGATGCCTTCGGGATGTTTTTGCATGAGTTGTACCACCAATTTCTCTTCAGCGTTCAGTTCGGGAAAGAGTTGCCGCTGAATGGCCGGAGGCATCTGTTTCGGGCGATTCCAGTTCATGGCTTTGACCAGTTCTTCGGCGTTTTGAAGCAAAGCCGCTTGATTGGAGCTAATCAGGTGGTTGCATCCCTCCGAATAAGTATCGCCTATCCGTCCGGGGAAAGCAAAACAATCCCGGTGGTAACTTCCGGCTATTTCCGCGGTAATCAGTGAACCTCCTTTTGACGCCGATTCGACCACAAGAGTCGCATCGCTTATCCCAGCCACGATGCGGTTGCGCTTGACGAAGTTTTGCCGGTCGGGGTTTGTGCCACTCATAAATTCGGTCAGCAATCCGCCGTGCGATATCATTTCAATAGCGGTATGCCGATGGGTATAGGGATAAATACGGTCCAGTCCGTGAGCCAATACGCCTACCGTATCCAACTTGTATTGCAAGGCTGCCCGATGTGCATGGATGTCAATGCCATACGCCAGTCCGCTTACAATGATAACATCAGGTAGAAGTTCCTGCAAATCGTGGATAAAGCGTCCGCATAGGCCTTTTCCGTAATCGGTGGCATTACGTGTGCCTACAATGCTGATGATATGGCGGCTGTTCAAGTCGGCATTCCCCTGATAGAATAAAACAAGTGGCGCGTCACTGCATTCACGCAAACGGGAAGGATAGCCTTCATCATCGGCCGTAAGGCAGGCTATTTGATTCTTTTCGGCAAAAGCCAGTTCGGCCTCACAACGCCGGAGTATTTTCGGATGGCCAAACGCTTGTATGAGTTTGGGACTGGCCTGCGGCAAGATGTCGGGCAAATCTTCCGGATGGGTGAAAAGCACGGTGGCGCTTCCCGCAACCTGCAACAGGGTGTGGGCACTATTGATGCCGATGCCGGGCAGCAAGGGAAGCGCAAGCCGGTAAAGTGTTTCCTGCGTATTCATTCGGACAGATAAGGCGCAAAGAGGTTGTTGAAAAGTTCGCTATCGCTTAACCGTCCGTTGATGACGCATACGGTTTCTACCGTCGACTTGATGACTATTTTCTTGTCGGGCAGGCGGAAGATATCTTGATAGAATACATATTTGATGCCTTCTTTTTTCAGGTAAAGTTTAGAGATAAATTCGTCTCCGCTCTTCAATGGGGTCTTGAACGCCATGGTGAGCCTGGCCACTACCGGATCGATGCCTTGCTCATGAAGCTGGGCAAAACTGATGCCGGCGGATAACAGGAATTCGTGACGGGTATGTTCGATATAGTGTTGGTAATTGGCATTGTTGACAATACCTTGCAGGTCGCATTCATAATCGCGTACCTTCATTTTGAGTTCATAAATGTAATTCATGTGTCTTGGTTTTTGGGGTTTCTTCTTAATTTCTTTTCAAATATTCGTATCCGATGCGGCAATAGAGGCATTTCTTCAAGTCGCAATAGTTCTTTTTCAATTGGATAAGAGCCTGGCTGTCTCCGGCATGGGCGGCTTTCAATCCACATTCTTGCCACATACGGATGATGTAATTGTTTTCTGGCTTCAACTCTTCCAGAAACGTACAGGCACGCTGGCAGAGGATTTCATTGGCTCTATGCTTGCCATAGGCGTATAAAAAAGGAATTACCGTATTGATGATGAGCAGATCGATGGATTTGCCGCTTAGCGATTTAGGATGCGGAGGAGACACTTCGCCAAACCGGTAATGTGTCAACCAATATTCGGAAGTTCCTCCACAAAGCAGGCCGCGCACTTGCTTCAGGGTTCCGGCTTCCATCAGTTGTGAGAGTAATCCTTGCGCATGGAAATACAAGCAAGCCAACTGGGCAATCCGTATATGCGGGAAATTGCCCGGACGCATACGAAGAAAACGCCAGTGGCATTCATCGGAAGGCGTCAGGCTGAATTTGTGCCTGAGATAGCGGTATTCTTTTATCATCGATTCGGTGTAAGCGTCGAGGGGAAGCTCTTGCAGCAACCCGGCTTGCCCGAAGAAAATAGCTTCTATCTGGAAAAGGTTGTCACGGTGCTTGTTGACCGCTCCCATCGGGATGGTTTTTGCCCATAGCTCGAATGTGTCACTATTTACGCCAAAACCGAAATTTCGCGCTAAAGTGATGAAAAAAGCATTTTCCCAATCCCCGTTGCACGCCTCCAGCCGGTTCTGTATTTGTCCGGCTTTGTTTTCGAACCGTTCCACCTGAAGGCGGGAAAGCCAACCGTGTACGAGCAAAGCGGGCAAAGAAGATATCAGTGAATGGCAGGCAGGATAATGGTCTTCTTCAAGCAAGCGTTTATAGTTGGCTTCCACCGAAGGCGGACAATGCAGTTCCATTTGCGGGATGGGGTCGCCATTGCCGCGCACAGGTACCGCGTCTATTTGGGAAGCTACGTGCAGGATGACCGAATCGTATGCGGCATCCAGTTGGTGTCCGTGCTTGAACCAGTCGGATGCCCGCTGATGTATTTCTACATTACCCACCCACTGCACGCCGTCTATCTTTATTTTGGCGTTGAAGAAATCGGGACCGGCATGCATATTGGGCAATCCCGGGTCGATGATTTCTACCGCTTGCCCGGCGGTAGTTTGCAGTGGTTTTAGGGCAAAAAGCTTGTGTTTCCACACGTAATGCAAGAGTTGTTCCATGTTAATGAGGTGTAAATGTTCGCTAAATGTACTAATTAATAACGAAAAACGCTATCTTTGTGCCTGAATTTAATAGGTTTATTATGAAAATAGCATTAATTGGATATGGAAAAATGGGTAAAGAGATAGAAAAAATCGCTCTTTCCCGCGGTCATGAGATTGTGAGCATCATCGATATCGACAACCATCAGGATATGGATTCCGACGCGTTCCGTTCGGCAGACGTAGCCATTGAGTTCACGGCACCTACGGTGGCGTATGGCAACTGCATGGAAGCTTTCCGGCAGGGAGTAAAGGTTGTGTCGGGCAGTACAGGCTGGATGGGCGAGCATGGTGAAGAAATGCGCCGCTTGTGTAAAGAAGAAGGCAAAACATTGTTCTGGTCTTCCAATTTCAGCTTGGGAGTGGCGATATTCTCGGCCGTCAACAACTATTTGGCGAAGATAATGAACCGTTTCCCCAATTACGATGTGTCGATGGAAGAAACGCATCACATCCATAAGCTGGATGCACCGAGCGGAACAGCCATTACGCTGGCGGAAGGAATCCTTGAGCATATAGACCGCAAGGACAAATGGGTAATGGGTACGCTCACCGCACCTGACGGTACAGTAAGCGGGACTACCCAGTGTGCTCCCGATGAATTGCCGATAAGCGCAGTACGCAGAGGAGAAGTGCCGGGTATCCATACCATCCGTTACGAGTCGGAAGCCGACTCAATAATCATCACCCACGATGCCAAGAACCGGAAAGGTTTCGCCTTGGGTGCGGTGCTTGCCGCAGAATATACGGCTACGCATGAAGGTTTTTTAGGAATGAACGATTTATTTCAATTTTAATCTGTGTTTATGATACAAGCATCGCGCAGGCAGTGGGTCAAGTTTGGCATCGTCCTTTTATTATATATCGTGTTCCTCGTATGGCTGAGGAGCTGGTTGGGCGTTGTGGTGATTCCGTTCATATTTGATGCCTATATCACGAAAAAAATTCCATGGACGTGGTGGAAGAAGTCGAAGAATAAAGCCGTGTTGACAGTTATGGGCTGGGTGGACGCTATCGTATTCGCGCTGGTGGCGGTTTATTTCGTCAACCTGTATTTTTTTCAGAATTACGTCATCCCTTCGTCTTCATTGGAGAAGTCTTTATTGGTAGGCGATTACCTGTTTGTCAGTAAAATGAGCTACGGGGCACGTATCCCGCAGACTCCGTTACACATGCCCCTGACCCAGCATACGCTTCCGGTGTTCAACTGCAAGTCTTACTTGGAGTGGATTCATTGGGACTACAAACGGGTAGGCGGTTTGGGTAAAGTCAAGCTGAATGATATCGTCGTGTTCAACTTTCCGGCAGGCGATAGCGTAGCTACGGCCATCCCTTCCGATGACTTATATCGCATGAGCTACGATGCGGGCAAGCAATTGTCGCAACCGGTAGATTTGTCAAGTCTGAACCTGGAGCAGCAACGGCAAGTATTCGATTACTATTACGCAGCCGGACGGAAATACATAGAAGAAAACCCGCAACTTTATGGAAAAGTCATCGCGCGTCCGGTAGACCGGCGTGAGAACTACGTAAAACGTTGCGTGGGTTTGCCGGGACAGACCTTGCAGATTAAGGACCGCGTCGTTTACATAGACGGAAAGCCGAATAAGGAGCCGGATAACGTGCAATACCGTTACCTTGTACACACCAAAGGCATGTTGCCCGATGAGTTGTGCCACGAGTTAGGCATCAGCATGGAAGACCGTATGATGTATTATCCGGAAGAGTCGGTTTACTATATACCACTGACCGAAAAGGCAAAGACAGCCTTATCGGCACGCAAAGATTTGGTAACGGCTATCGATCCTGCGCCCGATGAAGTGATAGAAGGACTTTATCCGGTAAACAAAGTGACGGGGTGGACACTTGACAATTACGGTCCGATATGGATTCCGAAGAAAGGGGAAACCATCGACCTGACTCTTGATAACCTGCCCATATACGAACGTCCTATCCATGCTTACGAAGGCAACCGCGTCGAGGTAAAGGACGGGAAGATTTACATCAACGGACAGAAAACGACCCGCTATACCTTCCAGATGGACTATTATTGGATGATGGGTGACAACCGCCATAATTCCGCCGATTCCCGTTTCTGGGGCTTCGTGCCCGAAGACCATATAGTAGGGAAACCGATATTTATCTGGCTTTCTCTCGACCAAGACCGCAATTGGTTTGAAGGGAAGGTGCGCTGGAACCGTTTGTTTAAATTTGTCGATACGATCAAATAGCAAATGCATACCAAGTGGAAAACCGTACTGAAAGGAGCCGCCGGATGCATACTGGCGGTCATCCTGGTGAAAGCTTTTCTTGTGACATCTTGTTTTATCCCTTCTTCCGGGATGGAGAATACGCTTTATCAGGGCGAGGGGGTATTGATAAACAAGTGGAGCTACGGTTTGCGTATGCCTTTCCCGTCGGTTTTCGGATACCATCGCATAGGTTCTTGCGATGTAAAAAAGGGGGATATCGTTTTATTCAACGACCCCAACCCAGCCCATTCAAACAAACGAACCGAATTCCGGGAAATGTTTATCAGCCGGTGCATCGGCAAGGCAGGCGACACCTTATTATTAAATAAGGAGTGGATTGATGCCCAAAGCGAAGTGTGGAGCCCGGACAACAAAGCTTTATATGTATACCCCGCAACGCTCGAAGATACCGTGCTGGCGATACTGGACTCAGTAGGCATCCACGCCAATCCATTGGTAGGATATACCGAAGAAGGCGATTTCATACGGAGCTTCAGCCGCTACGAGTTTTATCTGATTTCGCAAAAGGGCGCAGGCAAAGTGGCTTTCACCCCGCTTAACGCCAAGTTGGCGGATGAGGTGCATCCGTATGTCGTGCCCGGCAAAGGTGTTTCGGTGACGGTTCATCCGTGGAATGCCGTCCTGCTGTGCAATACCATTGTGTCGCACGAAGGAAAGAAGGCCACGGTAAAGGGGGATACGCTATGGGTGGAAGGCAGGCCGGTACGTTCGTATACATTCAGTAAAGACTATTACTGGATGGCTGCCGACAATCCGGTCAACCTGTCGGATTCACGCTTGTTTGGTTTCGTGCCCGAAGAGTGTATCATCGGTCAGGCCTGGCGGATTTGGTTTACCACCCGCAAGGGACGTTTTTTGCAAAGTATAGAATAATAAGAATGTATGGAAAAGAATATCCTGTTGAGTTCGGCTTATTTGGCACCGGTGGAGTATTACACGAAACTGTATGCCTACGATAAGGTTTATGTGGAGCGGTTCGACCATTACATGAAGCAAACCTACCGCAACCGGTGCGTCATTGCTTCGGCTTCCGGGCCGTTGGCATTGACCATCCCCACCGAAAAAAACGACGAACTGAAATGCTTGATGAAGGATATGCGTATCTCCGACCACGGCAACTGGCGTCGTGTGCATTGGAATGCTTTCGTGGCAAGCTACCGGCATAGTCCTTTTTTTGATTATTATGCCGATGAATTCCACGTTTTCTTCGAACGGAAATACGGGTTTTTATACGATTTTAATATGGATTTATGCCGCTGGGTATGCAGACAGATAGATTTGCAACCCTGTATGTTGCCCACCGGCTACTATGTGGCTTCGCCGGAAGCGGCAGACGATTTCCGCGAGCGGATTCATCCTAAAAAGCCTTGTCAATCATACGATCCGCAATTCGAAGCCAAACCTTATTACCAGGTATTCGATGCGCAAACCGGGTTTTTGCCGAACCTCAGTATCGTTGATTTGTTGTTTAACATGGGTCCGGAAAGCCTGTTGGTGCTTCGGGACTGTTTTTCGAATAAAGAAAGTCTTACATAAAAATTTGAAGTGATATGAATAATATGCCTACGGTAACTAAAAATCTGTTGATAATCAACGTGCTGTGTTTCTTCGGCTATGTGGTGGCAAAGCGATACGGGATAGATTTGAACGATATGTTGGGTCTGCACTTTTTCCTTGCCTCCGACTTCAATCCGGCACAGTTGATAACTTATATGTTTATGCACGCCAATTTCCAGCATATTTTCTTTAATATGTTTGCCGTTTGGATGTTCGGACGTACATTGGAGCACGTGTGGGGACCCAAGCGTTTCCTTTTTTATTACATCCTGTGCGGCATAGGTGCCGGATTGATACAAGAAGCCGTGCAGTATATCGACTATGCAATCAATCTTTCGCAATACGACCGGGTAAATACCGGCATCAGCATCATTTCGATGGACGAATACTTGAACTTGATCACTACCGTCGGTGCCTCGGGAGCGGTGTATGCCATCCTGTTGGCTTTCGGTATGATGTTCCCCAACAGCCCGCTATTCATATTCCCGCTTCCCATGCCTGTCAAAGCGAAATATTTCGTTATCGGCTATGCGGTGCTCGAACTGTTGTTAGGCATTAGCGGAGGAGATGGAGTGGCACATTTTGCCCATTTGGGCGGTATGCTTTTCGGAGTTATATTAATCATTTACTGGAGGAAGAAAAATGGCGGCGGACAGCAGATTTATTACTGATTTGAAGAACAGGTTCAAACGGGGTGACATCGTGACCCAACTTATCTACATCAATGTCGGTGTGTTTCTCATCGTGACACTGGTGAACCTTTTCCTTGTTTTGTTCAATGCAGGAACGGAGCACCGGTGGACGAATTGGCTTTTGTTTCCCGCCTCGTTCTTCCAGTATCTCCGGCAACCCTGGTCGGTACTGACCTATATGTTCATGCACGCGGGCGTCTTGCACATCTTGTTCAACATGCTCTGGCTGTATTGGTTCGGTCGGTTGTTCCTGGGTTTTTTCTCTGCGAAACATTTGCGGGGACTGTACGTACTGGGAGGCATAGCCGGAGCCGTGCTCTACATGGCGGCCTACAATGTTTTCCCTTATTTCAGGGACGCTGTTCCCTTTTCGTACCTGCTGGGAGCTTCGGCCTCGGTGCTTGCCGTGGGGGTGGCTACGGCTGTACGTGAACCCGATTATCCGGTGCAGTTCCTGTTTATCGGGACCGTACGGCTGAAGTATGTGGCTCTTTTTATGGTGGCGCTCGACTTGCTTTTCCTGACGGCAGACAACGCCGGTGGACATTTGGCGCACTTGGGCGGCGCGCTTGCCGGATGGAGGTTTGCTTCGGGATTGGTAAAAGGACGCGACCTCACCCGCTGGATAAACATAGCGTTGGATTGCTGTTCGGGACGTTGGCACCGTGCGCCGCGCAAGCCGAAGATGGAAGTACACTACGGCGACAAACAGAAAGATTACGAATTCAACGAACGCAAGAAGGCACGTACTGATGAAATTGACCGCATTTTAGACAAGCTCCGCAAGTCGGGATACGGAAGTCTGACGGAAGAAGAAAAGAAAAGTTTGTTTGACGCAAGCGAAAAATGAAAATCGTAAAACATTTCATATTGGCTCTTTTGGGGACGATAAACGGAGTGATAGGTATAGGGCTTCTGGCATGCGCCTACAGTCCTTATCTCTCCCCGGTAGCCCATCCGGTATGGGCCTGTGCCGGTTTGTTCTTCCCCATTTTTATGTGCCTCAATGCGGCATGCTGCATCGTGTGGCTCTGCGTAAAGCCGTGGGGGTTGTGGATACCTTTGCTGTTTTTCGCCTTGGGATGGAACAGCCTGCACACTTATTTCCCGATAGGTTCTGTCAAGGAAGCCGAGCCAGGAAGCAAGACCTTAAAACTCCTCACCTATAACACCCAAGGCATAGCGGCAAACAGCCCGAAGCAGGAGGAAGGGCAGAATCCAGTGCTGGCTTATCTGCGTGACAGTGGGGCGGACATCATTTGCCTGCAAGAATTCCGTACGGGTGCGGGTGCCTCGAAACGTGCTGTTGAAGAAGCGATGAAAGCATATCCTTACCGGCAAACGACGTGCACTTCCGGAGGCGATGTGCTGGCATGTTATTCACGCTACCCCATCTTGTCGGCAACGCCGATAAACTACTCCAGCCAGTTCAATGGAAGTGTCCTGTACCGGTTGGAGATAGAAGGCGATACCCTGACGCTGGTCAACAACCATTTAGAGTCGAATAAATTGGATAGTTACGATAAAAAAGCCTACAACGAACTGCTCAAGTCGCCCAATGAGGCCAATATGAAGAACGAAGGCAAGCATTTGTTGCGTAAGCTGGCAGAGGCCGTAGCCATTCGTGCGCCTCAAGCCGACTCGGTGGCCCAAGCCATCCGCCGGAACTCATCCCGCTATGTCCTGGTGTGCGGCGACTTCAACGATTCGCCCGTATCTTATGCCCACCGGGTGATAGGTGAAGGCTTGAACGATGCTTTTGTAGAAGCGGGAGCGGGACCGGGATTCACGTATAATCAGAACCATCTTTATTTCCGCATCGACCATATCTTTGCCAGCCCTGCTTTCCGGGTACTCGAATGCAAGGTAGACCGCAGCATCCGCGCTTCCGACCATTATCCCGTATGGTGTATCGTAGCGCATTGATAAAAGAATGCATTCCGGATTACAACAATCCGAAATGCTTCAGTGCATGCCAGATGCCGTCTTCGTCTACCGGGGAAGTCACATAATCGGAAGCATGCTGCACTTCGGGTGCGGCGTTCCCCATCGCTACTCCGATACCCGCATGGCGGAGCATCGGGATGTCATTTCCTCCGTCACCGAAAGCCATGGTATCTTGCAAGTCGATGCCATAATACGCTATCACCTTGTCGATGCCGTGGCTCTTGCTGTTCCCCCGTGCGATGATGTCGGCAAAGAGCGGATACCAACGCATAGGTTCGCAATGTTTCAGCACGTGGGCAAACACTTCCTCGTCTTCGCCCGTTTCAAAATAGCCCATGATTTGCAATATTTCCTTGCCGCGCGCTTCTTCCATAGGGCGTACAGGCGGCACGTCTATTTCTATCAGGTCTGCCACTTTTCGCACCGATTCATTTACCCCGGTGATAAACCACGTATCGTCGTGCACAAACACGAAGGGGATTTCGGGATGCCGTTTGTTGAATTCGATAAGACGTTCCACATCGTCTTCCGGAATCCCCTTTTTATAGATGTCATGGTGGTCGGCCGTAAAACAACAGGCACCGTTCAACGTAATATACCCGTCGAATTCCAGGTCGCCCACAGCTTTCATCATCAATACTTTAGGTCGTCCGGTAGAAATGAATACTTTGATTCCCTTTTCACGGAGTTGCGCAAGCGCTTTGCGGGTAGATGCAGGAATCGTATGCGTCTTAAAGGAGACGAGCGTGCCGTCTATGTCGAAAAAGATAGCTTTGACCATAGTTTGATTTCAATTTTTCGGGTGCAAAAATAAAAATTTCCGGTGAATTTTACAATGAAGAAACTTGCTTGAATGAAGAATGAAGCTATCATGCCCCAAGAAAAACTTTTTGGAGAAATTCAAAACAGCTTCTCAAAACAGCTTCTCATTCTGTTTCCCATTGCGGTGGTTTGTCTTATGCGGAAGGAAGCGGCACTGTAAACGAATATGCCACAATCCCTTTAACATCTTTCAGCGGATGGATGGAGAAACGCACTTCGTTTATGTCTGCATGCAATACCAAAGCAATACAAGTACTCGAAAAAATCCCACCACATAAATCTTGGTATTGTTTAAAGCAGAGAGAAGAATTTACTCAGCAACATCACGGACACAACGGACAAGACCTCTATTGTGATTCCTATTAGTCTCCAGAAACAGTACTCCTGCCCAAACATCGTACATAAAACCTGGGCGATTATCACTATAATAATTATTATATTCATAGCCGGTGCTACACACATAGTAGCGGTTGGTATATTTATCCATGTCCTTGTCACCGACCCAAACATCATTCAAGTCATCATTTGGGTCATTATAAGTGTTATCAGGATCCAACCAAATCATACCGGATTCCAGATTGTTGGGGATATTGATATACATCAACATCAGTTCACGCTGGTTGGGCATACGATAACTTTCAGGGCAAACATCTTGCCCATTATTATAGTCAAGCCACGAACCAAAAGTCCATTGATTTTTGTCATTTTTCCAATTTAACCAAAAATCTCGATCCTTAATCACTGCAAATTTCCTATAAGGGCGATTGGTATAGTCGCGTTCTGTATGACTGGGCAATTCTGCATCTTGCACAATAGCAGTGCGAATGGAATTTCTTTCCATTCTTTCCATATTAAGGATAATTTCTTGATAGGTTTCTCCATCATCGTTTGTATATGAATGGTTATCCGTAGATACGCTTACATAAGGATCAACTTCCGGAGACTTTTCCTCCAGACTGATACCTAAATTGCGAACACAACGGTAGTGGTATCTTCTGCTATTTCCAAACTTGTCTGCATCTACAATAGTTGTGTTATTCGTCCCTTCGCCATTATAGCCAGTACTGCTAGACAATGCTCCACGTGAAGCTCCTTCTTCAGCCCATATCACAAATGGGTTGTTAGGCGATCCGGTTTCTGTATTTCCACCAACATAATAAGTGCTGCTGGCCACATGTGACCGCACATTGCCTGTCCCATGATAGAGCCATGCTGATTCATTCAATGACCATTGACCTATCCAAATGTCTGTCAATTGGTCTATGGAAGCCAAATACCAACGTATTTCATCTTCGTCGACAATATTATTGCCATTTAAATCACGGTTACGGGCAATGCAAGCATACCAAATATTATTACGGTTTTCTTTCAGTTGCAATGTTCCATCATTATTAGGCTCACGACTATTGTCTAAATACATCAAATCGTCCCAATTCAAATTACGAGCTCCATTACTGCTATTATACAACACATTACGCGTATTAGGCAATCCATTGGCATTTTCATTTATATAAAGATCACCGTAAGATTCACCGGCAGATGGATATGGACTTATAGGCCCGGTTTCGTTAATAGATTCAGTCCCCCAAGCTTCGGTAATTGCATCATCGTTCTCATTAAAGAATGTATAAATAGGTTTTTGCGTAATGGTAAATACGTTATCAGAAACAGATGTTTCGCCGTCTGGACTATAAATAGCTCCCGTAGTGCATAAATAGAGCATACGATTATCACGGTTTACTACATCTTTCCATAATTGTAAATTTACATCTTTATCATCTGTTTTGACTGTGAGAGGAGAACGATAATATACTTCGCGTGGATCATATACATAAACATATTCGTCTACAAAAGCTGTAATGATTACATCACCATTCCTATCAAAAATGGATGAAGCAGGATTTGTTCTTTTAGCTTCGGCATATAGATGGTTGACCAATTGATTGGCATCATACATAACCACTTTACCATTTGCAGGATATTCAGTCCATTCAGGATTTGCTCCTTCTCCGCCAAACGGTGGTGCTGGTTGATAAGGGTCATTGGGATCACTTCCTGTGTAAGATTGATAACCTGGATATTTGGCAAAATCATCATTTTCTATATAACCAGCTTCTCGGTTAATCACAAATTGCACCCATTTGTAATCGTTAAGATTCAAGTCTGTTTGGAGGGATTCCCATTGTTCAAGTGTATAGTTATTTCTGTCAGTACTGACATTATTATTATTCTCTACAAATTGTTTTGTGTTAAAAGCCTTCATGCCACTTTGTAATGGAGTGCGTACAGCCCACGACAATCCCCTTAATATATCTTGTTTATTCAATACAAAGCGTGTGCGCCCATAGTGCGCATCCATTTCTGCCACTGCTTCACCTGAGAAAATCACATCACCTTCTACACCAGGACGTTGTTCTTCTCTATCGTCTTGCACTTCCACTCGCATTTTCTCCACACCGGCAATTTCTACTGTATAAGTATAATGAGTGTTTCGTTCCGTACGATAATTGTTTACATATTCAGGGTCATTCCAATTTGAACTTCCTCCCGTGCTGCCTAAATGAACTGTATATTCAGAATCAGCATACACATACCTTTGCTTTTCATTATCAAAATAAGATAATGTTCCATGAAATACTACGTAAGTAGAATTGAGGTTTGCGTATTCAAATTCTCCATTTTCCTCTTCTTTCCCTGGTTTATTGGGGTCGATAATGCCTGTTTCTTTTTCTCTTTTTTCACGTAACGCATATAAGTTCTCTACTTCTTTATTTGCATCTGTGTCCGTTATATTTTTCTTGGGACTTAGCCTATTTTCAGCCAAATAGAACTCAAATATATAATTGCCGCTTTCGTCCTGTCCTTCTACATTACGCTGAACATCATATTCCTCATCAGACATGGAAACATAGTTCAATCCGTTTTCTTCTGTATAATCTTCATCATGAGGAAATACGTATGTATGCTGAGGTATATTTTCGACCCAATAGCGATCTGGTATAAAATTAAGTCCTTCCGCGCCTTTTATCTTAAATGTAATTCGCGCATCCACTCTTTCCAATTCAATTACCGGCTGATCATGTGTACAAGTTTCAGCTCCTTGTATATTGCCGTGTTCATCTACATTTATTTGTGTACTTCCAGAAGCCAATTCCATTTTTCCAGCCATCAGAAAATAGGAACGCTCAATATTGGTAGGAATCAATAAACTTGAAGTTTGTTCCAATAATTCATCTTCACTTTCTATCCTTGCAAGCTCGTTTGCTCCCAATGTACCTGAACCACTGGTAGGATTGGCAATAGCATAAAAACGCTTGTCGTAACCGGAATGCATCGAAAAACTTGTGACAGAGGTTATACAACTTTCCGTAGATGAATTTATCGTAAACAATTGCTTGTTATCCAACGAACCGTCAGAGTTAAATACAAAAAGATATACACGGTTCACCGTACGTTCCGTTGTTTCGCTTTCGGCTGCACGACTTGCTATCTTCGAAGCAGAAACCCCAAAATCCAACGAAACTGTTACAGGCACTCCCTCACGAATAAAATTATTTTTCTGCAAATCCCATTCATCTGTACAAGCAACAATCATTGCCATTGTAACCAAACTGATAATGTATATCTTGAATAACTTCATATTCATTCCCTCCATATTAATCAAAAACAGGCACTTCTATATCCTTTATATTCCAAGGTTTAACTTGAAAATGCACCCCCGTATCTATTTCTTCCACATTACTATCCGGTTCGGGTGTACCTAACTGACTGATACTATTTACATACAACTGATATATATTATTACGCACCATGGCATATTCCATTGGACTTATATCGTCAGAGTTGTCCTCTGCATGACGTATCCAATAAACATAATAACACCAACCGTTAAGAAAAACATCACAACCTTCAATATCTCCCCATGCACTTTGGTTTTCTTTTGTAAAAGTATTGGGGAAAGCATTCATTAAAGCCTCTGCCGTATAAAGGGTCAAACCGCTTCCATTGAGGGACATATAACGGTAAAATGTCTCTCCTTCAGGAAATCCGGCTGGTGTATATTGTGCCTTGAACATAATGCCCGTGGCATATTTTTGGATTCCAACTCTTTCATTCTCTTCCGTTTCTGATAACTGTTCTGTTGTATTTATGTTTTCACGGGCATAGCTGAGGCAATAATAGGTTCGCCCTTCCTGTTCGGAAGTAACATTGTTCTTAGGATTGGCAAAATCATTCTTTATATCCCAATTCACATACTCCATATAATAATAGGTATAATGCGAATTATGCTTCCCTGGAACTGTCAGCGGGTCTAATACATAATTACTGGCATTACCAGTTGTCCCGTTTTCTCTTGTCTCATCACCTAAATAGTTTACAGTGCTTAAATCCGTACCATTCGTTACCCGTTTAAAAGCATACGTATTCCCTACATAATGGTTTACTAAAGCGGCACCAAGTATCGTTACTTTATCTTTGTCTTGACTGGAATTTCCACCGTCACTGAACATGTTGTCACCACTTACTTCATATTCATTTTCCCACGCACAATCCACCCGTGCCGTCATGCGTTCTACATCAACCGTTACCCATGTCGGGTTGTATTCGGAATTGTTGGCACGTATTTCTATTTCTCCGCTATCTTTTTCCGAAGCCATCAGAAACCATTGTTCCGTATCGTGTGTAACGATGACTTCATTAAAAGTCTTATTTTTTAATCCTTCTATATCAGTAATCTCATTTGTTAAGTCTCCAGCATTCGCTATCACAAGCACATGATATGTATTGCCTACATACAGTCCTTCGATCTCCTTTTGCACAGTGTAGAGCGTGATGTTTCCCGAAGCTTCCGGGGTTATCTCATCCTCGCTGAAATAGGCAGAAGCATTGATTTTTGTCGCATTGTTTAAGTCACCATTCAAAAAGAATACCGTCAAGTCATGCACCATGTTCTCATCGCCTGTACCTGGCTGCAATCCATCACCGTATTCTCCTGGCGTAGGCACACGCGAAGCATTGCTGCCGCCCGTATTCACCACCACGCTTACATACACGCCGCTGCCAGCTTCCTCTTCCTCTTCTTCTGCGGGAGAGGCGGGAAGCGTGTCGTCCTTGCAGGCAGTGACGAGCAGTGCCAGCAGGAAAAGGAGGGGTAGGTATGTCGACAAGTTTAGCTTCATGGGCTACAATTCTAATCTAATGATACATTCTGGATGCGCTTGCTCCAGCCAAGGATGCCGATGGATACTTCTACGTATTGCCATTCGCCGCCTTTCAGGAAAAAGGTGAGGCGGAAGTCGTAGCCACGGTCGAGGAACTCTTGGAGGGAGTAACGCTGCGTTTCATCGTAGTTGCGGAGCTGACCCAAGAGGTTGCACAGATCGGCTTCTATCACCGTATGGTTTGTGTCGCGGTGGCGGATGACGAGGCGTGCACGGTCTTCTTCGGCGCCATCGGCATAGAGACGCGAGGTCATGAAGTCGGCATGCGCCGTGCGTCCGGCTGTAGATCTTGCTTCCGGGGCATCGGTGTCCGAGGTGTTCCAGGTGGCGTAAGGCGTATAGACAGCCGTATAGGCATCTGCCGGTATTTCCAGGTCGTGCGTCGTGTGGTTGTAAGCCATGGTCAGGTCGCGGTGGTAGATAAAGAAATCATAGTCGGCCACGTCCATCGTTTCGGGCTGGTCTATCTCGCGCAAGGACACGGATATCGACTTAGTGTCGCGCATCAGCGAGAGTGTGTCGTAGGCATAACCTTCGGACGGGACGTAAAGCGGTTCGTTGCTGACGGCATGCCAGAGCGTGTCCAGTGGCAGGTTGTCGTGATTGACTACGGCAAGATGGTTGCCTATGTCCTGATGTGCCAACGAGATACAGAAGTCGTCCATTCCGTCTCCGGCGTCGGGTGCCGACCAGGTGAAGTTGGCTCCAGGTCCGCCTTGCAGTTCATCGAAAGCACGTTGCTGGGCAACGGCAAGAAAGCGGTAGTTTCCTTCGGGCAAATCAAGATATACACCCGGTTGCGCACTGCGGAGGTTTGGCTCGATGTAAGAGGTGACAAAGCTTCCTTCTTCATCGTAGACGAATACGCCCACGCTGCCCACATGGTCGATCATGTCGGCACGTTGCAGGTTGTAGTCGTACTTGAAGTTGAGCCATACGCCGTGCTCGCATCCGCTGCGGTCGTCGTACATCCAGTCGGTGCAGGCGGAAAGGGTGATTCCAGCCAGACAGACAATCAGCATTTGTAGGATAGATATCGCTTTCATTTAATAATTAACAATTAATAATGAACACTATGGCACAGAGGTTTTTCTTTTCTAATTTGATGAAAATCAGTTGTCATGCTGAACGCAGTGAAGCATCTCGGATGCGCCCACGTGGATGCTCACGAGATCCTTCGCTCCGCTCAGGATGACATTGCTTATATTTTCTTTTATAAAATTAGAGGTCTACGTTTTGGCTGCGTTTTGCCCAACTGAGGACGTTGATTTCGGCACGAACATAGCCTTCTTTCTTGTCATCGTCTTCATCACCCGGTTCGATAATTGAAGGATCTCCAGGGCCGCTAATGCCTGTGATATTAATTTCATACCAGTTATTACGAACAACTCCATAGCGTCCTAAATGAGATTGATCATAATCCTCACCATTTTCCCATTTTACTTCATCTTCTGCAAAATGTTTTATCAAGGCTGCATAATAGTAGCTTGTGCCATTCAAATAATATTTTATAGTACCCATAGCATTCCAAATAGCTGCATATTGTTCTTCCTTGAGCGTTGGGTCTGTGGTTGTTAAAGTAAACAAGTTCTTAATATCTTCCAAGGAAGCATACATTCCATTTTTTGCCTCACTATTCAACCCCAATATTTCTCCTGTAAGTTTATTTGCGTCCGTAGTAATGCGTTTATTTGCTTCTTCTACAATAGTCGATTCAAGTCCCTTTACAGCATTATCACCGGTTTGGTCTTCCCAACGATATTTCTTAGGATCTGTACCGCATATAAAGAAAGTTTCCAAAGAAGCTGTGGTTTCATTGCCTATTTTAGAATAATATTTTGTTTTTAGCAAGACAGTTGTTGTTTGATTTTCTGTTTGAGCATTGTAATCCATTGTATTTTCCAAGCAATACAAAGGAGAACTAATTTCTTTTTCATCTTCGGTATGTTCTATATCCTCATTCCAAGGGATATTACTTGAACCAGACCCTCCTATTTCATCTGCATCTTTCCAGATATTAAACTCAACTCTTGCGGCATCTGTATTTTCATAAGTTCCTGTATAATTATGGTCTTTAGCCCAATAAATACGATAATAGTTAGAGGTCGCTTTACCACTGTAATCAATAGGAATAACAGATGTACCGGCAAAACGAGAGATTTTCCCATAAGTATTTGTTAACCAACCGTCTGTTGTATTGAAACCACTTACATCACGCAATAAGTTTGTAGTATTATTTGTTACATTCAACACCCATCCCTGCAAGGCAACATGGTCACCATTATAAACGCTTGCATTATCTTTCTCAGCGACATTCATAGTATATTTATCTTCACCCGAGGCTTTGAAATTTCCTTTCAATGTTACTTTAGCAACAATACGTTCCACATAAATACGGGCAGCATCATGTCCTTCAGCTTCTTCTCTAGTTTCATATACAGTAACTGGAACTAATGTTTTAGCTGTTGCATCTTTCATATTATCTGATCCGGCAACTGTAGACAAAGGAGAACTAATCATTAAGAAACTTTCTCGCTTGGTTTCAGAAGATGATGCTTTAGTAACTTGATCTACAGTCAGTGCTAATTTGGTTTGCAAGGCAGTCAATTTCTTGTTTTCTGCAAAGAAATCTCCTCCATCAATTTGTAATTTGCCATCTTCGCTTACCGTAATTCTTTCATTGGGATTGAGAATAACTAAAGCATACAATTGGGTATTTTCGTCAACTAAAGGAGCAGTTGTTGTTGTTGTGACAATACTTGATACTTGGGAAGGATCATTTCCTGCTTGGGCTAATGAACTAAGGGAGTAAGCACATGAAAATTTAGCATCAGCATCAGCATCCAGATCCGGATTTGTGCTTGTTTTTTTTGCAGCTTCGAAAAAGACAATAATACCTGCGTTTACTTTAAATTCATTGTCAAGTCCATCTTCTAAATCAATAGGAGACGTACTTTCATCATTTGTTCTCGACATACCACCACTAGTAGTAGGCATATTAATCGCCACTTTCACATAGCCTTCTCCTGTAACAGGAGTAGTCCCACCCGCATTTCCTGCGCCTGTGTCTTCCAAATTGTCGCTACATGCGGCAAACATGCCTGCCGCGAGCAACATTGCTAAATACTTCACTTTTTTCATAATCGTAGTATAATTAAATTAGTAATCTCTTTTTTAGTTGGCTAAGTTTTTAATACACTTGTTACCTTTTGCCTTCGAACTTATGGGAAATACGGGAAAAAGGGAACTGGTCTTATGAAAAAAGACTATGATATATGACTTTGGCAAGGAAGTGGCTTTCGCAGTACCGGGAGGTTCAGTCCTCGCAAAATCCTAAGGGCTCAGGACTGCAGTCCTTATAGTACTAGGACTGGAGTACCAGTGCAATGAAACAGCAGTCCTACTGCATTGGGACTGGCGGATTGATTGTATTATTCGAAAAAGTCAGTAGTGTGACTAGGAAACTGTTTTGAAATTCTACAAAAAATCTAATGGATTCCGCAATTAGCCAACGTAGGGGCGCATTGGGCAAAATGCGAATATTCATTTAAACTTATCACTGCAAAGTGAATTGTTTTTCCCGTATTTCCCAATAAGTCAAAGAACGAAAGAAGTTATCTCTATCAAAACCACTCTCTTTATAACAGGTGACAAGGTACCAGTTGACAAGGTGACAAGGTTTTAAAAAGCCTTCTTGTCTGACCTCTGGTCAACTTTTCTGCCGTCAAATGCCCGACAGGTTAGCTTGGGCTTCCTCCAGTCCGGCTTCGGAAGCTTGGTGGAGCCAGCGGACGGCTTCATCGTACCGCTCCAGCATACGTAAGGCTACGCCCCGTGCATTGGCTGCCTGCGGACTGTCGCCCGCTTTCATCAGGTAAGGCATTGCCTGCTGTGCCAGTCCTTGTTCGAGTAAGGCATTGGCTGCATTGAGGTTTGCCACGGGGTCGGTAGGATAGTATTGCACAGCTATCTGGAACACTTCGATGAACTCCGGGCTTCCGGGACGGTAGGTCTGCGCCACGGCAAACATTTCCTGCAATGACAGGTTCTGCGGACGGGTGCGGATTACCTGCTTCGCCTCATCGACATTGAAGCCGCGTATCACATAGTCGATGCGGTAATCGGAACGGCGCAGTCCGGGATAACAGTCGGCAAGCAGGGTGCGGTATGCCTGCGGATAAGCCGAACGCAAGCGGCGTTCTTTGGCATCGGGGTCTCCCTCGCTGTCGATAATCTCCAGGATGCCTTCCTTATCGGCAAGGCTGCTTTGGGCTACATAGGCACGCAGCCCTTCCCAGTTTTCCGGCTCGCTGTCTACGACAAACAAGCTGTCGGCCAGGCCATAGCGACCGATGATGTAAGCCTTCAACGCTTCGGTACGGCCTTTCGCCAGGCGCGCGTTCGAGCGGTAGGTGCCTTCGGGTGAGGCATATCCTTTGACCTGCATCCGCACGATACGCACATCGGCATCGCCCTGTACGCTGTCTATCGTGGCTATTATCTTGGCCAACTCTGCCGGATTGCGGCGGTAGTCGGGATAAATGTCGGTTTTGTTCACCGGGAAGTCGAGGTAAGCCTGTCCGCTCAGGCGGCGGCTCTTGACGGTTTCTACCTGCGGGGCGATGTATGCCAGGGCAGGATGCCAGGCGATGTCGGCTACCGCCAACGGTTTCCGTGCGGTATTGATTACCTGTCCGCACCCGCATTCGTCTTCGCCTAAATAGAGGGAAGCCCCTTCCATCCACGGTTCGTATGCCAATGCCGTCTGATAGTCTACTTGTTGCGCTACCGCTTTGTCGCGCTTCACCACCCGGTAAGGGGCTTCGGCATACGTGAGCGAATCGTTGCGCAGGTAGTAGAGGTAACGTTTGCGCCCCATCACTTCTACGGCCGGCAGCCAACGGTCTCCGCCTTCGCCCTTAAAGAAAGGCTGAAGCACTACCGAGCGGTTGGAACGTACGTTCAAGCTGTCGAGGCTGACGCGGAAAGCGATACGTACACTGTCGCGCGCACGGCTTATCTCTACGCCTTCGATGCCTACGCCGTCTGTAGCCTGCTGCGCCTGCGCCACCGGCAGCATACCGAACCAGCCGGCGAGAAGCATTATATAATAAGGTATATAAAGGAAATGTTTTCTGTTCATGGTCTGCTCCTCCCTTCCGTTAGAATACATAAATCAGATTGACCGCCACCTTGGTAGGCCCTACGTAGTGATGTGGCTCGTTGTTTTCCAGCTGGTCGCCGCAACGCGGGCATTCGTATTTGTCCGCCCGCGAATAGACGTAACCCAATCCGATTTCCGCCTCCATGCTCCAGTGGCGTCCCAACATCCAGTGATAACCGTATGCAATGCCTGCTCCTACCATCCAGCCTTCGTAGCGATGGTCTTTCAGTTGTCCGAAGTCGGTACCCAGAAAAGTAAAACCGGTATTCCAATTCCCCATGTTGTAGATTCCCCCTAACAGATGCGCTCCGATGAAGTGTCCGTTGAACGACTCGCACAGCCAATAGCGCGCTTCGGGTTGTAGCTTCCAGTGTTTCCATTTCTTATTGTCGCTGAACGTCCATGCATTCAGGTCGCCCGATATGTCTACGGTCCATTTCGGAGCTACTTTCACCTCAGCAGCAATATTCATGGTTGTAGTCACATCGTATACCAGATTGGTCTTCAAAGCTACCTTTTGGGCAGAAACAGTAAGACCTGTCCACAGCAGACAAATACTTACAATTAGTAATCTCATGTTGTCTATCAATCTCTAAGTCTCTATCAGTAGTCTAATAAATCTCTATCAGGCAGGGCAAATGTAGTAATTTATTATTAAAGTAAAGATATATTTAAGGCAACGGTATTTTTCTTTTAAAATACATTAACAAACGGGGGGGGGTAAATTAACAGTACATAAAAAGGGAGAACGCCTTCTCCCCAACATGTTAACCTTAAATCTAATACTATGAAAAAAATCACGCCGCAAAGATAAAAATTCGTCCGGAGCCTGCCAACAAAAAGCTGTGGATATTATGGAAGGTTTAAGTTTCTTTTGCTATCTGTGTGGTTTTTTTATTGACTCCGTGTCTCCTTCTATGTTCCGCAAACCTGTCCAGCCCTACCCATACGAATGCGTTTTGGGGGGGATGGCTGTCTCCCGGTCGGTTTATTTTACCGACAGGCGGGCCAGGTAATCGTAATGTTCGCCTTCTTGTAGCTTTTCTACCCGGAAACCATACTGCGAAGCGTAGGCCGAAAGCGTATCGGAGTCGATATACAGCCAGTCGAACGGTTCGCCTTTCACTTTGCCATATTGCATTTGGAAGTCCACCTCTCCGTAATAATCGGCGGCAAGGTCGATTAAAAAACTTCCGTCTTCGTCCTCGTACAGATAGCGCAAGTCGCTGGAGTCCATTAGCACGCAACCGCCTGGTGCCAGGAGCTGCTTGGCACGGGTCAGAAAAGCGGGCATGTTCTTCAGCTTGCCGATGATGCCCGACCCGTTCATCAGCATCAGGATGGTATCAAATTGTCCTGTGAACCGCTCGTCGAACACATTCGCCAAGTGTGCGTTCACTCCCCGTTTTTGCATCACTTCTACCGACCATGGCGAAATGTCAATAGCCAATGCTTCCTTCTGCATGTCACGCAATGCCAGCGAATGGCATCCGCTTCCTGCGCCTACATCCAGTATCCGCCCTTTGGCAAGGCGCAGAGCCGTCTGTTCCAGCAAGGGCATCTGCTGGAATGTACGGAACAATTCGCCCACGGGCAGTTCGTCTTCATCAAACTGGGAAGAAAACACCCGCAACCGTTCCGCGCGTCCCGTCGTATAATAATCGTGGATAGCCCGCCCCATCGGGTCTTTATCCGCATGCAACCAATGCTTGTTCATAAATGTATCTGTTTTGACACAGGCTCTGAACCTATGTGAGAGAATAAAAAATCCCCGTAACTCGACGAGCTACAGGGACTTTCTTATAAAATATGGTAACCTTGGATTATTTGTTCAGAGCCAAAGCCACGTTAACGGCGCAAGCTACTGTACATCCTACCATCGGGTTGTTTCCGATACCCAGGAAGCCCATCATTTCTACGTGAGCGGGAACTGAAGAAGAACCTGCGAACTGAGCGTCTGAGTGCATACGGCCCAATGTATCGGTCATACCGTAAGAAGCAGGACCTGCAGCCATGTTGTCGGGGTGCAGTGTACGGCCTGTACCACCACCTGATGCTACCGAGAAGTAAGGCTTGCCGGCAAGTACACGTTCTTTCTTGTAAGTACCAGCTACCGGGTGTTGGAAACGGGTCGGGTTGGTAGAGTTACCTGTGATAGATACGTCTACGTTTTCATGCCACATGATAGCTACACCTTCGCGCACATCGTCGGCACCGTAGCATTTTACTTTTGCACGCGGACCGTCTGAATACGGAGTTTCGTTTACGATGTGCAATTCACCGGTGAAGTAATCAAACTTCGTCTGAACGTATGTAAAGCCGTTGATACGAGAGATAATCATAGCGGCGTCTTTACCCAGACCGTTCAGGATGCAACGCAACGGGTTGGTACGAACCTTGTTTGCCATTTCTGCAATCTTGATAGCACCTTCGGCAGCAGCGAATGATTCGTGGCCTGCCAAGAACGCAAAGCACTGGGTTTCTTCGCGGAGCAGACGGGCTGCCAAGTTTCCATGACCCAAACCTACTTTACGGTCATCGGCTACAGAACCCGGAATACAGAACGATTGCAAACCGATACCGATAGCTTCGGCAGCATCGGCAGCGTTCTTGCAGCCTTTCTTCAGTGCGATGGCGCAACCTACTACGTAAGCCCACTTAGCGTTTTCGAAGCAGATACCCTGAGTTTCCTGACAAGTCAGATACGGGTCGAGTCCTGCTTCTTCACAGATCTTGTTAGCTTCTTCAATGTCTTTGATGCCGTTTTCGTTCAATGCAGCCAGAATCTGCTTCATGCGACGGTCTTGACTTTCAAACTGTACTGGTCTAATCATAATCTGTGTCCTCCTATTATTCTTTACGTGGGTCAATATATTTAACTGCGCCTTGTTCGGGTTTGAAGCGACCGTAAGTTCCGGTTACAGCTTTCAACGCTTCGTTAGCGTCAACACCCTTCTTCACTTGTTCCATGAACTTGCCCATGTGAACATATTCATAACCGATTACCTGGTTGTCTTTGTCCAAAGCCATACGGGTGATGTAACCTTCGGTCAGTTCGAGGTAACGGGTGCCTTTAGCTTTTGTTCCGTACAATGTACCTACCTGGCTGCGGAGACCTTTACCCAAGTCTTCCAAGCCTGCGCCGATCATCAAGCCGCCTTCTGAGAAAGCTGATTGGGTACGACCGTAAACGATTTGCAGGAACAATTCACGCATGGCTGTATTGATAGCGTCGCAAACCAAGTCGGTGTTCAAAGCTTCCAAGATAGTCTTGCCCGGCAGGATTTCAGATGCCATAGCAGCTGAGTGGGTCATACCTGAGCAACCGATAGTTTCTACCAGACATTCTTGGATAACGCCTTCCTTAACGTTCAGTGTCAGCTTGCACGCACCTTGCTGAGGAGCGCACCATCCCACACCGTGGGTCAAACCTGAAATGTCTTTGATTTCTTTTGCCTGAATCCATTTCCCTTCTTCAGGAATAGGAGCCGGACCGTGGTTAGGTCCTTTTGCGACACAACACATGTGTTCAACTTCGTGTGAATAAGTCATATTCGTTACGTTTTATTGAGTAATAAAAAATAAGTAGTTCTTAGTCGGGTCTCAGAGGCAGTCCCTCTTGATTCCGCACGCAAAGTTAGTTGTTTTATTGATTTATGCAACGGGACGGAACGAACTTTTTGTCGCTTTTTAATGATATTTTTTATGAGACTTGCTGTTTTGTAATGTCAACTTGGCAAAATCTTTTTCGTATATGGCCGAAAAGCCTTATCTTTGCGGCGTGATTTCTATCGTATAATAATCGAACACAGAGACGCAGAGGCACAGAGTTTTTATATTATAGGAATAAAGAGAGTAAAAAGAAAATATTCAGACTTTATTTCTCTGTGTTTCTGTGTCTCTGTGTTCAAAAAGAGAAACAAGAAGATGGAAGAAAAGAAGATTACAGTAAGCGATGAAGCGTTGCGCCGGGCGGCAGGTGAAGGGATGGACGAGTTTCTGCAAGTGTTTACCGACCGTTACTTGGAAGTGACAGGCGGGCAGGTCAATGCCGATACGATGCCTTTGCTCAACGGAATGCAGCACACGTTGTTGGGCTACCGCCTGTTTTGCGAAGAAGTAGACGAGGGAGGTTTCGTGCAGTTGATTCAGAACGGATACGGCCCTTACATTTTCCTCAATCCTTTTGCGAAGGCGATGCGCCTGATGGGGGCGAAGGAGTTTTCGAAGCTGGTATACGCGGCGCGGAAGATTTACGAGGAAAACCGCGAGGACTTGGAGCGTGAGTGTAGCGAAGATGAGTTTATGGCAATGTACGAGCGTTACGAAGTGTTTGATGACCTGGAAGAGCGGTTCATGGAGATGGAAGAAGAGGTGACCGGGCAGGTGGCGCGTTATGTAGACGAGCATCTGGAAGAGTTTGCCGAGGTGGTGAAAACCGGCGATGCGGATTGCTGATAAGGTGCATATAGATACATTGGCTTGCGTGCCTACGTGCGTGGGCGGGTGCACCTATGTGCATGGTCGGATGCAGCCGTATGGCATTATTTCAAAATATGTGTTAAAATTCGTAATCTCGTGCAGTGTTTTCAGCATCTTTACATTTTACTTAAAAAGTTTATCTAATTAATTGAAACATCAAATAAAACGAAGAACATGAAAAAGTTTAAATTGAGCGTATGGGTAATGGCATTGGTTTCGATGCTTGGGTTTATATCTTGTTTGGATGGAGGGGAACCTTCTAATATTGCAGGTGGTTCTAATGGAGAATTTGTGAAACTGAACAATTATTTAGGTCTTCATACGTTTACTACCCAATTTGGCGCAAAGTTGAATCCTCTGAATGCTTCACAGGTAACAACATGGCCTACTACTCCTTTTGCTCTTATATCGTACACTTATGAGAAACAGGAAATGACAGGGAATGAAGTAGATATAACGTTGGCGGGGCTTGGTCCGGTCTTTGAAGGGCAGGTGTTGCCGACGACTCCAACTGAAACGGATGCGAATGCAGGTATCTATTCTTTGACATCGTCTAGCAGTCCGCAGTTCGTTTATGGGTTTTATCAGTTGAACGATATGTTCTTATGTGTAAATTTCTATCTGAGAGACGTTGACAACGATGAAACCCTGGATGAAATAGCTGCCCATCAATTTACTTTGCATTATAATCCGGCAGAAGATTTTGACGGTTCTTCCATGACATTGTATTTGCGTCATAAAGTGACCGACATAGCGGACGATGATAAATTTAGTGAATTGACGGCATGTTGGCAACATTTTGATTTGAGTGCGGCTTTAAGTTCGTATAAGGCAACTTATGGTAAGGAACCGAATAAAATCGTCATTTCTTATGAACAATCTACCGACGGGAGTTATGAAGAAAACAAAATCTTGGACAGAATAGTGGAATTGAACTATCCTAGTGCCGTTGAATATTATAAACAATGGTTGGAGTATCAAAATAATAGTTCAAATTCAAATAAATGATATTTGTTTGATAATAAGAGGCTGTTTAAATTTTCCGATAAAGTTTATATTATCAGGTCTCTTTTGAGTCCGGTCTGTTTTCCTAGTTTTATGCGTTAGGTAGCCACTATCCTTCTTATAAAATCAGAAAAACATACTTGAAAACAATTCTCAAAATAAACCTAAGCAAAATTTAAACAGGCTCTAAGTGCAAAAGTGTGAAAGTGAAGAAAGCCGGGCAAACTTTTTGTCCGGCTTTTATTTTGAAATGTGCAAGGTTTTCTGCATCTTTGCACGCAAGTAAATCATCCGATTTAGGTTTGTAAAGGAAAAGAAAAATGAAAAGAATGAAATTCGGTGTACTTTGGGCGGCATTGGTTTCGATGCTGGGGTTCACTTCCTGCTTGGATGGCGGGGATAACAGCAATATCCAGAACTTTAACGAAATCATGAAGATAGATAAATTGACGGGCCTGTATGTCAGCCAGATGGGGTATAAGGTCAATCCGCTGAACGCGGGCGACTTGCAGGGAGTGCCCTCTACTTCCGGCTATATCCAGTTGCACTATACGTATGATTATACGCAAGATATGTCGGATGGCGAAATAGACGCTACCATCTATGGATATTCTACGATAAGCGAAGGCTTGTGGATGCCTCAGGCTCCTACGGAAGCCGATTCCGGTGCTCCGGTATCTGGCGTGGAAGTGACATCGAGCGACGCTACTTATTTCTTCTATAAGCTGGACGATATGTTCCTGCCGATAGAATTCTTCGTGCGCAAAGGCGTGGATACGAACGACCTGGACGACCGGGAAGAAGAGATGGAGAAGCATCAGTTCACCTTATATTATAATGCCGATGAAGACTTTACGGAGAAAGGCATGACACTGTATTTGCGTCATAAGTTACTGGAAGTGGAAGAGGATGACGAGTTTACCCAGCTTTCGGGAGGCTGGTGGCACTTCAATATTATCGATGCCATGGCACGTTATCAGGAAAAGTACAGCAAGCGTCCGGACAAGATAACGATTTCATTCGAACGGAATACGAAAGACATCAGCTATGACGAGGACGTGCTGACGGAAGGCAAGGTGGAGATAGACTACGAGAAAGTGAAGGAATTGAACGAAGCCATCTCCCAAGGCGGAAGCCTGTCCCGTTTGCTTGCCCGATGAACGGAGTCTTCAAGTAATTCGTATAAAAAGACAAAAATAAAGCCGGACAGTAGGGTTCCGGCTTTATTTATTCCGCTTTTTTTGTACATTTGCAGTTCAAGAAAGAGAGAAGCGACTATGTATAAAGGATTATTTCATCAGATAGTGTCCCTGTTGTCTGCGCCTGGCGAGGCTTGGGACGAGATAACGGAGCGTGGAGGTGCCGGCGATATCCAGTCGAAGTTTGTTTATCCGCTTATCGGGCTGTGCGGCTTGTCGGAGTTTATCGGCGCGTTTATAGGGAAAGACATTTCGCCGGAGATGTTTCAGGTGGCACTCACCCGTTGTTGTGCCGTGGCAGTGGCCTTGTTCGGCGGTTTTTTTCTTTCGGTGTATCTGTTGAGCAAGCTGAGTGTGAGGTGGCTGAAGTCGGTCGAAACAGGCAGGCGCGTGCAGGTGTTCGTTGGCTATTCGATGGTAGTTACTTTTGTGCTCGATATCATCAGCGGCCTGTTTTCCATCGTTCTGCTTCACTGGATTTTACAAATATATACCCTTGTGGTGGTGTTCGAAGGCGTACGTCGGTGGCTGAACGTGCCCGAACGTCAGCAGATGGTATTTACCATTGTGGCTACGCTCATCATCCTGGTTTGTCCGGCACTGATTGAATTCTTGTTTAACCGATTATCTGTAATTTTGAATTGAAAATGAAAACAAACGCAAGCAATATAAACATCAAGAACAAACGTGCCTCGTTCGATTACGAGTTCATCGACACCTATACGGCGGGCATCGTGCTGACGGGTACCGAAATCAAGTCCATCCGTCAGGGCAAGGCAAGCCTGGTCGATACGTTCTGCTATTTTTCACGGGGCGAGCTATGGGTGAAGAACATGCACATCGCCGAATACTTTTACGGTTCGTATAATAACCATGCCGCACGGCGCGACCGCAAGCTCCTGCTTACGAAGAAAGAGCTTCGCAAACTGGAGCGCACTTCCGCCGAACCGGGATTTACCATTGTGCCCACCCGTATGTATATCAACGAGAAAGGGTTGGCAAAGGTGGTCATTGCCTTGGCAAAGGGTAAGAAAGAATACGACAAGCGCCAGAGCCTGAAGGAGAAAGAAGACAAGCGGATGATGGACCGGATGTTCAAACGGTGAGTGTAGAAATGATTTTGAACACAGAGACACGGAGACACAGAGTTTTTTCTTAAAGAAAAAAGCTCCAATTATAAAACTCTGTGTCTCCGTGTCTCTGTGTTCAATCTTATAATAAGAAAAAACGATGAAAACAATACAAGAACAGATAAACGAACGTATCTTGGTGCTGGACGGGGCGATGGGAACCCTGATTCAGCAATACGGACTGACGGAAGAGGATTTCCGTGGAGAACGGTTCCGTGAGGTACCCGGCATGTTGAAAGGATGCAACGATGTGTTGTGCCTGACCCGTCCGGATGTGATAGCAGATATACATCGCAAGTATTTGGATGCCGGTGCCGATATTATCGAGACCAATACCTTCAATGCCACCCGTGTGTCGATGGCAGATTATCACTTGGAGGCTTATTGTACGGAAATCAACCGGGAAGCGGCACGTCTGGCACGCCGGCTTGCCGACGAATATACGGCAAAGAATCCGGAGAAGCCTCGCTGGGTAGCCGGTTCGGTAGGCCCTACCAACAAGACCTGCTCGATGAGTCCCGATGTGAACAATCCTGCTTACCGTGCTCTGACCTTCGATGGGCTTGCCGGAGCTTATCTGGAACAGATGACGGCATTGCTGGAAGGTGGGGTAGACACGATTCTGATAGAAACCATTTTCGATACGCTGAATGCCAAAGCAGCTATCTATGCCGCAGAGCAGGCAATGGAGCAATGCGGACGCAAGGTGCCCCTGATGCTTTCGGTCACGGTCTCGGATACGGGAGGACGTACCCTTTCGGGGCAGACACTCGATGCTTTCCTGGCTTCGGTGCAACATGCCGATATTTTCTCGATAGGCTTGAACTGTTCGTTCGGTGCCCGGCAATTGAAACCCTTCTTGGAACAACTTGCCCGGCGTGCGCCTTATTACATCAGTGCTTATCCCAACGCCGGGCTTCCCAATACGCTGGGACAATACGACCAGACGCCTGAAGAGATGGAAGCCGAAGTAAAGGAATACATTGACGAGGGGCTGGTGAATATCATCGGCGGATGTTGCGGAACGACCGAAGCCTATATCCGGCGGTTTGCTTCGCTGGTGGAAGGCAGAAAACCGCATCAACGGGTCGATGCTTCGAAGTATTTATGGCTTTCGGGCTTGGAATTGCTGGAAGTTACGCCCGAAATCAATTTCGTCAACGTAGGCGAGCGGTGTAATGTGGCAGGTTCGCGTAAGTTCCTTCGGCTGATTAATGAAAAAAAATACGAGGAAGCTTTGTCCATCGCCCGCAAGCAGGTGGAGGACGGAGCGTTAGTGATTGACATCAATATGGACGACGGTTTGCTGGATGCCGTTCAAGAGATGACCACCTTCCTGAACCTCATCGCATCGGAACCCGATATCGCGCGCGTACCTATTATGATAGACTCGTCCAAGTGGGATGTGATACTTGCCGGACTGAAATGCGTGCAGGGCAAAGGCATTGTCAATTCCATTTCGTTGAAAGAAGGCGAAGCGGTCTTTATCGAACGTGCCCGTACCATCAAGCGTTATGGCGCGGCGGTTATCGTCATGGCTTTTGATGAGAAAGGGCAGGCAGATACTTACGAACGGAAGATTGAAGTATGTAGCCGTGCCTATCGCATCCTGACGGAACAGGTGGGCTTCCGTCCGCAAGACATTATCTTCGACCCCAATGTGCTGGCGGTAGCTACGGGGATGGAAGAACATAACAATTATGCCGTCGACTTTATCCGTGCTACGGGCTGGATTCGGAAGAACTTGCCGGGAGCGCATATCAGCGGCGGGGTCAGCAACCTGTCTTTCGCTTTCCGGGGAAATAATTACATCCGCGAGGCAATGCATGCCGTGTTCCTTTATCATGCGATTGCGCAAGGCATGGATATGGGCATCGTCAATCCGGCATCTTCGGTGCTTTATACCGATATTCCTGCCGATATTTTGGAACGTATCGAAGACGTGGTGTTGAACCGCCGTGCCGATGCAGCCGAACGGTTGATAGAAATGGCGGAGAAGCTGAAGGCGGAGAAAGAGAATGCCGGAGCCGTGCAAGGAGCAGAGACAAATCTGGCGTGGAGAAACGGCACGGATGTAGATTCGCGTTTGCAATACGCATTGGTGAAAGGCATCGGTGATTATCTGGAAGAATACTTGCAAGAGGCTTTGCATACATACCCCGATGCGGTGAGTATCATCGAAGGCCCGTTGATGGAAGGCATGAACGGGGTAGGGGAGCTGTTCGGTTCGGGCAAGATGTTTTTGCCCCAGGTGGTAAAGACGGCACGCACGATGAAGAAGGCGGTATCCATCTTGCAGCCTTACATCGAAGCGCAGAAGAAAGAAGGGGCGAAGAAGGCGGGCAAGGTACTGGTAGCTACGGTAAAAGGTGATGTGCACGACATCGGGAAGAATATCGTGTCGGTCGTGATGGCGTGCAACAATTACGAAATCATTGACTTAGGTGTGATGGTTCCTGCCGAGCAGATTGTGGAAACGGCGATACGTGAGAAAGTAGATATTGTAGGATTAAGCGGATTGATAACCCCTTCGTTGGAGGAAATGGTACATGTCGTGCACGAACTCGACCGTGCAGGTCTGCACATTCCGGTAATGATTGGCGGTGCTACGACTTCCAAACTTCATACGGCATTGAAGATAGCTCCGGTCTATCAGGGACCTGTGGTTTATCTGAAAGATGCTTCGCAGAATGCACCTGTAGCTGCCCGTTTGTTGAATCCGGCAATGCATGATGCGTTTGTAAAAGAACTGGCAGATGAATATGAGGCATTGCGCGAAGGCAACAAAGAGAAACAAGTAAGACTTACCTCTCTGGAAGAAGCCCGGAAAAACAAGCTGGAGCTTTTTTGAATGAAGAATTAGGAATGAAGAATGAAAAATGCCATTCGGCTGAAAACGATTCTTCATTCTTCATTCAAAAAGTTTTTCCGCTTGCGCCAATGTTTCGGGTTTTCCTATATCTATCAGTTGAAGGTTAGGAGAAAAGTATCCGCCAATGCGTGCTTCTTTACAAGTTTGGAGATAAAAATCAGTGATGGAAAACTTACCCGTCCAACGTTTGTCCATATAGCGGAAGAGGGAAGGGGAGATAACGTGGATGCCGCTGAAGGCATACGCTTCGTGTTGTTCGGGATGATAGACAAAACCGTTGGGCTTGGTTTGCAGGGTCTGTTTGTTTATCCAGCCGCAAAGGCGGGCATTGTCTTTATCGAACAACAAGTAGCGTGAGGTTTCCCGTTGGCTGACCAATAAGGTTGCATCGTTTATGCTTTGCCGGTGATAATCGTATAAGGCTTTCAGGTCGGTGTCTGACAATATATCCACATTATGCACCAAGAATGGCTCATTGCCGCTAAAGAAAGGAATGGCTTTCTTGATTCCTCCTCCGGTATCCAGCAATTCTTCTCTTTCGTCGCTGATATGGATGGTGATGCCGAAGTTCTGGTGGGCTTGCAGGAAATCGATAATCTGTTCGCCAAAGTGGTGGATATTGATGACGATTTCAGTAAATCCGGCTTGCTTTAGCTTTAGGATGACATGTTGCAGCATGGGGATTCCGTTTACAGGAACCAATGCTTTGGGCATCCGGTCGGTCAAGGGCTTGAGCCGGGTTCCCAGCCCGGCGGCAAATATCATGGCTTTCATGGCATCTTAATAGTTATAAGTAATATTTTGTTCCCGGTGAATCACTTCCACCCTCACTCCAAATTGCTCGTGGATGTGTCGGGCGGTATGTTCGGCTGCATAAACCGAGCGGTGTTGTCCGCCTGTACATCCGAAACAGATGCTCAGGTGGGTAAAACCTCTTTCCAGAAAGCGTTGCACATGGGCGTCGGCCAGTGCGTATACGTGTTCTAAGAAGGTCAGTATCTCTCCGTCTTCTTCCAGGAACCGGATAACCGGCTCATCGCGTCCGGTCAGTTGCTTGTAGGCATCGTATTTGCCCGGATTATGGATGGCACGGCAATCGAATACATATCCGCCTCCGTTTCCGGACGGGTCTTCCGGAATCCCTTTCTTATAGGAAAAGCTCATGACCCGCACCGTAAGCTTGCGCTTGTTCAGTTCGGTGGCATATACGGGAAGCCTGGTTAATTGTTTCAGCACTTTGCATAGGTGAGGATATGCCGGAAACTCCTTTTCCAATAATTGGTCCAGGTTTCCGATGGCATACGGGATGCTTTGCAGGAAGTGCGGCTTCTGTTCGAAGTAACCACGGAATCCGTAGGCACCCAATACTTGTAAGGTGCGGAAAAGGACGAATTGCCTTAATTGTTCCCTAAAGTAGGATTCGGGCATGGGGCAATAGGCATGAAGGGCGTCCAAGTAGTCGTGTATCAGCTCTTCACGTAAATGTTGTGGGAATCGTGCTTTGGCTTGCCATAAGAATGAAGCCACATCGTAATAAACGGGTCCTTTCCGTCCGCCCTGAAAGTCGATGAAGTAAGGTTTCCCTTCCCTTATCATCACATTACGGCTTTGGAAGTCGCGGTACATGAAGGTGGAGAACGTATCGGCAAGCAATACTTGCGTCATGTTTTCGAAATCGTCTTCCAGTAAATTTTCCTGAAAGTCAATGCCCGTGGCTTTTAGGAAGCAATATTTGAAATAATTCAAGTCCCACAGGATGCTGCGCCGGTTGAATTCAGCTTGCGGGTAGCAGACGGAGAAATCCATGTCTTCCGCTCCTTCGAATTGTATGCGTGGAAGCAGGCGGATGGTTTGTTTCAATAAAGTTTTTTCAGCTTCGTTGAATATGCCTGTATTCCTTCCTTGCTCAATGGCTTGAAACAATGAGGTGTCTCCCAAGTCTTCTTGCAGGTAAGCCATAGCGTCATCGGTTTGGGCGTAAACGTGTGGAACAGGCAATCCTTTTGCCTCGAAGTGTCGTGCCATGTATAAGAAAGCACGGTTCTCGGCTTCCGATGTGCCATATACGCCTATCAGTTGCGGAGTTCCTTTCAGGCGGTAATAATTGCGGTTGGAGCCTGCGCCTGCCAATGGTTCGATGGCTTCGGGGAGATGTCCGGTATATGTTTGGTACAGTGTTTGTATGTTTTCTTGATGCATAAGTCGTATAGGTATTTCAGAGTCCGTTTTGTGCAAGGATGGCTTTCAATTCGGCATCGGTCAGGTTTTCACATTCGGATTTGTCGTATAATGTGAGCAGCAATATATCTGCTTTATCCGATGTAACAAGTAAGGTCAGTGTAATGACTCTTGCCCCACCGCTTTTACCTTTCGAAGTAATAGACATTCTGATTTTGTGTAGTCCTTTACCTAGATCAGTTCCTTGAAATGGATTCTCATGTAATGAAGCAACAAGCAGATTTACGTCTTCTTTTAAAGATCGGTAACGTTTGCTGAGGCGTTTGAGTTCTTTTAGGAAATAGGGAGTCGGTTTTACATTATAGTTCATGATATACTTCTTCCCATGTTTGTAGTTGCAATTTTCCATCTTTATAGTGCTTTGCTTCTTGGCAAGCTTGATTGAATCCTTCTTTCAGTTCTTCTTTCGTGCGATAGGGCACAATGTCTTCTGCCAATGTATCAGTGGCGGTAAGGGGCTGTGCTTTCTCCTTTTGGATAGCAAGTTTCCTGATATAGTCCAATGCTTTCTTCATGCAGTTTTCATCATCGGCGATGTAACTCAACTGGCGGAACAGTTCCGCATTGATGCTTTTGGTACTCATGTGGGTATCTCCTTCTCCTTATTTATATATGCTTTCCGGCAAAGGTAGTGAAATTTTTCCTGAATAAAAAAAGAGTTACCCGATTTCTCGGATAACCCTTCTTAGGTAGCCCGTGGGAGAATCGAACTCCCCTTTCAAGAATGAAAATCTTGCGTCCTAA
>URCM01000022.1 GCA_900546355.1 uncultured Bacteroides sp.
TGCCTCAAAAACTCATCCCAAATCATCGCACGATAAATTCAAAACAGCTTCTAAGGTTGCGGCAGCATTTCCGGGGTAGGGCATTCATAGTTGCTGATGGGGAGTTTAACCTTCATCAGTTTCTTCAGTTTGAATACCGGACGCGATACATCCTTCGGGAAAGGCATCCGCGAGAATTTTTGGAAATAAAGCAAGCAGGCGTCTTTCCACCACACCGCGTCGTTCGCTTGAATCTGCAGGCGTTCGGCTACGGCGTTCCAGCGTTCCGCATCGATGTATGGTTTTGCGTCATTCCATGTCTGACAGAAGCTGCCGGCTTCTTTTACACCTCGTTCATAGTGGCGGCACAATTCATCCCACAAGGTGGCTCCGCTTTTCATCTGATGATTCCAAGGTGCATGATGGAACCAAAGCAGGAATTCTTCCGGGCAAGTATCAATCGAGTCGAGTTGCTGGGCCAACGGTTCAGGGTACTGGGCCGTGGCATTGCTTCCGGTGTGGCTACGGTTGAAACCGATGCCTTCTTTGTCTGCTTGATGGTAATAAGAGGGCAACCAGTCGGGACGTGCGCCGGGTATGGTGCACCATGGTTCGGGGCCGTAATGGTGTCCCCAGGCGAAAATGTGGTGCAAACCAAGCGGCATCATGTAGTCGACAACGGCTTCACGGCTTCGCATCATCATGTCTTCTACCGGTTGGATGAACTTCGGGTCGGTTCCAAACGTCTGGCTAAGCCATTCTTGGGCGATGGTTTCCGATGTTAAATCCGGATTCCATGCCAGGCGTCCGAAGGCGTACCAGTTGGCTTGTGCGAAATCATGGCCGCACCAATTGGTATTGTCACCGATATTGCTTACGCCTGCTACTGCCTGGATGGAGCTCGAAGGTACATAAGTGAAAAATTCTTTCCACATCGGTGCAAGGTAAGCCAGGTGGTTGGAATGTCCCAAGTATTCTTGTGTTACTTGAAATTCTACCATCAATGGTGTATGTTGCATTGCTCCGAATAAGGGGCTGTAAGGCTCACGCGGCTGGAAGTCTATCGGACCGTTTTTCACTTGTACGATAACATTGTCGAGGAACTTTCCGTCAAGTGGTTGGAATTCTAAATAAGCTTGTTTGGCACGGTCGCTATCCGAAGGGCTGTATACAAAAGCACGCCACATCACAATACCTCCGTAAGGCTTCAAGGCTTCAGCCATCATGTTGGCACCCTCGGCATGTGTGCGGTGGTAATCACACGGTCCGGGTTGTCCTTCGGAATTGGCTTTCACCAGAAAGCCGCCGAAGTCGGGTATCAGGCTATAGATTTCGTGTACCTTTGTTTTCCACCATTCGGCTACCTCTTTGCAGAGCGGATCGGCAGTGGGAAGTTTTCCCAAAACCATAGGTGAAGCGAAGTTCACCGATAAATACACCTTTATATTATAGGGGCGGAAAATATCGGCAAGAGCTTTTACTTTCTGCAGATAGGCGGTGCTCAGTATTTCGGGAGAAGCATTGACATTGTTCAATACCGTAGCGTTGATGCCGATAGAGGCATTGGCGCGTGCGTATGCTTCGTAACGGGGAGAAACCGTATCCGGGAGTTCTTCCCATTTCCAGAGGGAATGGCCTGCGTATCCACGTTCGATGGTACCGTCAAGATTGTCCCAATGGTTCAAGATACGCACGTCGTATGCAGGCTTTTCGCTGATGTGGAGCGAGCGTGTATCGGCATTCATGGCCTGAAGCCGGAGCAGATGGTAGGCCGCATAAAGCAGACCGGCTTCAGAAGAAGCGCCCAATACCGTTTCGTTTCCGGAAGTACGGATGGTATATCCTTCGCGTCCTAAAGCCGTGTGTTCGGCATCACTGAAAAGTTGCAGCGATACCGGACCGCCTTTCCATGTCTGTTTCAATTCGGCTTGGGCCACATCCAATACAGGCGAATGCAGCAGGCATTTCACCGTTGCGTTCGCCGTAGTGTCCTGGCGGAGCCAGAGGCGGCTTCCGTTTTCAGCCCGAAGCCATCCTCCGCTTGCCAGCATGCATATACTTAAAACTAATAAACGTATCATTCACCTCCTCCGTCGATGGTGATGATATTGCCTTCAGCATCATATTCCAGTTCTACCACTTTTAGGCTGCGTAGCCAAGTCTTTCCACCCGAAGGAACACAATCATGATGGAAGAGATACCATTTGCCTTTGTATTCCACGATGGCATGATGGGTAGTCCAGCCCACTACCGGAGTCAGGATTACACCCTGATAAGTGAACGGTCCGTAGGGGTTGTCTCCCGTAGCATAGCAAAGGAAGTGGGTGTCGCCGGTAGAATACGACAAGTAATACTTGCCGTTGTATTTGTGCATCCACGATGCTTCGAAGAAGCGGTGCGGGTCGTTGGCTTTCAACGGGTTTCCTTCTTTGTCGAGAATCAGTACGGGGCGTGGGTCTTCGGCAAACTGCATCATGTCATCGCGAAGTTTCACTATGCGTCCGGGGATAGCAGGTTCATCGCCTTCGGGCAAGTAAGCACTTTCCAGGGCTTTATTGTCGCGGTAACGTTGCAGCTGGCCTCCCCAGATGCCGCCGAAATAGATATAATGGCTTCCGTCTTCATCGCAGAATACGGCGGGGTCGATACTATAGCTGCCCCATATCGGGTTGGCTTCGGGGATGAACGGCCCTTCGGGTTTGTCGCTGACAGCTACTCCCAAGCGGAAGATATCGTTGCGGTCTTTCAAGGGGAAATACATATAGTATTTACCGTTTTTATAAGCTACGTCACAATCCCAAAGCTGGCGTCCCGCCCAAGGGATGTCTTCGGTTTTCAATACAACTCCGTGGTCTACGATTTCACCGTTCATTACATCATCGGTCGAAAACACGTGATAGTCTTTCATATTGAAATGGTCGCCATTATCGTTTTCAGGGACACCGCTTTCCCAGTCGTGCGAAGGATAGATATAAAGTCTTCCGTTGAATACGTGAACTGACGGGTCTGCCATATAGTCGTTAGGCACTAAGTATCTTGCTTCTTTTTTCATACGTTTAAGTTTTTAGGTTGATTGATTGATTGATTGATTGTTTATTTAATGAGTGGTTCTGTTTGGATTATTTTTGTGAATTTGCTTCTGCTTCTTCTATCACCTCTTTTACCCAAGGTTTCGGTTGATAGCTACGGTCAAAGAGCAGCGGGTAATCTTTACGTCCGCGGATAGGGAATCCGTTTTTCCAAGAATCGCCGTCGCTCACTCCCCATGCCGTTACACGGTCTACGATGTCGGCATGTTTTTCGAACAAATTGAAGAATTGCTTCATGCGCGCATTCCATGCTTGAGATACCGAGTCGGGCAATTCATTGGGATAAGGATTCAATGCTTTTTGGAAAGCTACAGTATCCGAAATGTTAGCGGTACGTGAAACCGTAGGCAAAGCACTCATATCCCATTCGGTAATCATTACCTTTACCCCTTCTTGGGCGAATGCCAGCATACTTTTTTCGAATTCTTCAATCTTCGGATAGTCCATACCCATGTGTCCTTGCATACCTACTGCATCGATGCGCAACCCTTTTTCTTTCAAGCTGCGGATCAGTTTCACTACTCCTTCGCGGCGGCCCGGGTTATCCATGCCATAGTCGTTGTAATAAAGTTCGATGGTAGAATCAGCTTCATGTGCATATTGGAATGCCAGCGGAATGAACTCTTCACCTAAAATTTCATAGAATTTGCTCTTGCGGTATGAACCGTCTTCCAAGATGGCTTCGTTCACTACGTCCCAGCCTTTCAGTTTTCCTTTAAAGTGCTGCACAACTGTGGTGATATGGGTTTTCATGCGTTGTTTCAATACTTCGGGAGAGACATTCTTTCCGTTTTTGTCTACGCAGAACCAGTCGGGGCATTGCGAGTGCCAAATCAGTACGTGCCCTGTCATCGTCAGTCCGTTTTCTTCTCCGAACTTCACGAAATTGTCGGCGTCGTTAAAGGTGAACCGGCCTTCTTCAGGCTGTACTTCTTCCATCTTCATGCAGTTTTCCGCAACGATGGCGTTGAAATGTTTTTTTACGATGTTGGTAGCACTGGTATCCAAGCCGGCTGCTTGGCGTACGTTTATTGCTGTTCCCATCAGAAATTGGTCGGCAACAACGTCTTTCAGAGCCAGTCCTTGACTGGCATTGTTTTGTGTTCCTCCACAAGCGGCAGTAATAGCCGCCAATAGGATAGCGGATGCGATGTGTTTTACTTTCATGGTTTTTGTATGTTTAAAATAAGTTGTTGGTTATGGTTTTATAAGTTTGGCTGCCTCCAAATAAAAGCAGGTTTCGTTTGGAGGCGGCTTGAGTGGGTTTAATAATCTTGTTTGCTCCGGCGTTCGGCCAGTTCGGCTTGCATCTTTTCATTATATTGTTTGGTGATCGGGTAGAAGAACAAAGCGATGACACCTACAAAGAAAGTAGCCGCCGGGATGAGGCTGGACGACAAGATGATGCCGTGGATAGCTGTTTCGCTTTGAGCCACACCTGTACCCGATACATAACCGAAACCAGAGAGCAGGAATCCCAAGATGGCACCACCTACACCCAGACCGGCTTTTAGGGCGAATACCACACCTGCGAAGGTGAAACCTGTGGCACGACGGTAGTGGATGTATTCCGAGTGGTCTGCTACATCGGCAATCATAGCCCAAAGCAACGGGACGGTAGGTGCATATGCCAGGCTCTTCAGGAAGTTCAAGAAGAACATCAGCTCGATGTTATCTTTTGCCGGGAAGTAGAACATGGCAGTAAAGATAGCGGTCAATGCCAGACAAACGATAAAGGTGTTTTTCTTTCCATACTTGTTGGCAAGGAAGTTGGAAAGCAAAATCACACCGAAGAACTGAACCAGTGCACCCACCATATTGAATACGCCGAAACCTACTTCGTATGCTTTGTCGGGCGAGCTGACTATCAGTCCGAATGCGTTCAGTATGTGATATCCTATCGTGTCTTGCGCTTCGGCGGACACTAAACCGATTCGGTCAAGGAAAGCATACAGTGCGCCGGCGTCTACATAATGTTCAAAATAATAGTTCATGGCACTGCCCCACATGGCAAGGGTGATGAATACGAACAAGGTTAGTACGAACATAGCGCGCCAGGGAATGCTTCCGAAAATGTCTTTGATGTCTTCGCGGATGTTGGTCTTCTGGCTGGCGGGAGGAGCGATACGCTCTTTGGCGGAGAATGCGGCGATGGCGAGGAAGATGAAACCTACTACGGCAAACAGCGCTATCGTGCATAACCATCCGTGTCCTTTGTCACCGTCTGTTGAGAACTTGCCTACTAAAGGCAGGGTCAAGCCTTGTACGACAAATTGTCCGATGGTAGAGAAAATAAAACGGACGGAAGTGATGCTGGTGCGTTCTTTGATATCTGCCGACATTACGCCACCTAAAGAAGAATAAGGAGTGTTGTTGAACGAGTACATGGTCATCAGCAAAGTATACGAAATCGTGGCGTATAAAGCGACGAGTCCTTTGTCTTCGATACCCGGATTGTAGAACGCCAGTACGTAGAACACCATGAAAGGAATAGCTGTCCATAATACCCACGGACGATATTTACCCCATTTGGTTTGGGTGCGGTCGGAGAGAATGCCTACAGTCGGGTCGACAAAGGCGTCTACAATGCGTGCCACCAGCATGACGGTACCTGCAATGGCTCCTTCCAGTCCGAATACATCGGTGTAAAACTTGGTTTGGTAAATCATCATCATCTGGAACACAAGGTTCGCAGAGCAGTCTCCTAATCCATAGCCGATTTTTTCAGCCATCGAGACTCTTTGATTCGGTAATGTACTCATGGTATTTTTTATTTTTTAAGTTGGTTAGTTCTTTTATTTTATATAAAAGGTTGGTCTATTAAATAAGGTAAAGAAGCCTTTGCCTCGCCAATCACGGCGAAGCAAAGACAAAGTAGTAAAACTAACCCTAACTTAATATTCAACCTATTTATTTTCATGATTTCATTTTTGGGTTTCTGATTCATTGCAAATGTATAGAAAATTTGCTAATTATCCATTCATAAATGATTCTAAAATTTTTCTCTATGAAACATCAACCCTTCAAAATGTTACAAATATTATCACGTATGTTACATCTTATGATATAAAACATAAAAAGCGTTTGTGAAGGCTTGTTTTTTCAATGCGTTTTATGCTTGTCCGAAGAGTGGGGGAATAAAAGCAGGTTTTTATTTTGAATTGTTTAAACGTTTTCTTATTTTTGTCAACATATCTGAGCTTTGTTCAGGTTTATTTTGAGAGTTTAAACGACAGTTCTAAATATCAAGTAGAACCGATATTAAAATACAAAGGCGCATGAATAAGTGGATTAAATGGAGTATAGTCTTGATTGTGGTGGCTGGACTCGTGGTACTAGGCATCCGTACCTTCACGCCGCGTGAGAATGAAGATTTAAGTGAGGTGGAGCAAGAAAAGCCTATCGGTAATAAACAAGTGCTGAACGTAAACGCACAGATTGTGCGCCCGCACGTATTGACCGATAAGCTTTTCGTAAGCGGAAAGCTGATACCTGACGAGGAGGTAGACCTTTCTTTCGAAACCTCCGGCAAAATCATAGACATCAATTTCAAGGAAGGTACGATGGTGAGCGAAGGCCAGTTGCTTGCCAAGGTGAACGACAGCCAGCTTCAAGCTCAACTCAAGAGGCTGGAAGCGCAGATGCCGTTGGCGGAAGACCGGGTGTTCCGTCAGAATGCTTTGCTCCAGCGCGATGCCGTGAGTAAGGAGGCATACGAACAGGTGAAGACTGAACTTGCCACCCTTCATGCCGATATAGAAAACGTGCGTGCTACGATTGACATGACCGAACTCCGTGCTCCTTTCGATGGAGTGATAGGCTTGCGCCAGGTCAGTATGGGGGCATACGCCTCGCCTACCACCGTTATCGCCAAGTTGACTAAGATAAAGCCGATAAAGGTGGAGTTTGCCGTGCCTGAACGTTACGCACGTGCAATCAGAAAAGGTACGAAGCTTTCCTTCAAGATAGAAGGACGGCTGGACGCTTACGAGGCAGAGGTTTACGCAATGGAGTCGAGCATTGACCCTGAGACGCATACGCTGACCGTGCGGGCCATTTATCCGAATATGCATGCCGAGCTCCTTCCCGGACGCTATGCCGATGTGGAATTGCGCCAGAACGAAGTGAAAGATGCTATCGCCATTCCTTCCGAAGCTATCGTACCCGAAATGGGACAAAACAAGGTGTTTGTCTACCGTTCAGGGTTAGCGATTCCCGTTGATGTGGAAATCGGTATTCGCACTGAGGCGGAAGTGCAGATTTTACGGGGACTGGCGGCAGGAGATACAATTTTGACTTCAGGCACATTGCAGCTTCGTACGGGAATGCCTGTGATATTGGATAACATCAACTAAACCCTGCCTGCCTTATGAACATTTCCGAACTCAGCATCCGCAGGCCGGTGCTTGCCACCGTGCTCACCATCATCATCCTCTTGTTCGGGATGATTGGCTATACTACCCTCGGCGTACGTGAATATCCTTCGGTGGACAATCCCATCATATCCGTGACATGCAGCTATGCCGGAGCCAATGCCGATGTTATCGAAAACCAGATAACCGAACCTCTGGAACAGAACATCAATGGTATTCCTGGCATCCGTTCGCTCTCCAGCGTGAGCCAGACGGGACAGAGCCGCATTACCGTAGAGTTTGAACTTTCCGTTGACTTGGAGACTGCGGCGAACGATGTGCGCGATAAGGTTTCGCGTGCCCAACGCTACCTTCCCCGAGATTGTGACCCGCCTACGGTATCGAAAGCTGATGCCGATGCCAGCCCCATCCTGATGGTGGCTATCCAAAGCAATAACCGTTCGCTGTTGGAACTAAGCGAGATAGCCGACCTTACCGTAAAAGAACAGCTTCAGACCATTTCCGACGTGAGCAGCGTGTCGATATGGGGCGAGAAACGTTATTCGATGCGCTTGTGGCTCGACCCCGTGAAAATGGCTGGCTATGGCATTACACCAGTCGACATAAAGAATGCCATGGACAACGAGAACGTGGAGCTGCCTTCGGGAAGCATCGAAGGAAACACCGTAGAGCTGACCTTGCGCACCATGGGGCAGATGCATACCGCCGATGAGTTCAACAATGTCGTGATTAAGGAAGTAGGCGGACAGGTCATCCGCCTGAGTGACATCGGTTATGCCGAACTGGGTGCCGCCGACCTGAAGAGTTACATGAAGATGAACGGTGTACCGATGGTAGGTGTCGTAGTCATTCCCCAGCCTGGTGCCAACCACATCGAGATTGCCGATGCCGTATACGAGCGTATGGAGCAGATGGAGAAAGACCTGCCCGACGATGTGTCTTACACGTACGGGTTTGATAATACCCGTTTCATCCGTGCCTCTATCGCCGAGGTAGAAAGCACGGTCTACGAGGCTTTCTTCTTGGTGATTGTCATTATTTTCCTCTTCTTGCGCGACTGGCGCGTCACGTTGATACCGATTATCGTGATTCCGGTGTCGCTCATTGGTGCTTTCTTCATTATGTATGTGGCTGGTTTTTCCATCAATGTGCTGACCATGCTGGCTGTGGTGCTTTCGGTAGGGTTGGTGGTGGACGATGCCATTGTGATGACCGAGAATATCTATATACGCATCGAGCGGGGAATGGATCCGTTTGAGGCAGGTATTGAGGGTGCCAAGGAAATCTTCTTTGCCGTAGTGTCTACCACCATCACGCTGGTAGCGGTGTTCCTCCCCATTGTGTTCATGGAAGGCACCAGCGGCAGGTTGTTCCGCGAGTTCAGCTTTGTGGTGGCTGGTTCGGTGCTTATCTCTGCCTTTGCCGCCCTCACTTTTACGCCGATGCTTGCCACCAAACTCTTGAAGAAACGCGAAAGACAAAGCTGGTTCTACCGCAAGACCGAACCATTCTTCGAAGGCATGAACTACTGGTATGCCCGTGGGTTGAGCGCATTCTTGAAGCGCAGGTATTGGGCTATCATTTTCACTGCAGTCACATTGGTGCTTATCGGTGTGCTTTGGACGCATATCCCGGCAGAAATGGCACCTTTGGAAGACCGCTCGAAAATCACCATCAACACCCGTGGCGCCGAGGGAGCAAGCTACGAATATATCCGAGACTATACCGAAGACATCAACCTGCTGGTGGATTCCCTCATACCCGATGCCGAGGCGGTCACAGCCCGGGTATCGAGCGGAAGCGGAAACATTCAGATTACGCTGAAGGACATCAACGAACGCGACTACAGTCAGATGGAGGTGGCGGAGCAGCTTTCGCAAGCCATCAAGACCAAGACCAAGGCACGCGCCTTTGTCCAGCAGCAGTCTTCTTTCGGCGGACGGCGAAGCAGCATGCCCGTGCAATACGTGCTTCAGGCGGTTAGCATCGACAAGCTGGAAAAAGTATTGCCCGCTTTCTTAAATAAGGTGTACGATAACCCGACTTTCCAGATGGCGGATGTCGACCTGAAGTTCAGCAGCCCCGAAATGCAGGTCAACATCAACCGCGACAAGGCAGGAACGATGGGGGTGAGCGTACGCGATATTGCCGAAACCCTCCAGTACGGGTTGAGCGGCCAGCGCATGGGGTATTTCTACATGAACGGCAAGCAATACGAGATATTGGGGCAAATCAACCGCCAGCAGCGCAACCAGCCTGCCAATATCCGCTCCATCTATATCCGGAGCGATAAAGGCGAAATGATTCAGCTGGACAATCTCGTGGAATTTGTCGAGTCAATCACCCCGCCCAAGCTTTATCACTACAACCGATTTATTTCCGCTACGGTATCGGCCGGGCTTGCCGAAGGGAAAACCATCGGCCAGGGATTGGACGAAATGGACAAGATAGCAGCCGAGACGCTGGATGAAACCTTCCGCACGGCACTTTCGGGCGACTCGAAAGACTATCGGGAAAGCTCGTCGAGCCTGATGTTTGCCTTCATCCTGGCGTTGGCGTTGATTTACCTCATCCTCGCAGCACAGTTCGAGAGCTTCAAAGACCCGCTCATCATCATGCTTACCGTGCCCCTTGCCATTGCCGGTGCACTGATATTCATGTATTTCGGAGATATCACGATGAACATCTTCAGCCAGATTGGTATCATCATGCTTATCGGACTGGTGGCGAAGAACGGTATCCTCATCGTGGAGTTTGCCAACCAGAAACAGGAGGCAGGTGAAGACAAGATGCAAGCCATCCGCGATGCCGCCCTCCAGCGTTTGCGCCCCATTCTGATGACCAGTGCGGCTACGGTATTGGGACTTATTCCTTTGGCGTTTGCCACGGGTGAAGGAGCCAACCAGCGCATTGCCATGGGTACGGCAGTAGTGGGGGGTATGTTGGTATCGACATTCCTCACCATGTTCATCGTGCCCGCCATTTATTCGTACATATCCACTAACCGAAACAAACCCAAGAACGTATGAAGCAGATTCTTATCTTGATAATAGCTGTGTTTGCCGCACTTCCCCTTCAGGCACAATATGAATACACGTTGAAGCAATGCCTGGAAGAAGGATTGCTGAACAACTATTCGCTCCGCATCTCGCGCAACGAAGAGCAAATCAGCAAGAACAACGCCACGTTGGGCAATGCGGGTTATCTGCCTACGGTAGATTTTACCGCAGGATATACCGGTGACTTGAACAGCTCCGATTCGAAATTGCGTGCCGACGGGAGTACGGTAGCCGAACGCAATGTGCTCGACCATACGCTGGATGCGGGCATTGACCTGAACTGGACTATCTTCGACGGTTTTAATATCTCTACTACCTACAAGCAGTTGCAAGAGCTGGAACGTCAGGGTGCCACCAACACCCGGATTGCGATAGAAGATTTCATCGCTACCCTTACCGCCGAGTATTACAACTACATTCAGCAGGAAATCCGCCTGAAGAATTTCCGCTATGCCGTTTCGCTCTCGAAGGAACGTTTGCGCATTGTAGAAGAGCGGTACCACATCGGTAATTTCTCGCGCCTCGATTTCCAACAGGCAACGGTAGACTTCAATGCCGACAGTGCCCAGTACATGAAACAGCAGGAACTGGTGCACACCTCGCGCATCAACCTGAACGAACTGATGGCGAATAAGGATGTAGACCGTCCCATCCGGGTGCGTGATTCGGTCATCGACCTGAACCGCATCCTCGATTTTGATGACTTATGGAATGCCACGCTCAGCGTCAATGCCAACCTCTTGCATGCCGACCAAAATACCGTCTTGGCCCAATTGGACTACAAGAAAGTCCTCTCGCGCAACTATCCCTACCTGCGCCTGAATGCGGGATATGGCTATACCTTTAATAAATACGATGTGAACGCCACGCGCCAGCGCAGCAATTGGGGATTCAGCGGAGGCATCACCATCGGTTTCAATATCTTCGACGGGAACCGCAAGCGCGAGAAGCGCAATGCCAGCCTTGCTATCCGCAATGCCCAGTTGGAACGCGAGCAGGTAGAGCAAGCGCTTCGTGCCGACCTGAGCAACCTGTGGCAGGCATACCGCAACAACATCCGTCTGCTGCATCTGGAACGTCAGAACCTGATAGCCGCCAAAGAGAACCACGAAATAGCCAAAGAACGTTACCTGCTGGGAGACCTTTCAGGCATCGAGATGCGTGAAGCGCAGAAAAGCCTGCTGGATGCCGAAGAACGCATCCTCTCTGCCGAATACGATACGAAGATGTGCGAAATCTCCCTCCTCCAGCTGAGCGGAAAAATCACGGCATATCTGAAATGAATATCTTTTTTGAATAAAGAATTAAGAATGAAGAATTCTATGCGGGTGAAGCAATTCTTCATTCCCCGTCAAATTCCAGCAATCCTTTGTTGTTGGCGAAATACATCCATCCGTTGGGATGTTGCCTGATTTTCCAGTTCTGGTTGCCCGATGCGTATGTGCGGCGTGAATAGTTGACGATGTCCCGTTGCCATTCGGCGTGTGCGGTCAGGCAATATATACTGCATGGGCAGTTGAATATATACTGCAACTGCCCATGAATATATACTTCACCGGCCGATGCAGTATATATCCCTGAAAGGGGAGTATATAAGCAGGGGTGCGGAATGAGGGCTGCATGGACGTCAATCGGACCTTATCGGGGATGTGTCTGCCTTGATTTATTTAGTCAACTATTTGACTAATTCGGGAAGAATGCGTACCTTTGCACCCCGAAAAGGAAAAAGATTGTTTTTTTATGGAAAAAGAAAGTGCTGCATTCAGGGAGCTGATGTTGCAGCTGTTCCGTACGCGCATGACTTTCAGGCGCACGGTGCAGCAAGCTCTGAAAAAGATGGAAGCAGGGATAACATTCGAAATGCTTCAAGTGTTGCGGTGTTTGTGGGAAGAACAGGGAATCTCCCAGCAGGTGTTGGCGGAGCGTATCGCCAAAGGAAAAGCCGCATTGTCGAATCTGATTATGAATCTGGAGAAAAAGAATTATGTGTGCCGTCAGGAGGATGAGTCCGACCGGCGGAACAAACGAGTCTTCCTGACCGCGGAAGGAGCCGTGTTTTATGAGCGTATCAATGCCACGCTGGACGACATTTATGCATCGGCTGGCATGGCGCTCGGGGTAGAGAAGACGAGAGGGATAGTGTCCGACTTAAAACTGACCTGCGATGTGTTGGAAGGGATTTAGCTGGCTGGTGTTCGGGTGGCTTGCCTGTGCCGGGAGCCAGGCGGCTACGGTGGGAGAAGGAGAGGAAAACGCGGAGACTACCGGTTCGTTGCTGCTGACCGTGGATGAATTGTTCCGCCTGGGCGAAACCAACAGCCTGAAGCTGCAGGCGGACCTGCTGGACGAGGCGATGGCTTACGAGCGGGGAAAGACGGCGCGTGCTTCGCGTCTGCCCGATTTGCAGATAGGCCTGCGCGGAGGAGTCGTAGGGCAGCCCATTGTGTTTCAGCGTGGCTTGTCGGACGCCACGTATCCCGATACGCCCGACTGGTCGCAGAACTATGCGATAGATTTCACCCAGCCTCTTTACGAAGGGGGAAAGATACGATATGCTGTCCGGAAAGCCGACCTGCAGGCGCATGCGGCATCGCTTCAGACCGCCAACGACCGTGCCGATGTGAAGCTGGGGCTGCTGGAGCAATACATGAACCTGTTCAGCCTGTACAAACAGCGTGAGGTACTGACGCGGAACATCGAAGAGTCGGAACGCCGGCTGAAAGATATCCGCCAGATGAAGAAAGAGGGACTGATAACGAACAACGATGTGCTGCGCAGCGAGATGCAGCTTACCAACGACCGCCTTTCGCTGACCGAAACCGAGAACAGCCTGATACTGGTTTCGCAACAACTGGACATCCTGTTGGGCATCGACGAGGACTGGTTGCTGCTGCCCGATACGTCTTTGCTGCACCGTGCCGTTGCCCTGCAGCCTTACGACGACTATGTGCGGGAAGCCTACCAGAACGACCCGGCGATGCGTCTGCTCCGGAAACAAACCGAGATAGCCCGCAACGAAGTGCGCCTGACAAAGGCCGAAACATTGCCCAGTGTTTCGCTTTACGCGTCGAACACCCTGGCTCGTCCGGTGTCGCGCACCATGGCAGACATGTATAACAATGCGTGGAACATCGGCTTGTCGGTGTCTTATCCGCTTTCGTCCCTGTACAAGAACCGTCATAAAGTGAAGGAAAGCAAGCTTGCCGTGCAGGTAACCCAAAATGCCGAAGAACAGAAGAAGCAACAGGTGCGGGTAACGGTGCGTACGGCTTTCCTGCGCCACCGGGAAGCCTTGGAGCAGGTAGAGGCACTGAAGCTTTCGGTGCGCCAGGCAGAAGAGAACTACCGCATCATGCAGAACCGGTATCTGAACCAGCTGGCTATCCTGACCGACCTGCTGGATGCCAATACGGTGCGGCTGAATGCCGAGCTGCAGCTTACCTCGGCACGCACGCAGGTAATCTATACATATTACCAGCTGGAACGGGCGTGCGGAAGGCTGTGAATTTAAAACGAAGAAATTATGGCAGAACTAAAAATAAAACAAGAAAAACTGAAGAAACTGCGGATACGTAACCGTATGCTGAACCTTGTCTGTATCATTCTGGCAGGTTCGGGGTTGTGGTGGACCGCGACGTATTTTTGGCGTTATGTGAATTACGAAGTGACAAACGATGCGTATATCGACCAGTATGTGGCTCCTCTGAACGTCCGTGCATCGGGGTATATCAAGGAAGTATGCTTCAAAGAGCACCAATATGTGCACAAAGGCGATACGTTGTTGGTGCTGGACAACAGTGAGTACGCAATAAAGGTGAAGGAAGCCGAGGCGGCATTGCTGGATGCCCAAGGTGCGAAAGACGTGCTTCATTCGGGCATCGAGACATCGCATGCCAACATTGCCGTGCAGGATGCCAATATTGCCGAAGCGAAAGCCAAGCTGTGGCAACTGGAGCAAGACTACCACCGTTTCGGACGGTTGCTGAAAGAAGAATCCATCCCCGAACAGCAGTTCGAACAAGCTAAAGCATCGTATGAAGCTGCCCGGGCACGTTATCAGGCTTTGTTGGAACAGAAGCGGGCTGCCCAGTCACAATATTCGGAAACAAGCAAACGGACCACCAGTGCCCAGGCTGCCATTTTACGGATGGAGGCCGACCTTGATCTGGCACGCTTGAATCTGTCATATACGATAGTGACAGCTCCTTACGATGGCTATATGGGACGACGGACACTGGAACCCGGACAATATGTGCAGGCAGGACAGACCATTTCCTATCTGGTGAGAGGGGATGACAAATGGGTGACCGCCAATTACAAGGAGACGCAAATCAGGCATATTTATATCGGCCAGCCGGTGCGCGTGAAGGTGGACGCCTTGCCCGGCGAGGTGTTCGAAGGCAAAGTGACGGCTATTTCCGAAGCCACAGGCTCGAAATACTCGCTGGTGCCTACGGACAATTCGGCAGGCAATTTCGTGAAAGTGCAGCAGCGCATCCCGGTGCGTATAGATTTGGTGAACGTTTCGGACGAGGAGATGAAGCACCTGCGTGCCGGCATGATGGTAGAGACGGAGGCGTTGCGGAAATGATAGATATGAGAAGTCTGGGGTTGCCCGTGCGGCAATGGGTGCCCAACTGGCTGGCACTGGCAAGCGCATTCATTGTGATGCTTCCGGTGTTTATGGTGAACGGCTCGTACACGGGAAGCATGCTGGAGGTGTCGAACACGTTAGGTACCAATACCGAAGACATCACGATGGGATATTATGCCACTTCGGCAGGGATGGCGATAGGCTATCCCATCATCCCCCGTGTATTGTCGGCTTTCCCCGCCAAATTGCTTTTGCTGGTCGACCTTGCCCTGCAATTTGTATTAAGCTGGGTGTGTGCCCGTTCGCAGAACGCCGATGTCCTGATTGTGGCAAGTTTTGCCATCGGATTCTTGAAAGGCTTTATGATGTTGTGGTTTATCCACATGGCCCGTTTCATTTTCAGTCCGAAAGACGTGCGTAGCGAGTTTTACTCGTATTTTTATCCGCTGGTGTTCGGGTTCGGCCAGCTTTCGATGGTGCTGACCGCCGAGCTGGCTTATCACTACGACTGGAAATACATGTATTATTTCATGATGATTCTGCTGTTGTTGAGTATGCTGATAGTGGTCGTGCTCTACCGCCAGGATGCCGAGGTGAAGAAAATCCCGCTGGAAGACCTTCACCTGCGCGAGATGCTGGTGATAGCCGTAGGGGTGCTGATGCTGATGTATGTGGCAAACTATGGGAAGATGCTCGACTGGATGGCTTCGTTCAAGATATGTGCCTATATCGTGATTGCGCCTATCTTGATTGCTTTCTTCATCTGGCTGCAGTCGAACACGGAAAAGCCTTTCGTCAATCTGGCTCCGCTGTATCAGCCCAAGGCGATAGTGGGGTATTTTTATATGATGATGGTGATGTTTTTCAGTACTTCGACCTCCCTGCTGACCAACTACATGACTTCCATCCTGCAGGTCGACTCTACGCGCACGTACCTTTTATATATATGGATGTTGCCGGGCTATGCGCTGGGAGCCTTTATCTGCTTCTGGTGGTTCCGGTGGCAACGGTGGCGTTTCCGTTTCCTAATAGCCGGCGGCATGGCTTGCTTTGCGGCGTTTTTCGGTATCTTGTATTTTACGATATCGCCGGAAAGCACGTACGAGATGTTGTTTTTCCCGGTGTTCATACGCGGGCTGGGGATGCTGGTGGTCATCATCGCCTTTGCTCTTTTCGCCGTCGAGGACCTGAATCCGAAGTTCCTGTTGTCGAATGCTTTTTTCCTGATACTTTGCCGTTCGGTGCTGGCACCCGTCCTGGCAACTTCGTTTTACAGCAATGTGCTGTATCATTTGCAGCAGAAATACATGTATTCGTTGGCAGAGACGTTTACGATGGTCGATCCGTTGGCGGCGTCGAAGTTTTCCCAGTCATTGACCAGCGGGATAGGGCAGGGACACGGTTATGCCGAAGCGGCACAGATGGCGGCCACTTCGCTTTATTCCACGCTTCAGCAACAGAGCCTGCTGCTGGCATTGAAGGACATCCTGGGGTGGCTGTTCATCGTGACGCTGGTGATAGCCATCGTGTCGCGTTTCATACCATTCCATAAAACCATCCGTGTCACCTTTGCTAAGGCGGGAGACGATATGGTATAGTTATCATATCCCCAGCTTTTTCTTCAGTTCTTGGGAGAGCGCATCTTTGTGAACCAGAATGTAGATGGTTTTGGCACGGACATAGCTTTCCGACATGTTCAGGTATCCTCCGAAACGGTTCCCGTCGGCTGCCCATGAGTTCTTGGTGATGTAGTAGCGGGTGCCGTTTTGGTCGGTTGCGATACCGGTGATGTGCATCAGGTGGTCATCGGTGGTTTTTCCAGATTCGTAGCCTTGCTGGCGGATTTCGGGAGTGACGTTCACTTCCGGATACGGACGTTCGAAACGGAATACTTCGGCAAGCCGGTCTTTTGTGCTCAGTTGTCCCCAGCGTGCACGGTCGCTGTCTTTATACAGGCCGGCATTCTCTACGTCGGGATTGATAGCCACGCCGTGGTTGTATGCGAAACCTTTCTCGCTTACATCGCCGTCCCAGCAAAGGGTATAGCCCGACTTCAGCGCATGGTCCATCACGCCAATCAGTTCATCGAGCGGGAGGTTGTACATGCGGCTATGCTCCCAGTTGTCGGGGATTTCTACCTCGAACGCCTCGTAATACGGCTTGTGCGTGAAGCTGGTCAGCGGAATGTAATCGCTGGTATGGATGTCCAGGCTTTCGGCAAAGCTCTTCGGGGTATATTCTTTTCCTTTATACGTAAAGGTTTCGGGCACCTTGCCGAGATAAATGTCGAAAAGGCTGTTGGCAAGTTCTTGGTATTGCTTGCTGTTCTTTTTTTGCTTCACGGCTTCGGCGGAGATGGCTTCCACATATCCGGCAAGTTCTGAATGGTTGTGTACCGGCGAGTCGTAATGGATGCCAGAGTAGGCTTTTTCGGGGACGATGCCCACTTGATTGAACGCTGTCATCCAGCTGGTGGTGATGCTTCCCTGGCTTACGTTCCCTTTTCCGTGGCGCAGCAGGTTGTCCGCCATTTGGTTCAGGTACTTCTGGCGCACGATGAACATTTCCGAGAGGTCGTATTCGCCTTTGCCTTGTCGTAACAGTTCCGATTCGATGAATGAAGTGGTGGCAAAGCACCAGCATGTTCCGCTTACCGCCTGGTCTTTCACCGGGGTGGCTTTCTGCTGTACGACGGTAGTGAACCGGTATCCTTCTTTTTCTTCTGCCATTCCTGCTGCCGATGCAAGCAGAAGGGCGGTCAGTGCATAAAGTTTTAGTTTCATAAGTGGTATAAAATAGGGAATGTTATTGTTTATGAGTCGGTGTGTTCGTCCATCAGGTACTCTTTCCGGAACATATCGAGGAAAAGCAGGAAGAGCGATACCAGCAACGGGCCGAAGATGATACCCATGAAGCCGAAGATAGGAAGTCCGGCCACCACGCCGAAGATGGTAATCAGCGGGTGGATGTTTGCCATCTTCTTTTGTAGGATGAACCGGATGAGGTTATCGCACTGCGAAATGATGATGCCGCCGTATGCCAGCAGAATCAGTCCGTGTATCCAGTCGCCTATAATCAGGAAATAGGCGGTGACGGGCACCCATACCAATGCGGTACCTACTAAAGGAATGATAGAAGCGAAAGCAGTGAGCATTGCCGTCAGTACCGGATTGGGCGCGTCGCAAAGCAGGTATCCAAACAAGGAGATAAAGCCTTGAATGATGGCAAGCAACGGGATGCCGATGGCGTTGGAACGGACGATGAGCTGTATTTTCTGCAATACCTCACGCTTGTTGTTTTCTTCGAAAGGCATCAGGTCGGAGATAAATTGTTCCATTTTTTCTCCTTCCCATAGCATGAAGAAAAGCAGCATGATGGCTACCGCCAGGTTGATAATCAGGTCGCTTACGCCCATCATGATGGAGTGTCCGATAGAAGATACCTGTGCGATGATGAACGAAAGGTTTTTCTCGGACAGCACATCGAAGCCCGTGCGCTCTTCGATGATGTCAATCATCTGCTGGGCAGGGCGGATGATGTCTGCCGTATCGAAGTGTAGGTTCGACACTTGGTTGACCATCGCCCAACTGAAAAGCGAGAGAGGTATCAGGATGAACAGTGTGGTCCCGATGGTGACTATCCATACAGCCACCAGCGGCTTGATTTTGGTTTTCAGCCATTTGGTAAAGCCTCGTAAAAGCAGATAAAGGGTAAACCCTCCTAAGATGCCGTTCATAAAAGGTTGTGCCTGCCAGAACAGCAGGATGCCTAAGCCCACAATCAGGATGACCAATGAATATTTCCAATATTGTTCTTTCATAAGGTGATGTGTTTTTATCGGATGAACTGTTTATTCGCTTTTTGTTTCTTTTTTCCGTTTTTTCCAGAGTTGCCAGCTGTTGATGGTGTTTTGCCACACCACGTAGCTGCCCGGAGCGATGGCGGTGATGGGGTTCAGGTAAGTCATGGCCATCCAAATGGCAAGTACGGTGTTTTTTTGTCCTAAAGCCTGTCCTCCGCTGATGCGGTCGTTGTACTTGCCTCCGATGGCTTTTCCTCCCCAGAATTGCAGGCAGCAGATAAGGAGTGCCAGACTGGCGATGATGCATTTTTCGCCCACCGACACATTGCCTTCAAAGATTGATTTCATGGTTTGTCCCATTACAATGGTCAGGGCAACTGCCCACAGATAAAACGCCATGTCTTTCAGCCCGATTAGAAAATGGTGTACCGGCGGCGCATACCTGCGCAACAATACGGCCAGGAAAAACGGGAATAGCAGCAACGGGAACACTTTTCCCAATATCTTGAGAAACGACAGACCGAACGGGATATCGGAAGGCTCTACCAGCGGGAATACCAACGGGACAAGAATAGCTGCCAATAAGTTGGAAGCTAATGTATAGGTGGTGAGCGATGCCGCGCTTCCTCCCAATTTGCCCGTGATGACTGCCGCCGCCGTAGCTGTAGGACAGATGAGGCACACCATCGCTCCTTCTAACGCCATCTGTCCCCATTCATCGAAAGGGAAGAAAAGCAACACGCCGGCTACCAGCAGGCAAGATACTGACTGGATGAGTAAAAGGATGTACGTCCATCGTCTGGGTGAAAGCTCTTTCACTTCCACTTTGCAGAACGTAAGCAGCAGTTGGGCGAAAATCAGTAGCGGAGTCAGCCATGCGATGAGTACTTTGACAAAGGGTTTTATCGGTTGAAGTATATCGAACCAGGTAAAGCAAAAGTAACCGATTACTCCTGCCAGCATAGCCAACGGCAATGTCCAATTTTTGATAAACTGTAACATAGAGTTGTTTTTTAGTCTTTGTTTATGGCGCAAAAATACGGAAAAAGTGGAAACGGGTTGCATTTTTTTCTGTTTTTATAGACTTTATCCCTTAATTTGCAGAAATCTTTTCCCTGATGCGGCAGATACGGCAAAAAACTATTACCTTTGCAACGAAGTGAAAACATGGAAAAGAGTATACTTTACATACTGCATATCGTTTGTCTCTTTGTTCCTTTCCTGACGCCCGCGATGGCTTGGGGAGCTCAAGACAAGTCTTTTACGGTCGTCATCGATGCCGGTCATGGTGGCCATGACCCGGGAGCGGTGGGAAAACGAGGACGTGAAAAGACTATAAACCTGAGTGTCGCTTTGAAGTTGGGGAAGCTGATAGAAGACAACTGTGGCGATACGAAAGTGGTCTATACCCGTAAGAAAGATACTTTCGTGGCCTTGCACCGGCGTGCCGAAATTGCCAATGCGGCCAAGGCAGACCTGTTTATCTCTATTCATACGAACTCGTTGGCATCCCGTAACAGCCGGGTGAGCGGCACGGAAACATATACGCTGGGACTTCATCGGACGGAGGAAAACCTGGAAGTGGCGAAGAAAGAAAACTCCGTTATCCTGATAGAAGACGATTATCAGCAACGCTATGCAGGCTTTAATCCGAATTCTTCGGAAAGTTATATCATTTTCGAGTTTTTACAAGACAAATACATGGCGCAGAGCATTGATTTTGCTCAGCAGGTGCAAAAACAGTTCAAGACCAGTGCGCGCCGTATAGATAAAGGTGTGCATCAGGCCGGATTCTTGGTGCTTCGTGAGACAACGATGCCCAGTGTATTGATTGAACTGGGGTATATCACCAATGCTGCCGAAGAGCAGTACTTGCTCTCCGAGCGGGGGAGTTCGGCTTTGGCCAAAAGCATCTACCAGGCATTCCTCACTTATAAACAGGGACATGGCGGTACGTTGGCTCCGGTTGCGGCAAAAAACGTGCCCGTCCTTCCGGAACAGGAAGAAAAGCAAACCGCTTTGTCTGCATCGGGTGCAGGAACGGTTTCTGCAGGACAGGCAAGCGAAAAACCAGTCTTTAAGATACAGATACTGACTTCCGACCGGGTGCTCCCGTCGAAGAGCCGCCTGTTCAAAGGACTGGCACCTGTCGGTCGTTATAAAGAAAACGGCATCTATAAATATACCTATGGCGAAACGACGGATTACAACCGGATTCTTCGCCTGAAACGTTCGAAGGTGGACGCCAAGTTTAAGGATGCCTTCATCATCGCTTTCAAGAACGGCGAGAAGATGAACATCAATCAGGCTATACGAGAGTTTAAACGGAATAGATAATTAAAACGAATAGGCAAGTATATGAGAAAAGAATTTAAGATAGGGTTGGCAGGCATAGTGGCTTTGGTTATCCTGTTTTGCGGCATTAAGTATTTGAAAGGCATAAATATGTTTAAGCCTGAAAGTTATTATTTGGTAGAGTTTGAAAATGTGAACGGGCTTCCCGAGTCGAGTCCCGTGTTCGCCAATGGCTTTAAAGTCGGTATTGTGCGGGATATCCGGTATAATTATGAGAAACCCGGTCACGTGTTGGTAGGCATAGAGATGGATCAGGAGATGAAGATTCCTCAAGGCAGCCGCGCGGAGCTGGTGACCGAAATGCTGGGTACGGTCAAGATGAATTTGTTGCTCGACTTGCAAAGCACCCAATATTATAAGGAGGGAGATACCATCCCCGGTTCGGCGAACAACGGTATCATGGGGGCGGCCGAAAAGGATTTGCTTCCCAAATTGCAACAGATGATGCCGAAGATGGATTCGATTCTGGCTTCTTTGAACAAGTTGTTGGCCGACCCTGCATTGGCTCAAACCTTGCATAACGCTGAACAACTGACTTCTTCTTTGAACGAAACCAGCCGGCAATTGAACAAGCTGATGAGTACCGATGTTCCTCAACTGACCGAGAATGTCAATGTGATTACCGCCAATTTGCGGACGGTCAGCGATAACCTGAAGGATGTAGACTATGCGTCGACGATTGCGAAAGTAGACTCTACATTGGCCAATGTACGGCTGCTTACTGATAAACTGAACCGGAAAGACAATACGCTCGGACTGCTGATGAACGACTCTTCGTTGTATCAGAATCTGAACGCCACTTCGGCCAATGCGGCAAGTTTGCTGGAAGACTTGAAGGCACATCCGAAGCGTTATGTACACTTCTCGTTGTTTGGCAAAAAAGACAAATAAAAGCCGTTATATAGAAATTGTCTAAATAATAAGAGCGTTGGAAGACGCTTTGCATTAGAGACTAATCCTTTGATATTCAAGAAGTGAATGGATAGGGGTTAGTCTTTGTGTGTGCCGTTGATGCTTGAAATAATGCATTGAAAGACAAACGCTTGCAAATCTGCAAATCCGCTGAAACAGATGTTACGAATATGCTAAAAACAAGCGGTTGAAAACCAGTACATTATAAAAAGCGGATAAAAAGCAAGCAAAACGGCATTTGTTTTTATAGAAATAGATTCCGAACTTTGCTTCGTGGAAGTATTGCTTAAAAATAGAAAGAACAAATATGATTGAGAACAATCAGGCTATTGTATTGTGGCAACGTTGCCTCGACTTTATCCGCGACAACGTTAATACGACAGCCTTTACTACTTGGTTTGAACCCATCGTGCCTGTCAAATACGAGGGGAAGGCTTTGACTATCGGAGTTCCAAGTCCTTTCTTCTATGAATACCTGGAAGAAAAGTACGTGGATCTCTTGCGTGCCGCTATTTATAAAGAAATAGGTGAAGGCACGGAGTTGATGTATTCCATTCTTGCCGACAAGACGAATCACATAGCCATTGACATGAAAGGGACGGAGCGATCGGCTGCTTTGCCCCCTCAGAAGCCTATACATAATGGTAATAAGGCTCCTACGTTGTTGCAGGCTCCTGTGGTACAGGATTTGGATCCGCACCTGAACCCGAACTATAATTTCGAGAACTTCATCAAGGGTACAAGCAATGAATTTTCACGTACGGTGGCGGAGACTGTAGCCCAAAATCCGGCGCGTACCTTCAATCCGTTGTTTTTATATGGTCCTTCCGGAGTGGGAAAAACCCATCTTATCAATGCGATAGGGACACGCATCAAAGAGCTGTATCCCGAAAAGCGGGTGTTGTATGTGTCGGCGCATTTGTTTCAGGTGCAGTATACCGACTCGGTGCGCACGAACCATTTCAATGATTTCATCAGTTTCTATCAGACGATTGACGTGCTGATTATTGATGATATCCAGGAGTTTGCCGGGATGACCAAGACGCAGAATACCTTCTTCCATATCTTCAACCATCTGCATCAGAACGGAAAGCAGCTTATCTTGAGTTCCGACCGTGCTCCGGTGATGTTGCAGGGAATGGAAGACCGTTTGCTCACCCGTTTCAAGTGGGGACTGATAGCCGAACTGGAGAAACCGGACATCGAGCTTCGTAAGAATATTTTGCGCAGTAAAATCCGACGTGACGGTTTGACCATACCGGAAGCTGTGATTTGCTACATTGCCGAAAACGTGAACGAAAGCGTGCGCGAACTGGAGGGAATCGTAAATTCATTGCTGGTATATTCCATCCAGTTGAAGCGTGAAATCAATCTCGAATTGGCTCAGCATATCGTACAGAAGGCGGTGCGTTGTGCTGAAGTGAAACCGGTTACGGTCAACGACATCATTGAGAAGGTATGCAGGCACTACCAGATAGATACTTCCGCTATCCATACCAAGACACGCAAGCGGGAAGTGGTGCAGGTACGTCAGATTGCGATGTATCTGGCAAAGAAACATACCGATGTGTCTTCGGGCAAAATCGGGCAATTGATTGGCAATAAAGACCACGCTACCGTACTTCATGCTTGTAAGATTATCAAAGACCAAGTAGAAGTAGACAAGGCGTTCAAGAGCGAAGTAGAGGAGATAGAAGCAACTCTGCATCAAGCGTGAGGCAGATTTTTGGGATATTTCTTTTGCAAAAGGTTGTGTATATCGAAAAAATGTCATACCTTTGCACTCGCAATAAAGAAAACGGGGTTCCGTAGCTCAGCTGGATAGAGCAACGCCCTTCTAAGGCGTGGGTCGAGCGTTCGAATCGCTCCGGAATCACGAAAAGAGGAATGCATAACATCTGTTTGTTACAGTGTTTCGCATTCCTCTTATTGTTATCCTCTTCTTCTGAACTCGGCACATACGATGGAAGCGGCGATGGCCACATTCAGTGATTCGCTGGTGGGTCTTCCTTGCGGATAATTGGGTATGAACAGGCGGTGTGTCACTTGGCTGGCGATGGACGGGCTGATGCCGTTTCCTTCATTTCCCATGATGAGGATGCCGTTTGGTGCCAATGTTTCTTCGTAGAGGTTCTTTCCGTTGAGGAAAGTGCCGAATACCGGTATGCCTTTCATGGCTTGCCGGCGGATGGTTTCCGCCAAATCGCAATAATGGAATTTTACCCTTGCTATGGCGCCCATTGTGGCTTGCACGGTTTTGGGGTTATAGATGTCGGCGGTACCTTTTGAGCAGAAAATGTGTTCGATGCCGAACCAGTCGGCCACGCGCGCAATGGTTCCCACGTTGCCGGGATCTTGCACGTCGTCCAGTGCCAGACACAAGGAGCGGGCGGCTATATCTTCGTTTGTTTCATACTGTGGCTGTTCGAATATAGCCAATACTTCTTGCGGGCTTTTCTGCAGGCTGGCCCGTGCCAGTTCTTCCGCATTGACCGTCAGGATTTCGGCAGCATGGGCTTGCGGGTTTCGTGCCCGCCATTCTTCGGTGCAGACCAGTAGCCTGCACGTGAAATGTTCCGACAGGTCGCCTACCAGCTTGGGGCCTTCGGCGATGAAAGCCTGTTCTTCTTTCCGGTTTTTTTTCAGTTCTAACGAACGGATGTATTTTATTTTGGCTTTGCTGAGCATATATTTCCTATAAAATGACTAATATTTGCGGGCAAAGCTAAGAAGATATTTTCAATTATTCCCTATCTTTGCAACTAAAATTCCATTTCTCCTGGCTCTGATATGAAAAAAACGTTTGTCATTACCTGCTTTTGGACGCTTGTCGTTGTGCTGCTGGATAGTTGTTCGGTAAGTAAGTTCATACCGGAGGGCGGCTATCTGCTGGACAATGTGAAGATAGAGTCGGACAATAAGGAGATTAAACCCTCGCAGATGAACCTGTATGTCCGCCAGACTCCTAACGCCAAGTGGTTTAGCTTGATCAAGCTTCCTATGTATATTTATGGTGCGTCGGGGTTGGATTCTACCAAATGGATCAACCGTTTCTGGCGCAAGATAGGCGAGGCACCAGTGATATACGACCGCGAGGCTGCGGCCGAGACAAGGGAAGAGATGGAGAAAGCGGTGCAGAACATGGGATACATGGGAGCGGTGGTTGATATGCACGAAGAGCCATCGGGCAATCACATGAAAGTGTATTATTCCATCCGTTCCGGCGAACCTTATATCGTAGACCGTTTGACGTACGATATATCCGACACGCGCATAGCGGGCTATCTGGCTCAGGATTCCACCCGTTCTACCTTGCACGAAGGGATGCGTTTTGATGTGAATGTACTCGACGGGGAACGGCAGCGCATCACCCAGTACCTGCAAAACCAAGGGTATTACCGGTTTAACAAAGACTTTATCACGTATCAGGCAGACACCATGATGAATACGTACCGGGTGGGTTTGACCTTGAAGTTGTTGCCTTACCAGCGCACCAAGGACGATACGCCGCGCCCGCACCGCCAATATATGCTTCGCAAGGTGAACTATGTATTGGGGGCGGATTTCGCCGAATTGTCCGAAGATGCCTTGCGGGGTCTCGACTCACTTCGTTCCGGCGGGGTGAACCTGTATTATAAGGATCGGCTTTTCCTACGTCCACACGTTGTGACCGATTACAATCGCCTGCTTCCAGGCCGGTTGTACCGGGGCAGAGATGTGCAAAATACCTATTCAGCGTTAGGAAGGCTGTCTATCCTGAAGTATTCGAATATCCGTTTCGACGAGGTAGGGCATCCCGGCGATTCCGCCCAGCTGGATGCGTATGTGTTTTTGTCGAAGAACAAGAACAAATCGCTTTCGTTCGAGATAGAGGGCACCAATTCGGCGGGCGATTTGGGAGCAGCTGCTTCGGTGTCGTATACGCATCGTAACTTGTTTAAGGGGTCGGAGACGTTCACCTTGCAATTGCGCGGGGCATACGAAGCGGTAAGCGGAATGGAAGGGTATGCCAACAGTCATTACATGGAGTACGGTATAGAGAGCAGCATCAACTTCCCCGAGTTTATGTTTCCCTTCTTGTCATCCGATTTCAAGCGGCGCATCCGGGCTACTTCGGAGGTCAGCGTGAAATACAATTGGCAAATCCGTCCGGAATTCGAGCGTACGGTAGCTTCCGCCGCCTGGAGTTACCGCTGGTCGCGCAGGGGAAAGGCTACCCATCGCTTTGACTTGCTCGACATCAACTATGTCTATATGCCATACATTTCGGGCACCTTTCATGAATATCTCGACCGGATGGACCAGATCAACCCCTTGCTGCGCCATAGCTACGAAGACCTCTTTATCGTCCGGCTGGGCTATACGTATACATACAACAGTGCAGGAGGAAACGCGATGAACGCCGCCCGGCACAATTCTTATTCCATCCGTTTCAATATCGAAGAGTCGGGTAACCTGCTTTACGGGCTTTCTCGCCTGATGCATGAAAAGCCCAAACATAGCGGTGCTTACCAGCTGGCGAACATCGACTTTGCGCAATACGTGAAGATGGACATCGATGTGGCGAAGAACTTTGTGATAGACGACCGCAATTCGCTGGTGCTTCATGCGGGGCTGGGTATTGCTTGTCCGTATGGCAACTCGAAGAGCCTGCCTTTTGAAAAACTTTATTTTTCGGGAGGAGCGAACAGTGTGCGCGGATGGAGGGTGCGTTCCTTGGGACCCGGCTCATACCGGGGCGACGGGAACACCATTGACTATGTCAATCATACGGGCGATATCAAGCTGGATCTCAACATCGAGTACCGTACGTTCTTGTTCTGGAAGCTGAACGGGGCTGCCTTTATCGATGCCGGCAATGTGTGGAATATCCGTGCGCAAGGCACGCAGACCGAAGGCGTGTTCAAGTTCGGGCGCTTTTACAAGCAGCTGGCGGTTTCGTACGGGTTGGGTATCCGTTTCGACCTGGACTTCCTGATTCTGCGTTTCGACGGGGGGATGAAGGCCGTCAATCCGATGTACGAGGGTAAAGACCGCTATCCGATTATATCCCCCGATTTCAGCCGCGATTTTGCTTTCCATTTTGCGGTGGGTTATCCGTTCTGATTTTTATTAATATAAAGGAGACACGATATGAAATATGACAGACATTTGTATACGTTGGAAGAACTCCGCCAGTTGGAGGAGTGGTTTGAAGGTGAAGAAATGCCCGAAGAAATGCATCTGGACAAGGCGACTTACATTCCCAACCTGAAAGAGACGGTGAAACGTTTGTGCTGGCAGGCGGAACAGTGTTACGAGAATCCCAAGATGCAAGGGTGTATCATCTTGCTGGAACGCATCAAGGAGAAACTTTCCGAATGAAGAATCCCGGCATGAAGAATCCTTCATCCTGGCAGGGTGGATTCTTCATGCTGTATGCAAAACAGTTTTTCAATCGAATTTTTGCTTGCGGAGGGTTTTTTTCAGTACTTCTGACATGGTTTCGTTTCCTTCCTTTGTGTAGCGGATATCGGTGAATATCTGCGCAAGTGTTTCCGTATGGTTGATTTCCACGAAATGCTTGTTTTCTGGAAGTGATTCCTTGTAAGCATAGATGCGGTCGATGTCTGCGGGCGAATAGTCATGATATTGTTCCTCGTGGATGATGCCTTCCAGGGGTAGGCGGTCGGTCTGCGGTGGGTATTCATCGGGATAGCCCACGGTGATGGTCGCCAGCGGGATGACTAATTCAGGCAGGTTCAGCACCTCAATGATTTGGTCGGGATTATAAATCGTGGTGCCTAGGAAGCAGGTGCCCAGTCCGGCGGCTTCGGCAAGCGTGCAGAAGTTCTGTGTCAGCATGATGGTGTCGATGCTGGCGTTCATGAAGGAGAGCAGGTTGTCGTATCCCGGCTCTGCCTTGCGCTGGCGGCACCATTTGACGAAGCGGTTGAAGTCGGCGCAGAAAGTCAGCACTACCGGTGCTTCCATCAACATGGGCTGGTGGAAATGGGCGGGAGCCAAGCGCTCCTTCATGGCTTTGTCGCGGGTGATAATGACACTATACAGTTGCATGTTTCCCATGGTGGGTGCGCGGAAAGCTTCTTCCAGCAATCCGTTCAGCAAATTGGCGGGCACGTCGTCCTGTTTGTACTTGCGTATCGTACGTCTGTTTTTGATAGAATCCATGATTGTTTTGTTTTTGTTTGGTTCCGGCAAAGATAATATAAAAAAGCGAAACCGCTGGCGTCTTTTTGCCGTGAATGAACGCCGGGGCACATATCCCGGATGGAAAATTTTAAAACAGATTCTAAGCCATGTTAAAAGCATAGTTTTCAAAAAAGAAAATTTTTGTAAAGCTTGCATATTATCAATATTTTGATAACCAATATATTGCGATTTTGTTTTGAAAAACTGTATTTTTTGTTTTGTAGATTGGAAAAACATCTTTAGCTTTGTACCGCCTTTATGAACAACGACAGATTTAATCAAAAAATATTCATTAATTGTGGAAAATCAAACGTACAGTTATGACGAAGCATACAATGCCTCGTTGGATTATTTCAAGGGAGACGAGCTTGCTGCCCGGGTGTGGGTGAACAAGTATGCCGTGAAGGATTCTTTCGGCAATATTTATGAGAAATCTCCTGAAGATATGCATTGGCGTATCGCGAATGAAGTGGCACGCATCGAGGCTAAGTATCCGAACGGATTGAGCGCGCAGGAGTTGTTCGGCTTGTTCGACCATTTCAAGTACATCATTCCGCAGGGAAGCCCTATGACAGGTATCGGAAACAATTATCAGATTGCGTCATTGTCCAACTGCTTTGTAATCGGGCTGGATGGAGCCGCCGATTCGTACGGAGCCATTATCCGCATCGATGAAGAACAGGTGCAGCTGATGAAACGTCGGGGCGGAGTGGGGCACGACTTGTCTCACATCCGTCCGAAAGGTTCGCCGGTGAAGAACTCGGCTTTGACATCTACGGGTTTGGTTCCGTTTATGGAACGTTATTCCAATTCTACCCGCGAGGTGGCTCAAGACGGGCGACGTGGGGCGTTAATGATGACGGTTTCTATCAAACATCCCGATTCGGAGGCATTCATTGATGCCAAGATGACGGAAGGAAAGGTGACGGGAGCCAATGTGTCGGTGAAGATAGATGATGACTTCATGCGGGCAGCTGTGGAGACCCGTCCTTATACACAGCAATTCCCGATTGACTCGGAGAACCCGAAGGTGAAGAAGGAAATCGATGCTTCGGCATTGTGGAAGAAGATTGTGCACAATGCATGGAAGTCGGCTGAACCGGGTGTGCTGTTCTGGGATACGATTATCCGTGAGTCGGTACCTGATTGTTACGCTGATTTGGGTTTCCGCACGGTGTCTACGAATCCGTGTGGCGAGATTCCTTTGTGTCCTTACGATTCGTGCCGCTTGCTTGCTATCAACTTGTATTCGTATGTGGTCAATCCGTTCACTCCCGAAGCGTATTTCGACTTCGACTTGTTCAAGAAACATGTCGGACTTGCCCAGCGGATTATGGACGACATTATCGACCTCGAACTGGAGAAGATTGAGAAAATCACGGAGAAGATTGACTCTGACCCTGAAAATGAGGAGGTGAAAGGAACGGAACGCCATTTGTGGGAAAAAATTTACCGTAAGTCGGGTATGGGACGCCGTACAGGGGTGGGTATTACCGCCGAAGGTGATATGTTGGCAGCAATGGGGTTGCGTTACGGGACGGAAGAAGCCACAGAATTTGCCGAGCAGGTGCAGAAAACCATCGCATTGGAAGCTTACCGTTCTTCGGTCGCTATGGCGAAGGAACGTGGCGCGTTCGAAATCTATGATACGGAGCGTGAGAAGAACAATCCATTCGTGAACCGCATCCGTGAAGCCGACCCGGGACTTTACGAGGAAATGAAGAAGTACGGACGCCGCAATATCGCCTGCCTGACCATTGCTCCGACGGGAACGACCAGTCTGATGACGCAGACCACATCGGGCATTGAGCCGGTATTCATGCCGGTTTACAAACGTCGCCGTAAGGTGAACCCGAATGATGAGAACGTGCGTATCGACTTTGTGGACGAGACGGGAGACGCTTTCGAAGAGTACTTGGTATTCCATCATAAGTTCCTGACTTGGATGAAAGTAAACGGTTACGACCCTGACGAGCACTATACGCAGGAAGAAATAGACGAATTGGTAGAGAAATCTCCTTATTATAAAGCGACTTCGAATGACGTGGACTGGCTGATGAAGGTCAAGATGCAGGGGCGCATTCAAAAATGGGTAGACCATTCGATTAGCGTAACCATTAACTTGCCGAACAATGTGGACGAGGATTTGGTGAACCGCCTGTACGTAGAGGCATGGCGTTCGGGGTGCAAGGGATGTACGGTGTACCGCGACGGTTCGCGTGCCGGCGTACTGCTCTCTGCAAAGAAGAAAGACGACAAGAAAGAGGAGGAATGCCATTGCAAACCGCCTCAGGTGGTAGAAGTCCGTCCGCGCGTATTGGAAGCCGATGTCGTGCGTTTCCAGAACAACAAAGACAAGTGGGTGGCGTTTGTAGGTTTGCTCGACGGCTATCCGTATGAAATTTTTACCGGTCTGCAGGATGACGATGAAGGTATTGTGCTTCCGAAGTCGGTGACCCGCGGGCGTATCATCAAGAACTATGACGAAAACGGCGTGAAGCGTTACGACTTCCAGTTCGAGAACAAACGCGGGTATAAGATGACGGTAGAGGGCTTGTCCGAGCGTTTCAATAAGGAATACTGGAATTATGCGAAACTGATATCCGGCGTGCTGCGTTACCGGATGCCGATCGAGCAGGTGATCAAACTGGTCAATTCGCTTCAGTTGGATAGCGAGAACATCAATACGTGGAAGAATGGTGTGTCGCGTGCATTGAAGAAATATGTAACGGATGGTACCGAAGCCAAAGGCGTGAAGTGTCCGAATTGCGGCAATGAGACTTTGGTTTACCAGGAAGGCTGCCTGATATGCAAGACCTGCGGTTCTTCGCGTTGCGGATAAGCACACTTTCAGTTAACAGTGAATAGTGAATAACGACAGTTTTTCCGTTATTCACTATTCATTGTTAACTATTAACTAAATATCATATATTTTTATGGAAGAAACAGTACGACAACATTTATTGGACCGGGTAAAGAAGAATGCGTATGTCAATCACTTGGAAATTGATTTTGTGGAGATAGAAGACGGAAGGGTGGTGGCGCGTATGCCTCTGAAGCCCGAACAGCGTCAATATAGCGGTGTGGTGCATGGAGGAGTGCTGGCTGCGTTTGCCGATACAGTGGCAGGCTTCGCGGCTTATACGATGACTTCGATAGACCGTGATGTGCTGACCGCCGAACTGAAGACCTCCTACCTGCGTGCGGCATGGGGAGATGAATTGTTGGGCATCGGTACGGTAATCAAGCCGGGGTTTAATCTCCAGTTTGCCGAGTGCGAGATTTATTGCGACGGGAAGTTGGTAAGTAAAGCGTCGGGTACGTTCTGTGTGGTTCATCCGCAGATTTGAGCTTATGAAATCAGAAGCGATGTATATCCGTTTGGAAGGGCTGACATTTTATGCCCGCCATGGCGTTTTGCCTCAAGAGACGGAAGTCGGTGCGGAATTTACCGTAGACTTGTGCCTTGTTACTGATTTCTCGTATGCCGCGGAGACGGACGAACTGGAAGGCACGCTTAATTATGCAGAAGTGTTCGAGCGCGTAAAGACGGAAATGAATATTCCTTCCAAGTTATTGGAGCATGTGGCTTACCGCATCGCCCGAAGGCTCCTTCACGATTTCCCTGCTTTGACCGAAGTGCAAATAGGTGTCTATAAGCAGAATCCGCCAATGGGAGCCGATGTCCGAAGAGTCGGAGTGGAGGCGGTGTTTGGGCGGTAAATGAAGATAGTTCCGAAAAATAATGACGCATTCATTGAGTATATTCCGTATTTGGTTCGTAATTTAGGGTAAAAACAAGATGAATGCAATTATGAAAGTGAGATTTTTGTGTAGTGTTCTTTTGTGGGCGAGTATATGCTTGTCTGCAATGGGACAGATGGAAGATTTGCCGCAAGGGCATCCCCGATATTTGACAAATGCCGATAGCAAGCAAGAAACTTTGCAATTAATCAAGGAAGAAGCATGGGCACAAGATGTGTTCGAACGACTGGAACAACGCACCAGCCGTTATGCCGACCTGGGCGAGGATTGGCTTTCGTCGCGTTTGCGGATGTATTGGAATACGCATGCTACGGATGTATATATAAAAGGAGAAACGTACGACCATGCCGGGGGCAATCGTGCGCCTGCTCCCACGGTGATGTTTACCGGTTCGCGGAGCCATGCTACCAATTACCGCCGTCCGAAACTGGAAGAATTACAGCCCTGTCAGGAAGACCCGAAAGGAATGTATCTGGCAAATTCAACCTTGGAAGGCAATCCTTACGAATGGGTAAGCATCGGCAAGACGGGGCGCATGATAGAGAGCATCAACCGTGAGATTATGGGTTATGCACGCGATGGCGCTTTCTTGTGGTGGCTGACCGGTGAGGAGAAATACGCCCGCATGGCGGCATCGGTATTCGACACGTATATGACCGGAATTTATTACCGCAATGTGCCGGTTGACTTGAACAACGGGCATCAGCAGACATTGGTGGGTATGACTTCGTTTGAGGTTATCCACGAAGACATTCTGAATGAGCTGGTTCCCCTTTATGATTTCCTTTATGATTACCTGAAACAGTCCCGTCCCGAAAAGATGGAAATCTATGCTGAGGCGTTCAAGAAATGGATAGAGAATATCATTGCCAACGGTGTGCCTCACAATAATTGGAACCTGATTCAGGCACGGTTCATCATGAACGTGGCGATGATACTGGAGGACAATACTGTTTATCCCGACCGGAAGGGCAGGGAATATTACATTGACTATGTGGTAAATCAATCTTCCCTCCGCCAATGGTCGCTAAAGCACTTGGCGGATTATGGTTTTGATTCCGATACGGGTATTTGGGCGGAATGTCCGGGCTATAGCATGAATGTGGTGGGCGATTACGTATCGTTTGCCAACCTTTTCGACCGCAATTTGAATATCGACCTGACCCGCCAGATACCGGTCATTCCGAAAGCCGTGGAGGTTTTGCCTCAATATATATGGCCAGCGCGGTGCGGAAACCTCCAAGGACATCAAGGCGGACTTCACGATTCAGATGCCCGATAGCGACCACATCACGATGTCGATGTGGATGAAAGGCGAGCCGGATCGCAAGGTGTTCTCTGCCCTTAGTCCGATGACCGAAGGCTTGAGCCGTATCAAGCGGATGCCTTACGTGATAGCCGACCAGCCTACGTTGACCTTTGTGGCACGCCAGCGCGGAGAGGCGTGGAACCGTCCTTTCGTATCGGTATTCGAACCGCATACAGCCCAGCGTGCTCCTTCCCTCATCAAGTCCGTATCGTTTCCGCAGGTTTCCGCCGATAAGGTAGGAAGTCATGCAGGCATCAGGGTGGAACAGACGGATGGGGCTATCGACCGGATTCTTTCGTCAGACCAGGCGGAAGCACATTGTCAGGTCGAAACATTATCTGCCTGTGCATCGTATGCGTTAGGCCGGGAGAAAGCAGGTGAAGTGACAATGGCATTCATGGGCGGAGGTACATTCTTGGAAACCGGAGATGTGTGTATCCAGTCAGAAGAATCCGCTGATGTTTTGCTGGTCAAGGATGCGGATGGTTGGCATTATACTGCTTCCTGCCCGTGTAAGGTGACAATAGGCGGGAAAAGTTCTATCAAGGCAGATGTCTTTCCCGAGGGATTCATCCATGAGGAAAAAATCAGGGTGATTTACGAGGATTCCCTCCACAATCTTTACTTTTTGCCCGAAAAGGGAACGTTGTTTGTGTCCGACCTTTCCATGAACCGGTTTAGAAGCTGTTTTGAATTTATCGTGTGATGATTTGGGATGAGTTTTTGAGGCA
>URCM01000023.1 GCA_900546355.1 uncultured Bacteroides sp.
GAAAACGGATACATCAAGCCAAGAAAAACTTTTTGGAGAAATTCAAAACAGCTTCCTTCTATGTTGTAATCCAAATATCCAGAGAATTTTTTTATTTTATTAAAGGTTTTCATTAGCCTTGTAATCAAGGAGTTGAAGAGGATGCAAGCTCTGCTGAGGAGCAACTTGCCAGCAATAGACTCCCTGCGTTACGCCGTAACATTGTTGAGGGATGGGACATCGGTCCTGTCCCTTTGTGTTACGGATATCGCTGCATGGCTAAGAAAACCTGCCGTTTTCCTTGCCGGAACTTATTATATGGACAACCTTCTATCAGTGAACCGGGAAGTTCCCGGTCACATGTTCCTTTTCAGTCCTATTAAAGTAAAATGCCGCATTCTTAAGAAAGCAGACCTGATGGCTGCAAGAAACTGTCAGCGGTCATTCATATAGTTGTTGTCCATCGTGTCATTCAACTGTCTCATTCTTATATCTCCTTTTATATTTCAAGACATAAAAGATCCGGTTCAGCAGCTTTCGGGCTATCCGCACAATGGCCTTGTTGGGCTCCATCCGCCGGGTCAGCTTTGAAAAAGCCATGTTCAAGGCCGGGTCAAGCAGGGCTGCGAACCATGCGCATTCTATCAGTTTGCTTCTTAACTGCATTTGTCCCCGGAAGGTCATCTCCCCCTTATTGTCTTTCTCACCCGTGGAGTGGGAAGTGGGGACAAGGCCGATATACCCCGCAAGCCTGTCCGAATTGGCGAAACGCCGTATGTCTTCCAGTTCGGCAAGGAAAGCCAAAGCCGTTATCATGCCTATGCCCGGGACGGAACGCAGCAGTCCGTAGTCGGTGGCATATCTGTCTGAACGGGAAAGCGCCCTCAGTTTTCGTGTCGCTTCCAGAAGAAGCCTGCGCTGTGACTCTACGGAATCCAGCAAAAGGGAAAGGCCCGCACTCCCTTCCTCCGTATCCATGTGGATGCCGTTACGCAGCCAGTTCATGAAGGCGCGTGACCAGTGGGTGCCGCTGTGCCTGAATTCTTCAGGATAGTCAATCCCATAATAATACAGGAATGCCTTGATGCGCTGTTTCATTCTTGCCAGGTCACGGACAAGGGCGTCACGGCTGCGCAAAAGGGTACGGACCTCCAACGTCTCCCTGCAAGGGACATGGATGGCGGTCAGCTCATTGCTACGCAGAGACCTGGCTATTTTCCTGCTGTCCACCGCATCCGTCTTCTGAAGACGTTCCTTCTGGCTGGTGGAGACATCTGCCGGATTAACCACTATATTCTGTATTCCCATTGCAACCAGTTTATAATGTGCCCAGAAGCCACTGAAACCGGCTTCATAGGCTGACAGATAGTTTCCGTTGGGAAAATGAGAATGAAGATAAGAGGACAGGGCTTCCGGACTCGGGGGCTGAACGAATGTCTTGTGGTGGAGATGCCCGCTCAGGATACTTACTGTCCAACTCTTCAAATGCACATCAATTCCTACGTAAATATTTTGTCCTTCAAAATTTAATGTGTTACTTTGTTTACGCATAAAGTCATAGGTTTTATTAAGTTATTTCTTTCATTTACAAATTTAATAATTCTCTTGGCTTTATGCTATTTTGCTAGCACATTACAAACATAGGAACTTATCGTGTGTTGATTGGGGATGACTCAAAAAGTTTCAAAATAAAAACACTATCTTTGTCGGAAATGTAAATAAAGAATATGCCGCAACCGCTTCCACAACATAAAGCCTTTATGCTGTCCGACTTCGGAATACGCCTTCGCAAGATGGTTTCCTCGCAAGATGGAGAAGCGCCCATGACGTATGCCCATCAAGATGACTATTATGTCATAGGCTTGGTTGAGAAGGGAACAGGATGCGGCATCATAGATTTTAATGAAATCTGTGTATCTCATGGAGATGTGTTTATTATTCGGCCAGGGCAAGTGCATCGTTTTGTAAGCTCAAAAGAAATAGAAGGCTGGCTGCTTTTTGCCGACAGCAGTTTTATCGGTCATGGCGAGAAGTGCATTTTCGACAAGTTCCTATTGTATGCTGCAACACCGTCATTAAAAATTGAAGGGGAAAGGCTGGACGAGTTGAGACAAATCATTTCTATGCTTGCGAACCGGATAAACAGTATTACGGACGAGCTGGTAAAGGCTACGGTAAGAAAACTGGCAGAAACTTATATTGGCATTGTTGCCGAATCGGTAAGAGAAGCCGGTTTGCAACAGGAAAGACACAGCCGCAGGCATATCGAAATCGTCTTATCATTTATCCATCTTCTTGCCGAACGTCTTGCCGTCAACCGTTCTCCGTCGTATTATGCTTCGCTGCTGCACATTTCGCCTGTTTACCTGAATGAGGTAGTCAAGGAAGTCACAGGAATGAGTGTCACCTTATATATAAGGAATGAGCTGATATTGCAAGCCAAGCGTTTGCTTGTCTATACCGGCCTTGCCGTAAAGGAAGTCTCTGACCGCCTCGGTATAGATGATTATGCATATTTCACACGGATATTTACACAAACAACAGGCATAAGCCCTACTACATTCCGGCAAAAGAACCTTGAATAGTCCAAGCATTGCCTTGTTCCGTCCATGTCCTTTTCAGGTTGCGTCCCTTAATTTTGTAGCAAAAAAAGAATGGCAATGAAAAGAACAACAACTGCTTATGTCGCAATGAATCCGCGCCGCTGCATGGCGTGCTGGAAATGTGTAGAAAAGTGCCCGAAGAAAGTAATCGGTAAAACCGGTTTCTTAGGACACAGGCATGTGATATTCGAAAACGCAGACGCCTGTATCGGATGTAATAAATGTATAAAGACCTGTCCTCAAGGTGTTTTCTTCAAACCGGATGCATCGGTTTCTTGTACGATGAATATGGGGATGGCATTCCGCATAGAGCGGTTGTTGCCATTAGCATTCGTGGCATCTGCCGTTACGGGCATCGGGCTGCACATTGCCGGGCATGGTACCAGTCATGAAACGTGGCACAATTGGGGAGTAGCCCATGTGGTGGCATCTTTCATCTGGCTTTTATCGGTAATGGCTCATGTGAGGCGGCATAAGCATTGGTATAAAACTCTTGTTTCAAAAAGAGTTACGTGCAAACGCCTGATAACCTTTTTCCTGTCCATAGCCTTTTTGATTGTGGCAGTTACGGGCATCTTGCTGGTAGCTTATATGGAAGGACCAGGCTCTTCCATAGGATTGTGGCATTACAAACTCGGCATATTGTTATGGGTGCTTTCCCTGATTCATGCTCTTTATCGGAAATAGTGGGAAATATTCGTTTCATGCCGAACCACTGGATGGTTGGTAATGTTTAAAGGGAGATTCAAGAAATATCCGGTTGACGTATTCTAGATGCTCTAGTGGCATTCCGTTACAATATTTTCAGGATTTGCTTTCATATATTAAAACAATTTTGTAATATTGCAACAATTTTAGCGAATGAAACACCTTTAAACAATACAAGAAAGTATGAGACGAACGACATTTTATCGCTACCGTTTCTTCCTGACTTTGGCAGCTATTTGGCTGCTCACTCTTGAAGGAATGGCACAAGGTGCGTATAACCGTACCATTCACGGTATCGTGACCGATGAAAATAACGAACCGCTTCCTGCGGCATACGTTAAACAGGTAGTTGAGGCAGAAGGCAATTCCATTGCCGGCATCATCACAGACATGAACGGTCATTTCAGTCTGACACTTCCCAAATCAACACAAGAAATCGAGGTTTCCTTTGTAGGCTACGAAACCCAGCGGGTTCGCCTGACGGCAGCAGTTGATTATGCCATTCACCTCCAGCCTGCTACCGAACTGCTGGACGAAGTGGTAGTGACGGGTTATCAGACCATTTCGAAGGAGCGGGCAACAGGAGCTTTCTCGAAAGTAAATGCCGATCAGCTGGAAACCCAACGCATACCGGACATCAGTTCGATGCTGGAAGGACGGGTGGCCGGATTCAGCGACGGGCAAATCCGTGGAGTCACTTCCATGAACGGACTGACTACTCCTTTGTATGTCATCGATGGTTTCCCTGTAGAGAAGACTACCAATGATGGTTACGGCAATTGGATAGAAAGCGTGCCCGACATGAATCCTGAAGACATTGAAAGTATTACCGTACTGAAGGATGCAGCCGCCACTTCCATTTACGGAGCACGTGCGGCAAACGGCGTTGTGGTTATTACTACCAAGCGTGCCAAGAAAGACCAGCTCAACATTTCATTCTCTGCCACACTTACCGTACAGCCTTATTCTACCTATGCCGACAAGTATCTTGCTGATGCTGCCACTATGATAGGACTGGAAAGAGAATGGGCAGCACAGAATCCTAATTTGCAGGGAGAAGGGGCTTCTGCTTATGCGCAAAGCCTGTTGGATGACAATACCTACACATCGCAAGGAATCCGCGCCCTGTTAGGGTATTATGCCGGAACACTGTCCGAAGCCGATATGAACGCGCGCCTGACATCACTGGCATCGCGCGGTTATCGTTATTACGATGATATAGAACGCTACGGCATGCGCAATCCTTTTACGCAACAATACAACCTGAGCATCGGTAAAGGAAGCGAACGAAACACATTCAATGCTTCGGTCAGCTATCAGGGACAACAGATGAGCGACAAGTTTTCGGATAACCGCTCCATTGGTATCAACCTGCAGAACTCGACCCAAATTACCCGATGGCTGACCTTGGAGGTAGGCACTTACCTCAATTACGGAAGCGGTACAACGCAAAGTTACAGTCTTTTCTCGCCAGGATATACGTATATGCCTTACGATGGATTGATGAACGATGACGGTACGCGGTATACCAACCGGCAGGAAGACCGTTACAACGCATCACAAATGAGTACGCTGGTTTCCAACGGGCTGTATAACCTCGATATTACGCCATTGGACGAAACTGGAATGAATCTGACAGACCATCGTAATTTCAGCAATCGTACTTTCGCTCGCCTGAGTTTTAAGTTCACCGATTGGCTGAAATATACGGCTTCGTTTCAGTATGAATATGCGAACTACACGACCGAACAACTCCAGAATAAGGAATCGTATGATGTGCGTAATACCATTAATACATACGCCTCGGCAAACGGTGATGGTACGGCTACGTTCAATATCCCTTACGGCAATATCTTCTTTACCTCGGGAAATGTAACCCATGCCTATAACTTCCGCCAGCAGCTGGATTTCGACAAGACATTCGGCGGCATACATGAGGTAACGGCACTTTTCGGAACCGAGACGCGCGAGAACAAGAATAACTTCGACAACCGTACCTTATATAATTACGACCCCGACCTGCTGACGTATTCACTCATCGACCAAGCTGCGCTCAGTACCATGGGAAGCATTTGGGGATGGGGCAGTTTCGGAACTGGGAATGTAGCATACATCAATGAACTGACCAACCGTTATGTGTCATTTTATGGTAATGCGGCATATACGTACGACGGAAAATATACCGTGACCGGCAGCATCCGTTGGGATAAAACAAATCTGTTTGCAACTGGTTCGAAATATCAAAAGCGTCCCATCTGGTCAGTCGGTGCGGCGTGGAATGTCAACCGTGAGAAATTCATGCACGATATTGATTGGATAAACATGCTTAAATTACGCTTCAGTTATGGTATCGGGGGTAATATCGCCAAAGATTCGGCTCCTTATATGACTGCTTATTATAACAATAATATGCATGTGGGCGGAATTTCCGGAACCATACAAAGTCGCCCTAATCCTGATTTGCGTTGGGAAAAAACAACCACTACCAATATCGGTATTGATTTTTCTCTTTTGAAAAACCGTCTGAACGGTTCTATCGAATATTACAATAAGAAAGGTTCCGATTTGCTTGCCAATACAAACGGTGTGCCTACCGAAGGTTGGGGGTATAGCACCTATACCATTAACAACGGTAAGATGACCAACCAAGGATTCGAACTTTCGCTTTCAGGCACCGCTATCAGCACGCGAGATTGGACATGGGACATCGGCGGCGTATTGGGATACAACAAGAATAAAGTGACATACGTCAACGTAGAAGCACCTGTTTCTTACTTGGTTATTGATTATCCTTCTGCTTATCCGCGTGTGGGGAATCCTTACAATGCCATTTATGGATATCAATGGGCGGGATTGAGCGCTACCGGTACTCCGCAAGTATATGATGCAGAGGGAAACCTGTTTACTGATATGGAACCGACTGAAATAGAAGATCTCATTTATTTGGGAACCACAGTACCTGTTTACAGTGGTGCTATCAATACTACATTGCGTTGGCGCAACTGGGAATTGGCTGCACAGTTCCTTTTCGAGGGAGGACATAAGATGCGCAATACCAATGTGGCTTATCTCTCCGGTATGGGTCCCGTAAGCAAGCGCATTGCTGACCGCTGGCAACAACCCGGTGACGAAGCACATACGGATGTGCCACGTTATATCTCTTCGGAAAGTACTCTTTACAATTACAATTACTATAATATGTACGCCCGTTCTTCGGTTAACGTTATTGATGCCAGCAATTGGAGGATGAAGAACCTTTCGCTGACTTATCGTCTGCCAAGCAGTGTATGCGACAAATTGTATGTGAAGAACGCACGCATCATGATAGGTATGGAAAACGCGTTTACCGTAGCCAAAAGTGATGATGCCAAATACTTACTGGGTGGCTATGCCAAGCCGAATTACCTCTGTGGTATTTACCTGAACTTTTAACTAAAATGATTACAGATTTATGAAACACGTCATTTACATCTATATGCTTGTATGCGGGCTGGTTTTCAGCTCCTGCAACGATTATCTGGATATTGTGCCAAAAGGTAATAAAATTCCGTCTACTCTTGCCGATTATGAAGCTCTGTTGCGTGATGAGTATGCTATCGGACAGACTTCCATCAGCAATGCCCTTTATTTGCTGAATGACTATTACGTAACGGTCTCTAACCTGAATAGTCCCACCCTGACCCGTGCTAACTATATGTGGGATGAGACTGCTGATCGTATCTTGTTGAACAATGCCGATGAAAGTACATATTATCAGCTTTATGCTGCTATCTCTTCGTGCAACCTGATTGTAGAAAACGTGCCTTCTGCCACCGAAGCCACTGATGCCGAACGTGCCGAAGTCATCGCTTATGCCAAAGTTATCCGTTCCCTTTGTTATTTCGTATTGGCAAACTATTATGCCGATACGTATGATGCGGCAACCGCCGGCGAAAAGCTGAGCGTACCCCTCATCACAAGTGCCAATATCAATGCTCCTTCGCAGCAAGTGACCATACAGGTTATATACGACTTCATCATCCAAGGAGTGCAGGAAGCAATTGACGGTGGATTGCCCGAACAATCGATGACCGTGCTTCATCCCAATCTGGGCGCCGCATACGCCCTGCTGGCACGTGTATATTTGCAGATGCAGAATTACAGCGAAGCATTAAGCTATGCCAACTTAGCTCTTGGACAAAATGACCAGCTTTACGACTGGAACGCTTATTACGATGAACATCGTTCCACGATTGAGAATCCGGAAGACTATACCGGACTACCCACACCTACCGATTACTCGTATGTGGAGAACTATTATTTCCGTTGCGGAAACGGTTCGCCAAACTACACGACCAATGAACTCAATATACCGGTAGAGCGTGCCGAACGTTTTGAAGAGGGAGATGCACGTTTCTTATCCCGTTGGAAACTTTATTCGCAAAACCAAGACACGTACTACCGTGGAGTAGGAAACGGTTATTTCAACTGGGGAGGACTGACCACTACAGAAGTTTATCTTATCAAGGCAGAATGCCAGGCACGTCTGGCACATGGAGGAGATTTCACAGAAGCGATGAACACCCTGAACGCTGTGCGCCAAACCCGTATCCGTCCCGAAGTATACCAGCCGCTGACTGCCTCGACATTAACCGAAGCTATCGAACTGATTCGCCGTACCAAAGACAATGAACTGATATTCTCCATTGTACCCTTTGCCGATGCACGCCGCTTCAACCAAGAAGGTACGTATGCACGCACCATGACGAAAACCTACGAAGGTGAAACTTATACGCTTCGTCCGGATTCTCATCTGTGGACAATGCCTTTCCCGGCAGGTGCTATTAACAATCCCGGAAACGGAAGCATTCAACAAAACGTGTCTAAATAAAAATACATAAAACAACAAGTATGAAAGTAACAAACTTAATGCAAATCTTGCTGCTGGGAACCCTTACGGCAGCTTGTACATCCCAAGCCCCTAAAGACGGTTATCTGATAAGTGGAACGATTGAAGGACTTCCAGACAGTGCCTACGTGCAACTCATGCCAGTATGTCACGAAAAAAGTGACCCGATAGCCGACACTCTGGCAATCGGAGGCAAATTCACCTTTATCGGGAAAATGGAAGAACCCCGCGCCGTATTACTTACCGTAAAAGACGCCTACGGCTCGCGCCGCCTGATGCTGGAAAATACAGCTATCGAAATCAAAGGTGCGGTTGTATCGGAAGATGTGAATGGAACTCCCTCGTATAGTCTCGACAAGTTATCCGTAAGTGGGTCTCCCCTGACAGCCCGTTACGATTCGCTGATGGCGGTACGCGGTCGTATGGATTCTCTATTCAATGCCAACCAGCAAGAACATAAAGCTCTCCTCGATGCTATACAAGAAGCCTATCAGGCAAAAGACCAGGCAAAAGTGGCAGAGTTGCGTGCAAGCGAGGCCGGTAAGCAAATGGCAGAAGATGAAATGCGTTTCTTCCAGACCGTAGATTCTGTTTATCGCCAAACGGTAATGGAAAACAAGGACACTTACTGGGGACCGTTGCTGATGATTTCGCTCACTTCTTACATGAACGAAGGCATGCGCTCGTGGTACGAAGAACTCTCACCTGCCGCACAAGCCTCTTATTATGGAAAACTGGTGAAAGACGAACTTTACCCGACTGGTAAAATTGGTGATAAGATGCCTGAATTTATGGTAAAAGATGCATCGGGAAAAGAAATCACTCTCCAAGAACTCTGCCAAGGAAAGAAATACATCCTGATTGACTTTTGGGCATCGTGGTGTAATCCGTGTCGCAAGGAAATTCCTAATATCAAAAAACTTTATGCACAGTACGCTTCTGAAGGTTTTGAGGTAATCAGTATTTCCATTGATAAGAAAAAAACCGATTGGGAAAAAGCTGTAAAAGAAGAACAGTTGAAATGGCCTAACTTCTTGGATGAAACCGGAGTGGCAAAGCTTTACAAGGTAAGAGCTGTTCCGACCATGTATCTGATAGATGCCGAAGGTCGGATGGTCGGTGATAATCTGAGAGGAGAAGCGTTGGCAGAAAAATTGGCTGATTTATTCGATTGACTTTGACTTCATTATGCCAATATGCAGTTACGGAAATGCAATGGATTTTTTCAGATGCATTTCCGTGATTGTTTTATATACAGCCTCTGGTAAGTTGAGATAATGCATGCATATATCTGCGTGAGGATGTGTAATATGGCTTACGCTTTCATCAACTTGTATGGTATAAGTTTCTGGCTACTGTTTAGCATAAAGATAAACCTGATCCAGCAGTATGCCTTCGTCTATCGCATGTACCGTCAATCGGTGTGAAGTGGATTTGCCGAGAGGAAAAGTGATGCGTCGCACAGCTTGGTTGGAAAGGATGTTTTGCTTCCATTCTTCGCTTCTTCCATACGTGCGGTACGAAATGATGTCCGACGGCTGACCGTCTACTTCTACCCGGATGCGCAGGTCTTTTCCATTGATGGGATGAGTGGGCAGGAAGCGGAGTTCCACCTCTACTGAATCGGCACGGCAATTCTCGAAGCTGAAGGATACAGCCTCACCTTGGCGGATGCCTGCTGCTTTGCCCTCGTAGCCCAAGTGTTCCCACATCACGGGATTACCTTCAGCGGCTTCCAGTGCGTTCCATTTATAAAGGTACGGGCGGTCGGGCTTCAGTGATTCCGCAGTATGCGTTTCGGGAATGGGCAGAAATACCGCTAAGTTGCGCGGCTTGTAGTCCATAATGCCTTTCCACTTCGGCGTATTGTAGTGGCGGGTAAGGGAAACGATGCTGTCGAATGCTGCTGTGCTTTGCTTCCAGTCTGCTTTGCCGTGACGTGCCAGTTGGGCATAGAGGCATTTCTTGTTCATTTGGGAAGCTCCCTGAATGGGGTATTGTACTAGCTGGTAATACGTAGCCTGTTTGGTTTCAGGCATGAGTCTGCCCCATATAGCAGCTTTGTCTTCCAGTTCCTGATAGGCGGCAAGCCGTGTGTGGATAAACGATTCGCTCCACGGCAGATCACTTACTATTTTGTACTGTGGGTCTTTCTCCTCAGTACGTGTGCCTCCCATGAATTCCGGCTTGCGGATATGGGCAAGGCGATAGTGCTCTTGCATCATCGGAAGCAGGTAGGCGGATGCCTGCGTACCGAACTCGCGGGCAAGAAAGTTTTGCAGATGTCGGGTTACTCCTTCCTGTTCTATCTGGTTTATATTCCAAGCCATGTCCATAAACAATTCTATCTGATATTCGGCAGGTTTGATATCTCCTACATTTAGAATCCACATCTTACGGATGCCGCGGTCGTAGGCGGTCTTCATCTGTTGGTAGATGAGATATGGGCTGAGGGTGGATAGCCACAAATAGTCGTGTGGGCGCCCCCAGTAAGATATGTGGTAATAGATACCGTTGCCGCCCGGGCGTGCCGCTTCTTCTGCAGTAGGGAAATGGGTGATATATCCGTAATTGTCATCGCACCACATCAGAGTCACGTCTTCGGGTACTTCCAACCCTGCATTGTACACATCGAGTACTTCTTTATACGGTATCAATACTTGTGGCACGCGGGTTACATCGCCTTTGTATTTCGCCAGCAGTGCCCGCTGGTCTTTCAATATGTCGGTCAGTGCCCGCTTCTGTTCGTCTACGGTCTTGGCACCTAACATTCCGCTATCGTGTATGCCACGCATGCCTAACGTATAGATGTCATCCGATTGGCGGAGCAATTTTACCCGTTCTTCCCAAAAGGCTAGCACGTTTTCGCGATTGGTCAGGTAATTGTAGTCGCCTTTGCCCACGCGTCGCCATTCACCGTTGGTATTGCGCATCATTGGTTCGCAATGTGAAGTGCCGAGGTAGATGGCGTAACGGTCTGCTATTTCTTTGTTGCCTTCGGTAAAGAAGAAAGGTACCGAACATTCGTGCATTGCCGGCCAAAAGGTATTGGCACGCAGGCGTAAGAGCAGTTCGAAAATGCGTGCATGGGTTTTCGGACCGATTTGTCCCTTTATATTCGAAGGTTCGTGGTTGGTGTAGCTCCAAGGCATCAGTCCCCAGTCTTCATCGTTGATGAAGATGCCCCGGTAGGGTACCGTCGGATAGTCCAGCTTGCAGAAGCCCGCTTCGATGCGCCATTCCGTTTTTTTCTCCGGTGTAGCGTCTGCCCACCATTCCCAAGGCGATACGCCCAGCATACATGAGAGTTCTAAGATGCCATATGCTGTACCTCGTTTGTCGCTACCAGCCACCAATAGTTTTCCGTTTTTTAATACTTTAATGAAAAAAGCCTCCGGATGTTCGTCCAGGCAAGAAAGGTCTATCCCTTCTCTTTTTGCCACTTTTTCCGGAAGTGTACTCTTTCCTTGCGTTCCTATATAGATATCCCCTTCGGTTTCCATAACCGAGAAGGGTTGCGAAAGTACGGCTTCGCAATCCCGTTTCAGTAAGTCCAATGCAACCTGCACTACGGGTTCTTCACCTGATGCACAAGCCACATTCATCGTGCTACCTGTTTTCCATACAAAGTCTGTTGCTCCCAAAGCGCAAGAGGCAAGCCAACAGCATACAACAGTTAACCATAGTTTTCCCATAATTTCTTTATTGATGTTTTCTGCAAAGGAAAGGCATTTTCCAATATCCGTACATGGATTATTGTGTCTTTTTACTGGGAATTTGTGCATTATTGATGTTTGGTCTTTATTGCAGCACGTTTTTTCGGGAACTTGTTGAGGATAATGCGGTATGAACAAAAAAACAGGAATGAGTGTTATGTTGTTTATAGGATGAATTGCTTCTATGATATGTATGTTATTTTGCTATTTTTTACTGTATTATGAGACGATTTTTGTTTGGCTTATGTCTTATATCTTGTTTGCATGTCAGGGCACAGGAAGAGAAACAACAGGTTTGGGGATGCGATTTGTATGCATCGTTTGACAATTACGGATGCTGGAGTGTGGAACCATCCGTCACATTCCGTCCTGTTTGTTATGCGGGAGTGTCGGTGGGTATATTTTATAGTAGGCCATTTGTCGCAGATTATTCATTCAACGGGGTTACGTCTGATAACCGTTTGCGGTGGAGTGTGGAAGATGTGGAAAGCATCGGAGAAATATTTGCCTTTCGCTCTTCTCTCAGCCTGTTTACACCTCCTGTGCTTTTGGGCAGTGATAAAGAGTATGCACTTTATCTTACGGTATCGCCTGGTGCTACCGTTCCTTTTGTTGCAGATCGAAGGGTAGTCATTGATTATTATCCTAATCAAGCTGGAGCCTGGACTGCCATTCATCAGGAATCGATAAAAAATAGAGGGGCACGTAAAGTGTTTTGGCATATACGTACAGCACTGACTTTGGAAGTTGATGAACATCTGGCTTTTTTGCTGGCTTATACGTGTTCCGATTTTGATCCTTATGCTTCTTTCCGTAATTTGGTATGGGAAGGCAGGTGTTTCGAGGCAAAGAAGCACAGATTGTCGCATATGGTTTCGATTGGAATAGGTATTCGTTTCTGAAGTTTATATACATTAGACAGCCTTGCATCTCTGTATGGTAGAATATGGTATGGATGTTCTTTAGATTAGTCCAATAAGGATGCGCAAAATGAATATATACTTACTTTGCCGTTGCAGTTATCTTCGTAGGCTGTAGCAGTTATCTGAAATTGCTTATGAATATATCTTCGTTTTGCAGACATGTTAAATAGAAGGGATGTTCATAAATTGTTGAAAAAGCAAAGTGATGACATTGTTTTTTTGTCCCGTCTGAACAAAAAGCGGTTATCGGTTGTTGTATTGCTGGTGCCGGAAAAGAGTTCCGGCCGTTTGTAATTGATTGACTATTTATTTAATCAACCAACTGACAAGATGAAAAAAAGTTTTTGGATTACGTTCTTATGCAGTCTGATGCTGACGGCTTGTAGCCGGGAAGAATGGATGAAACCTCCAGGAGGGGAGGGAAGCAAGGCAGTCTTTGTCTTGCAATGTGCCGATTATGAAGGTGAAGATGTTCCGTCACGCCTTGTTACAAGCAAGGGCAGGACATACGACCGTGTTGTTTTTTATGTAGCGGACGAGGCAGGGCGTGTAGTGACCAACCTGAAAGGATTTTATGATTATGCAGCTTCAGAAATACACCTTGAAGGTTTGCAGGAAGGAGATTATACCTTGCTGGTATTGGGTATCCGGGGGGATGTCGGACAAGATGGGGTTTCTATCCGCGAACTGAATAATGTATCCGAGCCTTGGCTGATATTTCCTGCTCAATTGTCGAAACCGCTGGAAGCGGATTATTTCTATTCACGTACTTCTTTTTCTGTTTCCCGGAAACTGGGGGTAGACGGAGCCGAGATTATTGTTTCGGCACCCGGGCAGATTGTGCAACGACGGATAGCCGGCAGGGTGGACTTTTCGTTCGCTTTTCGCAATCCTTACGTGCGTACCGCGGTCGTACACAAGGAAGTGATATGGGATGCAGTGTCTTTTTATACGACTCTTTCGGGCGACGGTTCGCTTTCGGACGAGGTGGATATGCAGCCTGCGGTCTGGCCGCTTGATTCGGTAGCTTCTTTTTGCTTGCCTCCAGCTTCCGGTGAAGTGCCTCTGCAGGGAACGGTCACGGTATTGACACGCGATTATCGGAAGAATCAGATAGAGCGGACGTATGATTTTACCGTCGATTCGTTGGTTTCAAACCGTATTTATCGGGTGCATACTCCGGTTGTACATCCCGATGATAAGGCAGGAGTGATGTTTGTTACTCCAATGGCGTATGAAGAAGGCGGGCACGCGAAAATCTTGCAAGATGAAGAGCGGAAAGAAATCTATACGGATACCCGCCAGCGTTCGTTCGACACTTCTCAGCCTTTACAGGTAGAGATAACCGATGACGGGCGTTTGCACATGCGCTTTTATTCACCGCGTGATTTGAGTGATGTGCTGGTACGTGCCCGTTTTCCTTCGGTGAGCGATGAATACATTGACTTGGCTTACTTTGATACGGTACCGGCTTTTGCCGATTTTTACGGTCAGATTCCGCTTTTCACTTCAGAATGTATGTATCGTACCGTTTCGGGGAAATGGATAAAAGTGCCTCCGAAACCGTTGACGGCTGCCCTTGATGCCAGTTACGAAGTGATTTCGGGCGATGCTTATTGGGAAAAGCTGCAAGCCATCCGTCATGGTTGGAAGGTGACTTTCAACCTGTATGGAGGTGATCCCGACCAGCCTAATGGCGGACCGGCAGGAAACTGGATGGGAATCCGTCCGGTGCATTGCCGTGAAGTGGTGGCGTTTTTCCTTAATTTCACCTATATGATTGATATGCAAGAACACGAGGATATCTTGCGTGCCAACGAGGACCGTCTTTACGGAAATGGAGGAGTAACCGACAAGGTAAGTGCTGAAACCGTATTGAAGCAGATGCGCCAGCCTCGTTCATTGCGGGTAGGATTGGTCTATACGGGAAATGGAGTGCTCGGGCTGGGCGGAGGCGATGTGTTCGGGGCGTATCAGGGTGCTTGGCTCAGCCATTATACCGATACGTATGCCTGCGAGGTGATGTTTCACGAACTGGGGCACGTTATGGGGTATAGCCACGATAGTGCGTTTACTTACGGGCCGTGGGCACAGGAGCTGATGAATCAGTTTTATGTAGACCATTTGTATTTGATGCCTATTGATTCGCCTGATTATCTGAAAAGCAAACAGAGTCCGGCTCTTTATAAATAATGAGTAGTTTAAAATGTAAGGAGTTATGAAGAAAAAGAGAATCATTTTATATGCATTGGGAGGCCTGTTGCTTGCAGGATGTACCCGGGAAACGATGTCGGTCCCTTCGGTGTCGGAAGGAGAAATCATTGCCCGTGTGTCGGTGGATGATTTGGAAGGGAATGGGATAGAGCAGGATGCACGTATCCTGACGATACAAGGATATCGGTTTGAAGGGGAGGTGCTGAAAGAAATCATTACTTCATTCCGTGCGGGAGAAGACGGCAGCTATATCTTTCATCCCCAAAGGGCGGAAGGAGAAATCTGCCTGCTTGCCAATGCCGGAAAGGTAAGGAATTTGCAGGAGGTGTTACCTGATGTAACAACCAAATCGGAGTTTCTGAAACTAAGTGCCGATAAAGATGAATTGGCATCCGAAGAAGGTGGTCTGGCAATGAGCGGATGGATGGATCCGAACGGGATTTCGTCGGGGAAAAGCGAAGTATCGCTGAGGCGTAGCGTGTCGCGGATAGACCTTTCTTCTTTTGATAAAGGAGTAAAGGTACACCGTGTTACGGTTTCCCATATTTACCGGCAAGGTTATTTGAATGGTCAGGAATCGGTAGAAACACCAGATGGTGCCTCTACGTATGATTTTCGGAAAGAATATGTAGCTTTTGAGAATGGTAGTGAATGCTTGTTTTATTTGCCCGAACAGACAAATAACAAGTTGCAGGTGGAAATACTGGCTTCGTTCGATGGAGCGCAGCATCGGTTGGAAACTTCTTTGCCTGCCGCAATCCGGCGCAATGTGGTTTATACACTCTCGGTTTATGGAAGAGGGGGAAACCTGTCGGTATCGGTGACCGAAGACAATTGGCAAGCTGGTGGTGAGACAGAGTCCGGCCTTCAATTGAATGGGCTGGTCGATGTGGATGCTTCCCGCTTGTCGGAAGGTGTCCGTGTCAACCTTTCGAGAGATACGGTATTCATTCCTTATACACGTTCCGATTCACATCTGGTATTGCTGGGAGAATCCGGGGCGGATGTAGAAATAGAAGGGCAGGTAGACGGGGTTGTTGTACAACGGGTGGCAGGCAGGGGGCTGCAACCAATAGCCGACATATCTGTTTCGACCAGTATGCGGATGCCCGGAACAGAAGAGGAATATATATACTTGGAGGTATATCGGCAAAACGTGTATGCGGGCAGAGTCGTTTTGGTGGTCGAACCCAGTCCCATCCGACTGGAAGGACAAATCAAGTTGAACGAGCAGGGAATATGCGATTTCGACCGTTATGTTGAGGGTGAATTGGGACGTTTGACTCTTCCTGCCGGCAAGATAGCCGGTATGGAGTTTGATTCTGGCACTTCCCGTTGGATAAAGCTGGCGCCTGATGGAGAAACTTACCGCATCGTAGGCGGATGGAAACCGAACGACCCTCAGGCGGACGGACGTGTGCAGGAAGGCAGGTTGGTCATATCTGATGCAGATGGAAAGAACCGGGAAGTATATGTGATACGCCGGCGAAACTGGGGGCTTCCGGTGGTGAACATCAACGGTACGTGGTGGTGTAAATACAATTTGCGCGGAAATGTGAAAACATTCAGCGACCAGATATTGGCCGGTACAGATCCGGCAAAGGAAATAGACTTGGCAACTTATTTGAGCACGTGCGACGAAAACGAACTGTTGCATTTGCTGGGATATCAGTATCAGGCAGGTTATCCCGACGGATATCCGTTGAAGCACAACGAAACGGCTTTTTATTATGAAGGTATGCGAAACTCTGCCGAAAATTTCGGTCTGTTATCTTCCGAAGAAATGGCTCCTGAAGGATATCAGATACCTGATTACGATGATTATGCCTTTTTTACCCGGAATACGGATTTCAATTTGGGCGGACAGGGAACGCATACGTACCGGAACGCGGCAGGGCAGGAGCTGACGGTCACGATAACCGAACGGGAAGTATCGTTCGAAGGACATCTGTATGGAGTAATTGCCTTTTATGAGTTTCAGTACGAAGGTGCCCGCTGGGTACTTTGTGGGTTGGGACATCAATGGAACACCACTCCTGGAAGCATTGCCCGGATGTCGTTGTTGCTTGCCACGCATGGGCATTCTTCGAACACGTGGGTAATGGAAGGATATGCGCATACAGAAAAACCGGGTGAGAACTGGTTGAAGTATGTGCCGCAGAACAATACAAAAACACGTACGATACGTTGCATAAAGAAACCGGTGGAATATATATATGAATAAATGAATGTTGAACAAATGATTATCAAAAACAAAAAGTGTATGAGAAAAATGACAAACGCGAAAACAGTATGGATGGGAAGTTTATTGTTTGGTATGTTCGGAACAATGGCTTGTGCCGATTCTGAGCATCCCGGTAATGAAGAAACGGCTGTAAGGCCTGTTGTCAAAGCCAGAGTAGCAGGTTATGACCAGCTGGCTGACACTGTAGACGGTGAAGACAAGGTAGAGCATATACAGGCTTGTCAGTTTATCGGAGGAACATTGGCTAAGGTGTATGACGACTTGGCTTTCGATGGTTCCGCTTTCAATTTACAGTTGACCGATTATGAAGGGGCGCTGTATGTGATAGCCAATACCGAAGGAATGATTGATTTGAACGCATTGCACGACCGGCGCATCACCGAAGACGAATGGAAACAGACCGTGCTGAACTTGAAGGAAGGGAAGGAAGTGCACTTCTTTAGCGGCAGTTTGAGTCTGGATAGCTTTGACAAGTCGCAGACCGAGCTTCCCTTGTCGATGAAACGAGGAATGGCACGCTTTGACATTGACCTGCAAACGGCAGGTACGGCATCTGTCGAAAGTCTGACATTGAAGAATGTGGCACGTTCGGTTTATCTGTTTGCCAAACCGGATGCCCATTCGCCTACAGGAGTAGAGCGCAAGGATACAACGGTCGTATTCTCCCGGCCGCTTACGGCAAATACTCCTGGTGTGTTGTACGTGTACGAGCAGGCAAATGAAGGGCTGGAGGTAAGTGTTACCGCAGTGATTGACGGCGAGCGGAAGACACTGACCAAGGTTTTATCGGAACCTGTGATACGCAATACAGTCAATAAGATTATCGTGCGTAAAGACTATATCAGTGTGAATCTGAATGTGAGCTTCGATGAATGGGAGCCAGGCAATGATACGGAATTGGAAGCGAAACATGCTTCTTAAACGTTTAAGGCATGTTTATGAAAACAAGGTTGTATATAATCGGTTTGCTCTGTAGCCTGCTGTTTATCTCTTCCTGTTCCGACAGATGGGAACAGGAGGAAACAGTTGCCTCCGGGACAGCGGAACTATGTATCAGCAGATCTTCGTTTCAGGTGGCTGGAAAGCCGTCTCCGCTTTCTGGAGAAGACGAGATAACATCGCTTAGGGCATACCGTTTCGAAGAAGGCGTTTTGCAGAAAGTGTATGAGCCGTTATCGGTCGGGGGAGATGATTATCGTCTGCCGCTCGACCGGCTTTCGGGTACACTTTATGTAATAGCAAATGAAGAACCTGCGTGTGAAGAAGGAACGACAAAAGAAACAGATTGGTTGCAAACTGTACTGACAGCTGACCAGCACCGGATATCGAATTATTTTACCGGAAAAGCAGACTTGTCAGGCAAGATGGGAAAGGCTGTTTCAATACCGTTGGCTTTAACGCGTGGAGTAGCCCGTTTCGATTTCCGAATAGAAGTACCGGAAGGGACGGTATCGGTGAATCGTTTTGCGGTGAAACAAGTGGCACGGCAGGCTTATCTTTTTCCAGGGGATGCAGTGCGTTCGCCCGAAGGGACAGCCAAGGAAGACTGCATCATCAGTACGCCGGATGCGCCCCTGACACGCGATTCGTTAGGAATACTGTATGTGTACGAACAGGCTAATCCGGATTTGTCGGTGAGTCTGGAAGCAGAAATAAATGGCAAGGTGTATGCTTTCGAACAGCCGTTGCCGTCAGGTATCCGGCGCAATACGGTATATGCCATCGTATTGCGGAAGGATGTGTTGCAGGTTGATGCACAACTGACGGTGGAAGCTTGGGGAGAGGGAGATAGTACGGCAGCATATCCCGACCTGACTGCCCCTCCGCAAGTAGATGCCGCGGCGTCAGAATTGCCTGCCGGAGCCGAAGTGACCGCAGGGAAAGATGGCGTGAATCTGCCATACGGACCTGTAGAAATGGTACTGGCAGTAGCGTGTGACGATGAATTGGAATTGCTCCCGGTAGATGCTTCGGCATCGTTGGAAGTGGAGCCGCTTGCCGGTCAGGGGTTGTTTGAGGGCAGACAGCGGTTCCGTATCCGCAAGCCGCTTTTCCCTCCCGAACAGCCACCTGTCGAAACCGCTCTTCGCTTTCGCCGTAAAGGAATGCAGTACGTGTATCCTGAAGATGTAATCACGCTGAGGCTTTCCGGGAACCCCAGCCAGCTTTCGGGAAAATTACAGTATGCCGTCGGGACGTATGCCTTCGATTTCGACCGTTATATAGATAATGAGCTGGGTGTATTTACATTGCCTGCAGAGAAAGAATTGACGGTGGAATACGAAGCGGGCGAAGATGCGTGGATAAAGCTTGACCCTGTTTCTGTAAGAAGCGGAGAAGGTGCGTATCGGGTGCTGGCAGGCTGGCGCCCGAATGACGTTACGGCAAACGGGCGCAGGCAGTCGGCTACGCTGGTCATCCGCAACCGTGCCAATGGCTCGCAGCGCGAGGAATATACCGTGTCTCGCCGCAACTATGGATTGCCAGTGACGTGGATGCACGGCATCTGGTGGTGCAAGTACAATGCCCGTGGTGATTCCCGCTCGTTCGAAGACCAGGTGCTTTCGTCCGATGATCCGGCGCGCCGCGCAGGCCAGACCGTTTTCGAGTACTTGGGAGCGTGCCCGCCCGAAGCGTTTTTTGATTTGTGGAAATGGGCATATCAAGGTGACAGCGGCACAGGGTTGCAGGTAATAGACAAAAACGGTACGGCGGCATTGGATGGCTACAAGCACCAGGTGTCCGTGCATATCAACCGGCTGCCTGCCGATGCGCTTGCCCCCGAAGGTTACGAACTTCCGTCGATGGAAGATTTCAACCGCATCTTTGACGCGACCGATTACGTCTGGGTGATGTGGAACGGCACGCACACGCTGCGCACTCCGTGGGAAGGGCACAGTCAGGTGAAGCGGCTGCAGAAGCGGAGAAACGATGTGACGGTAGGCAATGTAGCCTTGCCCAGTCTGATTCTCATCGAGATGTGGAGCCCCGATTTCCCCGAGCATGAACCGGTTACGTGGTATGGCGTGGCATCGCAGTGGAACGACAGCGAAGGTGTCTTTCATAACGGGCATTACAACAATATACTCTTTGGCGTACACTCGCCGGAAGGTACAGGTTGGTTTATTCCCGGGAAAAACGATGCGCTTTATTTGCATAAGAACGGCGGCGCAGCCAAGGACACGCGCGTGCTGCGTTTCCGCAAGTCGGAGGTGGAGTATGTGTATTGAGCTTTTCTTGAAACGCAGATTTATAGGTTGGGATTTCGTGCCCTCAACAAGGGGAAGCTTTCGTAGCTATGGCAACTCTTCGTATATTTCAAAATCCAAGTTTCGGATTGAGAAGCTGTTTTGATTTCATTCGATAAATTTGTTAAGCATGATTTGTATGAATGCAATCTGTACCATAGCTTCCGCAGTTTCAGCAAGGAATTCGTAATCGATGGTCAGCCTTCTGAAGTTTTCCAGCCATGAGAAAGAGCGTTCTACAATCCAACGTTTGGGCAGTACCTGAAATTTGGACGGACATTCGTCCGGTCTGAGTACGACCTCCAATATCCATCCGAATTTCTTCTTGACCCAATCAGTCAAATCTCCCCTGTAGCCTCCGTCCGCCAAGATTTTCACCAAGCGCGGAAATTTATAAGCGAGTTTTTCTATGGCTTGTGGGGTGCCCTTGCTGTCATGCAGGTTGGCTTCATGGATTGCGACGGCTAACGGAAGGCCGAGCGTATCGACTATGATGTGCTCTTTCCGTCCCTTGATTTTCTTGTTCCCGTCTATACCACGGTCAGAATCAACATGATGGGAGGTCTTTACGCTTCTGGAATCCATGATGCCAAGACTGGGACTTTCCTGCCGTCCCTGCCTGTTTACGGATAAAAGAGTGCAAGGCATCCATCACCTCTTCAAACACACCTTCAAGCTTCCACTTGCGGAAGTAGTAATAGACGGTTTGCCAAGGGGCGAAGTCAGAAGGAAGCATACGCCACTGGCAGCCGGTCTTGTTGATATAAAGGATGGCATTCATTATCTCTTTAAGCGGATGTTTTCGGTTCCTCGCTTGCGGCTCTAAAATATTTTTTATAACTTGCCACTGTTTTTCAGTCAGGTCGGTTGGATACTGTGTCATAACTTTATTGTTTGGTACCTTTAAAGATATAACATTTTTCCAATTGACCGACTGATTTGAGATCTGAAGATGCTTATAACATTATTCTTGAATCAATTCAAAACAGTTTCTAAATAACCAGGGCTGACGCATTACTTAATAAAATGATGAAATCAAGTAATGCGTCAGCCCTGGTTATATGCATCGGAGGTTTCGGACTTGTGTATCATGTTTCGCAGCTTGCTTTTTCTGCGCTTTCTGCTTCGTTCGTTGTGTGGATTGTTTCACCGGATTGTGGATAAATTCCACAATGGCTTTCCTTTTCCGTAGTGTGTTTTTAGCTGAATAGCCCGCTAATCCTTTGTTTTGTAGAAAGTTGCTATTATTAACAATCGAAGAGGATGTTTGGTGCTTGTTTTGCAGTAGACGAAAGCAGCTAAAATCAGAAAACTTATGTTAAGATTGAAAGTATTGTTTATGTTTACTGCCTTTTTCTTGTTTGGTCAGGCTGTTTCAGCCCAAAACCGGACATTGCAAGGGCTTATTACATCTGCAGAAGACGGCGAACCGTTGATTGGTGCCGTTGTTGCGGTGAAAGGGAATGAGACACAGGGCACTATAACGGATATCAACGGTCATTATACGTTGGAAATAGCTTCAGACGCCTCGGTGTTGATTGTTTCGTACGTTGGAATGAAGACGCAGGAAGTGCGTATTCCTTCTTCAAGAAACAAGGTGAATATTATTTTGCAGCCTGATACGCAAGTCTTGCAAGAAATTGTGGTAACGGGTTACGGTAATTTTACAAAGTCTTCTTTTACAGGCTCTGCCAATACCATTCGTGCCGATATGATGAAAGATGTGCCGGTGATGAATGTGGAGCAGAAACTGGAAGGGATGACTACCGGTGTGAACATTACCGGAAGTTCGGGGCAGCCGGGTGCCAATCAAAGCATCCGTATCCGTGGTATGGGGTCGTTTAACGCATCGCAAGAACCCTTGTTCGTAATTGACGGCGTGCCGGTTACTTCCGGAAATTTAAGTACAGGAGGCTTTGACGCATCGTATATGAATAATTCGAAAACGAATATCATGAGCACACTGAACCCTTCTGATATTGAAAACATAACGGTGATTAAAGATGCGGCTGCAGCTTCGCTTTACGGTTCGCGCGCGGCTAACGGCGTTATCTTGATTACCACCAAACGGGGGAAATTGGGCAGGACGCAAGTCACGCTGAATGTGTCGGGAGGATTCTCAAACTCTGCTGTCGATTTCCGTCCGACACTGAACGGTGACCAGCGGCGTGAATTATTGTATGAGGGCTTGGTGAATTATGCCACAGACCAGGAGATGGAATCGCCCACGGAATATGCCGACGGGCTGATAGACAATTATGCTTCCATTCCTTCGATGGGATATACGGACTGGCGTAAGGAATTGCTTCGTACGGCTTCCCAACAGCGCTATGAGGCATCGGTTTCGGGAGGAAGCGAACGCACGACATATTATGCTTCGTTGGGGTATGACAAGCAGGAAGGGCTTGCCAAGAACTCAAGCCTGAAACGTTATTCTGCCCGTCTGAACCTGACTCAAAAGGTTGGCAGGTATGGCGAAGTGGGAGCTAACATGATGTTCTCGCAGATGAACCAGGAATTGAACGAGGAACGTACTTCTGCCATAAATCCTTTCTTTGATGTGGCTGTGACGATGAATCCCTCAATGACTGTACGCGATGAGGAAGGCAATTATACGGGAGCTTATCCGGGGTCTTCATTGAATCCGTTGCGGGATATCTTGACCGACTACAACCGTACCCGCATGACTCGTATGTTCAGTACGGGATATGCCCAGATAGAACCCCTAAAGGGACTGAAGCTGAAGGAAACGTTGAGTTACGATTACAATATCCAGAAGGATGCCCGTTATTACAATCCGCTCAGTTCGGCGGGACCCAAAAGCGGGAGCGACGCGCGTACGGCAAAGGGGTTTATCGAATATGGACGGCTGAACTCATCTACCTCTATCAATTATGTGCATACATTTGCAGACAAGCATAATCTGGATGTTCTGGCAGCCTATGAAATAGAAAGTTATGAGACCGACCATGCCGTGGGCGAGGCGTTCGGTTTGCCTTCCGAAATATTGACAGAACCGGACAACGCCGCCTCATTGAGCGACTTTATGTCGTCGACGCAAGCTTATCGGATGATTTCGTATTTGTCGCGCCTGAATTATAATTATGATGACCGCTACTACGTGGCAGGAAGTTTCCGCCGGGACGGAAGCTCGCGCCTTTCGCCGGATAACCGTTGGGGAAATTTCTGGTCTGTATCGGGCATGTGGAACATCGGCAACGAATCGTTCATGCAGCCTGTGCGCCATATTTTGAGTGACTTGAAAATACGTGCATCCTATGGTGTGAACGGAAACCAGCCGAATTCGTTATACGGATATATGGGCTTGTATTCGTATGGGCAGAACTATATCGGCAATGCGGGCTCGTATGAATCGTCCCAGCCGAATTCGAACTTGAAGTGGGAAAAGAACTATAACTTGAATATCGGATTGGATTTGTCTTTCATTAACCGTATCTTTATCAGTCTGGAATATTATAACCGCGACACGAAAGACTTGCTGTATAATTTGCCAATCAGCTCTACAACCGGTTTTACCAGTTATCTTGCCAATGTGGGACAATTGAACAATAAAGGGGTGGAATTGGAATTGCGTACCTTGAACTTTTCTTCAAACGGTTTTAACTGGACTACGATTTTCAACTTGAGCCATAACCGGAATAAGATTGTATCGCTGAACGGCGAGCTGAAGCAGTCTATCGAAGGCACGTGGTTCATTCATAAGGTAGGCCTGCCGTATCATACGTTTTATGTAAAGGAGTACGCCGGTGTGGATCCGCAGACCGGACAGGCGCAATATTACTTGAATACCACCAATGAAGACGGAAGCCTGAACCGTTCGCTTACGACGGATGCAAATGCAGCTCAAGCCATCGCTTATAAGGGAGCGGAGCCGAAGGTGTCGGGCGGTTTGACCAACCAATTCCGTTATCGGGACTTTGATTTGAGCTTTACCTTGACTTATTCGTTGGGAGGATATTCTTTCGATAAAGCCGGAACTTATATTGAAAACGGGACAACTGGAATTTATGGGAACGAAACCGGAAGTACGGGTTATAACTTGTCCGTTTATACGCTCAACCGCTGGACGAAGCCCGGTGATGTGACCGATGTGCCGCGTTTTGTCTATGGAGAAGCGGCTGGATCGCAAAACTCTTCACGTTATATTCACAGCACTGACCATTTGCGGTTGAAAAGCTTGACTTTCGGTTATACTTTGCCCGAACGTTGGACACAAAAGGTATTACTACAGAATGCGCGTGTTTATTTTTCCGGAAGCAACCTGCTGACGTGGGCGAAATGGAAATATTATGATCCGGAAACTCCGGTGAATGGCGAGGTGTTCTGTGAAGCTCCGACTATGCGCACATTCAGTTTTGGTGTACAATTAACTTTCTAATTCAATGGATAGAAACAGTATGAAACGAGTTATTTTATATATAGGAATGATGGCGGCTTCGTTGGCGGTCACTTCTTGTTCAGATAGTTGGCTCGACCTGAATCCGTCTACATCGGTCACCACCGGTCAGGCATTGGCTACCTTGACCGATGTAGAGACCGCGCTGAACGGGGTCTACCGCGAGACCTCCTTGCATAGCTATTATGGCGATAATTATTGGTATTATGGCGATTGCCGTGCCATGGATGTGCAGGCACGGGTCACGAAAGGAGATGGACGCCGCGTGTCGCCTTACTATGAATACAATGTGCAGGCCACCGATAACCTGAACATCACCCTTCCTTGGCAACAACCCTATATCGTCATCCGCCAGGCGAACAACATCCTCCAGCGCATCGGGCAAGGAGGCATCGAAGGGGCTACGGACGAAGATTTGGCGGGCATCCGGGCAGAAGCGTCGGTATTGCGCGGCTTGGCGTTGTTCAATCTGACCCGTTTCTTCGGGATGCCTTACATGGCTGATGGCGGCGCGTCTTTGGGCGTGCCCATCGTCACCACACCTACCGAACCTACTTCGGCTCCGGCACGCAATACGGTGGCAGAATGCTATGCGCAGGTCGTAAAGGATTTCACCGGGGCTTTGCCCGACCTGACCCGCGAGAAGGCCGACGGATATGTCAATTATTGGGCGGTGCAGGCATTGCTCTCGCGCGTTTACCTGGATATGGGAGAATATCAAGCCGCATGGGATGCCGCGACAGATGTCATCGAGAATAACGGAGGCTTGTACCGGCTTTATACGCAAAGCGAATATCCCACGGTGTGGGGGCAGGATTTCCAGACGGAATCGCTCTTCGAACTCTATATCACGATGACCGAGCCCGCGGGAGGGACCGGAGGCGAGGGTGCGCCGATGGTGTATGCCAACGAAGCCACGTTCGACTGGAATAACCTGATACTTACCGAAGATTACTTGGATTTGCTGGAGCAAGACCCCGACGATGTGCGCCATAGCGTGACGGCGGCTTCGGTCACGCCCGATAATGGCGGCTTGCCCGAGGAGGCGCGCGCCCGCCGTGTGTTCCTCACCAAGTTCCCCGGCAAGACCGGCAATCCGCAAGACAATGACATCTGCATCATCCGCCTTTCCGAGGTCTATCTGAATGCCGCCGAGGCAGGTTTCCATTTGGGAGGCTCGTATGCCGAGACGGGGCGTAATTACCTGAATACGTTGATTGGCCAGCGCACGCCGAATGCCGCCATGCAAGTATCGCCCCAGGGCTTCACCATCGACCGCATCTTGGAAGAAGTGCGCCGGGAGCTGGTAGGCGAGGGACAAGTGTTCTTCGATTTCCTGCGCAACGGCAAGCCGATTGTGCGGGGCAAGGGTTGGCATCTGGTCACGCTGGATACATCCGACGCATGGACTATCCAGCCCAACGACCTGCGCATCGCTCTCCCCATCCCGCAAACCGAGATAGACGCCAACGGGAACATGGTGCAGAACGCCCGCTGAGGCTTTTTAATTCTTAAGTAAGTGTACAGAATTAACTTATACTATGGCACACAGATAACATTGATTTTACAGATGACCACAGATATTATTTTTAAAATAATCTGTGTAAATCAGTCTCATCTGTGTCATCTGTGTGCTATGTTTTTATTTTTTGAACACAGAAGGCACAGAATACACAGAGAAACACGGTTTAATTTTTTCTATGCAGACACAGCGCAGCCCAAATTTAATCTGTGTAAATCTGTGTATTCTGTGTCATCTGTGTGCTATGGCAAATGCGGATATTCAATTTTTAATTTCAATCCACGCTCCCTCTCCCCGCTCCTTGGCTTCCACAATTTTCCATTTCAACCTCTTGAGCCAAAGCCGCGAGTCCGACAACGTACCTTTGCCCGTACTCTCGCCCACGAGGATACACCCCGCCGTATCCTTCGCCGTGTTCCCCGCATGGATGCGGATTCCGGTAAAGTTCGGCACGTGGAGCAAGAGCGGAAGCCACTCCTTGAACTTGGGCGAAAGGGTAATCACCACCGGATAACGCCCTGCGGGGATGGCGGTCCGCCCCGGCACCTTCCGTGCCTCGGGCTTGCGCCATGTCGGCTCCAGCGTGTGGCAGAACTTCTCCCCATCTATGCTTAACGTGCCCAACGTATAGGCTTTATCTTTTGCGATTCTTTGTAAGGTCAATTCCATCACTTCTATATTTTAGTTTTCGATAATTTTTATTTGTCATATTGTCACCGTCACCGTAACCGCTTATATACCCCCTGTGTACCCATTGCTTTATCATCACCTTTGTCCCCTCGGCGTTCATCCCCTCGCTTTGGCGCACACGGATAGCGTCTTGCAGGGTAAAATCATCGGGCAAAAGTTCCAACAAGTTATGCCGCCCTCGCCTGGGAGCCGCATCCGTATCGGCGTTCATCGCCTCCCAAATCGCATCCCCGAAAAACTCCATCTTGCACCACATATCATAATGGAACGACCAGCGGATGAAATCCTCAATGCTTTTATCCCACTTCTCCCCATTCGCCACGTAAAGCACGCACGCCTTCAGGTAAGCAATCACATTCGCGCGGAAGCTCAAATTTTCGTACACCCTGCTTTGCGAGAGGCGGGCGAACTCGGCATTCTCCTCCCGCATCTTTTGGGCGAGCTTGAAAGCCTGAGGGCACTCCACCAACCCCGTAGCCCGGTTCAGGTTCTCGATGTACGGACGAAGCTCCTCATCGAAAGCCGCGTCATACGTCCCGTAAACCGGCATCTCCGCCCCAATTTCCCGCTCCGGAATCGTACAAAAATTGATACGTGAGATAGGTCCGTCCGTGAGTACCCGTGAGAAATATTTCTTCCCTTTCAGGATGGTCGTAGCCGCATTCCAATTAAACCGGATAGTCACTTTCTCCGTGATGGATTGCGTCCCCACACGGGTCTGCCCGTAGCGGTTTCCGGGGTCGAAAGCTAAACACATGATTTGGAATTGCTGGTTGCCCCGACCCGACCCACGAAGCGCGTCAAACTGGTCAATCTCGTTCAATTTCGTGTACAAGAAATGCCCTTCCGCTTCGGCGGTGCGGAGCACAAAAGCCGGATTCGTCATATCCGCGTCAATTTCCTGAATCACAAGCCCTTCCGGACGCTGTCGTTTATCCTTATTCGACCCCTTCGAGTTCACTTCGTTCTTCCATTCCCGTTCACGCCGGAGATTCTCTTCATCACGTTTACGGATGTCCGCCATAATCCGGTTAATCGGCTCGGAGATGCAATCCTTTCCCGCACCGGTTCCCGCCATCAACACATTCATAAGCGTTGCCTCATGCTCCACATTGTCGATGTAACGGAATCTTACCTTATGCAGATGGGTCGCCAAGGGAGGGAACACCGCATGAGCCACCGCAGGCTTGTAGATGTCGGGGGTGCGGCTCACAAGCAAGGCAATGAGTTTGGGAAGTTTTTTAGGCATTTCCGGCAATTGACAATCTTTTTTCAATTGACAATTGACAATTGATAATTGACAATTATTTTTCCCATCCGAACGGCAATTGTCCATTGTCAATTGTCCATTGTCAATTGAACCAATCGCTTCGTGCATCATTTTCGGCATCCCGTACCATTTCGCCGAGCAAGCCGAATGAATCAGCCCCTTCATCTCCTCCTCCGAAAGTCCATATCTCGGCATAATCTGTAAAAGAAGATTCTCATCGTTATCCGTAATATACCGCAAGTGGGAAGCCAGCCGATGCAACTTGTCATTCCGCTCCCCCTGCACGGGCTCACCCCCAGCTAATGCAAACCAATGCTGGATAATATCGGCGTAAGGCACACCCTTGAATTTCAATTGACAATCTTTTTTCAATTGACAATCTTTTTCCAATTGACAATTGACAATTGATAATTGACAATTATTTTCCCCATCCGAACGGCAATTGTTCATTGTCAATTGTCCATTGTCAATTGAAAATAATTGTTCCTCATCAATATAAATGATATACTCTTCCGGCACCACAAACGAACTCCGTGCCAAATCCTTCACGCTCGCATCGTAATTCGCATCCCCTAATTGCTCCGACATCCACTTCTGCGCCTGCACCAAATCCATACCCTGCGGGATGATGAAAAATAACCGCAACCCCTCGGTAGAAGGCGTAACGTGCGCCAACACCACAAAGCGCAGCACATCCTTCATTCTCAGTTCTTCACTCTTCATTTCCCAATACCCGCGCGGGTCGGCAATGTGGTCAATGTCGTACATACTCAAGCCCGAAGGCACGGCATCCGCATTCAGTCTCCGTCCATTCTTAAACGTAGCGTGCGGAGTAAAAATAGGCAACCTTTTCTTCAGCCCCGCCTTCAAGGTTTCGTAATCTTCTTTTACCATCTCCCCGCGGCGCACCTTCTCCAGTCCGTCCGCAATCTGGGCGCAAATGTCACTCACCAAAGGCGACCGTACCGCCTTCCAAAACAGCTCCGGTGTGCACTCCCGCACCTCCCGGCACCTAACGTTATTTGATATTCCAAAACTCATAATTGTGTATGTTTTATTTTTGAACACAGAGACACAGAGGCACAGAGATTTTATTTTTTTGAGAAGACAAAGTTCACAAAGAATAAAATTTATTCCTCTGTGTCTCCGTGTCTCTGTGTTCAATTAAAAAAGAAATCAGTATCCGAAAGCATCATCATACATGCCTTCCACGAAAGCACTCGCCTCCCGACTCTCGTCCTCAATCACCTGCGAGGGAATCACGTCCACCTCGTCCAGCCCGATGCGCAAGGTCAAACGCACCTGCGTGTCGCCCACCGATGCCCGACCGTGGCGCAGCTTGATGGACTTCGTTCCCGGACGTGACCCGCTCTTGCGGTGTTCCGAAAAATTACCTTCCGTCGGGTTAATTAACCCGATAGTTCCCTGAATGCGGCTTCCCGAAGAAACCAAGCGTTGATACGCTGAATCTGAAATTTGTAATGTAATATTCATGATGTGTATGTTAAAAAATGAACACAGAGACACAGAGGCACAGAGATTTTATTTTTTTGAGAAGACAAAGTCCACAAAGAATGAAAAATATTTCCTCTGTGTCTCCGTGTCTCTGTGTTCAATTAAATTAAATAAGTTTCGTAATCGTAATCTGATTATCATACCGCGTCACGCCGTTCTTGTCTTGAAACGAACGCTGCTTGATGTAGCCCTGCATCTGATGCCACACCGTGCGGTCGTATTCTCCGCAAGCCACTGCCGTATCGCCTACCATTTCTCCGTAGAACTCGTCTATCCCGTCGCTGAGGATAAACCCGCGCGAATTGTACACCCGTTGTGTCCCGTCCTGCGCCGTATAGCTTCGTGTAGCCAACGGACGCTGCTCAATAATTGTCACAAGTTTTTCCATAATCTGTTTTTGTTTAAAAATAAACGCAGAGGCGCAAAAGCGCAAAGATTTTATTTTGAGAGAGCAAAGAGCGCAAGAGAATTGGCGTTTTGGCTCCGTGTCCTTATGCCTTCTCTAAAATATATTCTCTGCGCCTCTGCGTCTCTGCGTTCGGTTATTGATTACGAAGGCAAAGGTAAGGGAGTCGGATGGATAAAAAGTGGTACGTAGGTGGTACGGCGTAGGTGGTACGGATATGGAATTGTCAAATAGTAAATAAAAAAATCTCCTATTATTTTGTCATGTAAAAAAAACATTCTACCTTTGTAATCAATATGACCTCCCACGCTTCCCGTCAGACCAGCGCACCCCGGGAGGTCTTAGAGTTTTTATGCTTATGGAATACACGAAAAAACCGTTGTCACTAAACGAGCAGGTAGAAAAACTTGCCGGACGCGGGCTTATTATAGATGATGAAGGACTGGCGGAACGGTATTTGTCGAATATCAGTTATTACCGCTTGCGCGCCTATACATTCCCTTTTCAGGAAAACGAAGATGAGACAGGCAGACCATCCGTGGCATCCGTTCCAACAAGTTGTTTGCCGTGTTTTGCTGCATTAAATATATTTCAGACATCATCAGCCCCGGTAGCGGCTTGAAAAGAAATTTTCTTTCGATTCTTGGTGACGGCGGCCAGCTTCTTAGCCTGAAAGACATGGGGTTTCCCGCCAACTGGAAATATCTTGACGTTTGGAGAGACAGGTGACCTTAAATTTTTTATTTCACATCAGCACCCCCTTCAGCCGTTCCTGGAAAGCGAGCGTCTTGTTTTTGTCGAGGGCTTTGTTGAACGCGGCACGCAGCGTTTCGGGCTTCACGCCCCATAGCGAGCCGAAGGCCTGCCAGCGGGCTTCTATGCCCAGCCGCTCGGCAAGGTACTCAGCCAGCACGCCCCGCTCGGCGAGCGAGAGGCCTTGGGGCTGCCAGCGCGCGTCGGTCAAGCCCGCCTCCACGAGCCGCCCCAGCACGCGCGCCGCTCCCTCCGAGGTGAAGGCTTCGGGCAAGGACTGTGCCGCGCCGTCCGTGGGTGCTTCCGACGCCTCCGCCGCACACGGCGCGCCTGCGTTTAGTTCCTGCTTCTGGGCGTTCAGTTCGCCGCCCGATATGTATTGCGTCACGTTCCCGAATACCGAGCCGATGACCGTTGTGATGTGTACCGTTTCCATAATGAATCACGTGTTTTAGTTTGTCCTCTTTTGATATGCGTCGCCCTCTACCGTACCGTGCATCTCGTTGATATATACCTTCGAGTAGAAGCGCCGTTCCTCTTCAAGCATACGGACTCTTTCCTCAAGATCCCTTACCTGATCTTTCAAGTGGCAGACTTCTTTTTCAAGATCGGCGTTCTGTTCTACGGCAGCCTGTATGATGTTCAAATAGGAGTGGGTTAAGTTCGTGTCCATGGCTGTATGCGTTTTTAGGGTTGACCAACTACAAAGGTACAACACAGAAAGGCGTTTGTCAAGAAAAAACGGGAATTATTTTTAGGGTCTGTTCAATTTTTTTGTAAAGTCCATATTATCAGGCCTCTTTCGGGCAAAATTTAGAAACGGTTTGTATTATGCATTTGTTCACCACAGAGGACACAGAGGCACACAGAGGAAATCTTTTATTTTGCGATTCTTCGATTTTACGAAGCACGTTTACCGGGATGGTAGATTGTAAATTATCAAATCGTAAATTGTAAATAATGAATGTCCGCAAAATGCCAATAGCACACAGAAAACACAGAAACGCACAGATTTACACAGATTAATTTTAGGCTGCGCTATGTCTGCATAGAAAATAAAAAATCTGTATTCCTCTGTGACTTCTGTGTCATCTGTGTGCTATGGGAAAATGCGGATATTCATATTGTAAATAATAGAGATGCACCCGCCTGCCCCGCGCGGCGCGGCTATCTGTTTTCACGCCCGCATTTGTATTGCATGGGATATGCATATATTAAGTAACTAATCAAAATTATCTTATAGCACACAGATGACACAGATGAGACTGATTTACACAGATTATTTTTAAAATAATATCTGTGGTCATC
>URCM01000024.1 GCA_900546355.1 uncultured Bacteroides sp.
TGCCTCAAAAACTCATCCCAAATCATCGCACGATAAATTCAAAACAGCTTCTTAGCCAGCCAAAGTTCCGGATTCAGCTTGGCGGTTTCTTTGCGAAGCTGGAAATGGAGGACGGTATTGCCGTTGGCATCGGTGTGCACCGGCCCGATTATATCCCTGGTCTTCAGGACACTCCCTTTCTTGACCAGCACCGAGCTCAAATTGCAATACACCGAAATATAGCTTCCGTGACGCACCAACACATTGGCCAGCCCGTTGTACTGGAAGATGGCAGACACCTCTCCATCAAAAATGGCACGAGCCTGCGCACCGTTTTTCCCTTTTATATCAATGCCCTTATTGTCCAGACGGACATTGCGCAAGCCTTTCACCTGGTATTTCCCGTAATGCCCGATGATGGCGTATGCCCCCGTAATCGGCACAGGAAGCCTTCCTTTATTCTTTTCGAATACATTCGACAAACGTAAGTCTTCATTATCAACCTTATAAGTTTCCACTTTCGATTCGGGGACGGTTGCCGGTTTCTTAGCTTCGGCTATCGCTTCCTTCTGAACTTCTTTCCGCTTCCGTTCAGCCTCAGCTTTCCGTTTTGCTTCCGCTTCTTTCCGCTTGCGTGCCGCTTCAATCTCGATTTCTATCAGACGGTCTATTTCCGCATTCAAGCGATTGGCGGAACGGCGTTTCTCTTTTATTTCCCGCTGGATGGCCCCTTGTTTCTTTTGCAAAGAGGAAAGCAAGGCCCGGCGTTCCTTTTCTTGCGCTTCCAGTTTCAGTTTTTCCGCTTCCCCTTGTTTCAAGACATTCGCTTTCGCATCCCGGCTGGCAAGCAGACTTTTTTGTTTATCCGCCACCTGCCTTTGCTTGCGCTGCACTTCTTTTCCTTGCCTCCTTTGATAATCGGCATACTCGCGCACATAACGCATACGCCGGTACATCTGGCTCAAGTTATCCGCCGAAAAGATAAACATCAGCTTTTCTTGAATCGACTTATTCCGGTACATGTACATCACCGACTTCTCGTACTTCTTTTTCTTCTCGGCAAGTCCACGTTCCAAGGCGCTTAGTTCCGTCTTCAAACGGTCTATTTCGCTTTGGATAACCAGCACATCCTTTTCCATGGTTTCGATGTAACGTTTCCGGTCGGCAATCTGCCCCGACAGGACCGCCAGGTTATCCAACTGGCTCTTTACATCTTTCTTGGTAGACTGAAGCAAGGTTTCCGAATCGGATATCTGTTTTTGTAAAGCGGCATGTTGCTTTTCCAGTTCCCGAATCTTCTTTGTACTTTGCGCACAAAGAGAGACGGAAACCAGTCCTATCAGCAATATGCTCCATATCCGTTTCATTCGTTCTGCAACATTTTCACCAATTCTTCTATACTTACACGGGTATATTTAGCCGGTATTTCCGTACGGGCTTTCCAGTCGCCGCCTACATTCAGACGGGAGAAATCCATTGCCAATGTCAACGGTTTGTTGGCTCCTTCGATGGAAAGTCTCATCTTTTCCGGGAAAAAACGTTGTTCTATCTTCCGGAACGCATCGTATTTCCATTGCAAGGCATACGGAGTGCCCGATACCCCTATCCGGCTCTCTTGCAACCAGCCTTCTCCAGTAGAGGCAAAGAACCGATAAGTCAATTGATGCCCGCCTTTCGCTTCCAGCATCGCACGTCCCTCATCCAGCGAGAGATGGAAACGGTTTGCGTCACTCAAATCGACTTGCGGCTTGCCCGGTACAAACAATTCATTGAAGAACAACGATTGAAGTACCGCAAAACTCAAGTCGGTGCGTGCCCATCGGTTTATTTCTTCAAACGATACCTGCACATAACGCTTGTTCAAACGGTCGAGCGCCAGCAAGCCATCAGGCGAAATTTCCAACCGGGCGACTTCAATGCCCAAGAAAGGAGCTACGGATAATTGAATCGATTCGCCCCGCTTCAAACGCAAAGTAGCATTTACTCCAGCATGTTTCCCATCGCCCAATGATAAATCCAAAGCGACCTTCCCGCTCAGGCTTTGCCAGGCAGGAGTCTGTTCGATGACCTTTTCTACATAGGCTTCTCCCGTCAATCCTCCAATCATCGGTGCTTTTACCGCCCTACGCGAAGAGGAACACGAAGCCACCAGAAGCGCCAATAATATAATGTATATGTATTTCATTGCTTTCTCCAGACGCATTTGCGTTTCTACATTCGTTTCCAATAATTACTCTATATACTTTTTCAACTTAATCTTCCGCTTCAAGCGTTCGATTTCTTCTTTCGTAGGCGGAGTTTCTCCCTCAACCGTTTCTTTTATGGCATCCGCTTTCTTCCAGTATTCCAAAGCCTTGTCTTTCTCACCCAGCATATAATAAATATCTCCGCAATGCTCCATAATGACCCGGCTCTTATCGCCTCCGTTCCGCAAAGCCTGCTCGATATAAATACGTGCCTCCGTATATCTCCCTTTCTCAAAAAGAATCCATGCATACGTATCCAAATACGTTTCATTATCCGGCTCCGCCTTCACCGTACGGTAACTCATTTCTTCCGCCTTATCAAGATTTTTTTTCTCCATAGACAAGAAATAAGCATAATTATTCAGTGTACCGACATTATCGGGATTATGCACTAACGAAGAATCGTATGCGGCGTATGCCTTCTCCGACAGTCCCTTCTGATGATAAATGTCTCCCAAGATGGCATAAAAGTCGGAAGCTATCTGCTTGTCACTCTTCTCATTGATTTGCCTTACTCCACGTGTAAACACATCAAGTGCCTCATCCAATTTATCCTGTTGATAATAAGCGACACCTAAATAATAATAAAATTCCAAGGCATCGGGATGATATTCTAACGCCGATGTAGCAATCCGGATTACCTCGTCCAAATTGTTATCTCCAATCGCATAGCTCAACAACTGCAAGCGGGCGGGTTTGTTTTCCGGGTCTAATGAAAGTACCTGTTCCAACACCGGGATAGATTCCTGCTTCATATTCTTGGTTATCATGTATTGCGCACACAACATTGCCAAATCAGCATTCTGTTGGGGCCGTGCCAGGATGCGCTTGAACAAGGCTACGATTTGTGTACTGTCTTTGGTAGTCTGTTCCGACTGAAGGATGTTCTGGCGCATCAATTCCATCTTCGTATCCGACTGCACATTGTCGTTCATCAATATCGTGTCCAACTGAAGCTGATACAAGCTATCTTGCCCCGTCTTCTGGTAATACGAAGCCATCGAAAGTACCGCCGGAGCATAATTCGGTTCCTCTTTTAATATACGCCGATAGATAGCCAACGCCTCCTCGGGACGATTATTGTTCAGATAAACATCGCCCAATATTGTCTGATAACGCAAATCGTAAGGATATTCCTTCGATAGATTTTCTATCTCAACAAAAGCACTATCCTGCTTGCCCATCAGCAAATACATCCGGAACTTTTCCATACTGATTTGCTCCGACTTACCATCCAGTTCCTCCAAACGGTTTAAAACATTGACCACATACTGATAACTTTTCGTGCGGTTATACAAGTCAACCAGTGACATCAACGGTTCCAGACGGGAAGGAAACTGCTCTGCCATATTTTCGTAAACCGCAACGGCTTTCGGAATGTTCATCTTCTGCTCGTAGTAGGATGCCAAAGTCTGCTTGTACCAGAAGTTCGATTCATCGGAACGAACCGCCTGTTTCAACGCTTCTTCCCCTTTTTCCTCCTGTCCCAAATACATATAAAACCGGGAAATCTCATACAAGGCCGCCCCCGACATCGGATTAATATCCAAGCAATGCTTATAAAGCTCGTAGGCGGCATCGTATTGCCCCTTTTCTTTCATCCGCACCGCTTCCAAGAAATAATAATCGAACTTGCGGCGTTGCTCAAAGCTTAAAGAGACCGGTTCGGGCACCGCCCCAACCTGCTTCTTCCTTGCTTGTTTTCCGGTTGTCCCGCACGCCACAAGCATCATCAGCATTCCAACCGACACGATATAAAACAGTTTTCTCATCACAAAATCCTTTTAGGCTTATACTCACCACAGAGAACACAGAGTACCTCAGAGGAAATAATTAAAACCCTGTGTGTCTTTGTGGTAAAAATCAAACATTCATTTCGTTCCCGTATGTCCGAACCCGCCTGAGCCGCGTTCGGTTTCATCCAACACCTCCACTTCTTGCCACTCGGCTTGCTCGTAACGGGCTATCACCATTTGGGCGATACGCTCCCCGTCTTCTATTGTAAAATCTTCGGTAGAGAGATTGACCATGATTACCCCGATTTCCCCCCGATAGTCGGCATCAATCGTACCGGGAGTATTCAGCAAAGTAATCCCTTTCTTCAATGCCAGCCCGCTACGCGGACGAATCTGTGCCTCGTATCCTTCGGGCAAAGCGATATACAGTCCCGTAGGAACCAAACAACGCTGCAAGGGTTTCAACACAACCGGTTCATTCAAATTGGCACGCAAATCCATTCCTGCCGAATAAGAAGTGGCATATTCCGGAAGCGCATGCTTCGACTTATTGATAATCTGTATCTTCATTATAGTCTTTAATTAAATTCACCTGCGAAAATACATATTTCGCAGGATTTATACGTACGTTTACCATTTTTTAAACGAATCTTTTATACATTTGCAAGCCGACATCCTGCAGAATACAAGAAATTATGATGAACTGGAATCAATTGATATCAAACAAGCGCTTCGGACTGGAAGCCTACCATGAAGTGCGGAAAGAAGACCGTACCGAGTTTCAACGTGATTATGACCGTCTTATCTTCTCTTCCCCATTCCGTCGATTGCAGAATAAGACACAAGTATTCCCGTTACCCGGAAGCATATTCGTACACAACCGTCTGACACATAGTCTGGAAGTATCGTGTGTAGGACGCTCGTTGGGTAACGATGTGGCACACCTGTTGCTGCAAAAGCATCCGGAATTAGCCGGCTCTCACCTTTCCGAAATAGGCGCCATTGTATCTGCCGCTTGCCTGGCACACGATATGGGAAACCCTCCTTTCGGGCATTCGGGCGAAACGGCTATCGGCACTTATTTCTCGGAAGGCAAAGGTCAAGCCTTGAAAACATTGCTCGACCCTGCCGAATGGGAAGACTTGACACACTTTGAAGGAAACGCCAACGCATTTCGCCTGTTGACCCACCAATTCCGCGGCAGACGCGCGGGAGGCTTCGTACTCACCTATTCCACCCTGGCATCTATCGTCAAGTATCCCTATTCTTCCCGGCTTGCCGGGAAAAAACAAAAATTCGGTTTCTTTCTCAGCGAGGAAAAAGACTATGAACGCATTGCAAACGAATTAGGCATTATCCGCCTGAGCAAAGAAGGTGAACCGATACGCTACGCCCGCCATCCGTTGGTCTATCTGGTAGAAGCCGCCGATGACATCTGCTACCAAATGATGGATATCGAGGATGCACATAAACTGAAAATCCTCACCACGCAAGAGACCAAAGAACTCTATTCGCATTTCTTCACCGAAGAACGACTGGAGCGTATCCATAAGATTTGCCAACTGGTGACCGACACCAACGAACAGATAGCCTACCTGCGCTCGTCTGCCATCGGAGTACTGACCAAAGCCTGTGTAGAAACATTCGTAGCACATGAAGAAGAACTTCTCTCCGGCACTTTTCAAGGGCCGCTTATCAAGCAAATAGCCCAACCGGTAAGAGATGCTTATAAAAAATGTTCGGAAACGGCAACCGACAAAATCTATTGCGCCAAAGATGTATTGGACATCGAATTGGCAGGTTTTCAAGTCATCACCACGCTGGTCGACCTGATGATAGAAGCCGTGCGCTATCCGCACAAAGCCTATTCCCAACTCCTGATAAACCGTGTGTCGCACCAGTACGACATGCAGGCCCCTACCCTTTATGGCAAAATACAAGCGGTGCTGGATTATATCTCCGGCATGACCGACGTCTATGCCTTGGACTTATACAGGAAGATAAACGGGAACAGCCTTCCGGCGGTATGACACTCATTTCACACTCTTCGCCGCACGTAGAATCAATTCTACGGCTCCGTCGATACCGGTACAATCGGTATTGATAATCAGGTCGTATCCACCGATGTCGGTCCATTGCTTGCCCGTATAATGCCAATAATGGTTGGCACGGCCCGTATTCACGCGTTCTATCTTCCTGGCTGCTTCTTCCTTCGAGAGAGGGAATTTCCCGCATAACTGATTCACGGCGAAATCCAGACCCGACCGGATAAAGACACGGAGCACATGCGGGTCATCGCGAAGAATCCAGTTGCCCAACCTACCGATGATGACACACGGCCCCTTGTGTGCCAGTCCACGGATGGTGCGGCTTTGGCTTACATAAATGGCATCTTCTTTCGAAGGGTTCAAAGAAGCAGGTATGCCGCTATCGGCAAATATCAGTTCCCATAAACGGGCGGTAGAGATATTCTGCTCGTTTTTCGCTACAAACTCTGTAGAATACCCCATCTGTTGCGCCGTCTGGTCTATCAGTTGGCGGCTATAGCACGGACATCCCAACCGGCGTGCTACTTCTTCACCCACGGCATTTCCACCGCTCCCATACATCCGGGCAATGGTAATCACCAGGTTACCTTCCCACTCGTCACTCGTACGGACGGCATCGGAAGCCATGCGTTCGGCTTTCGGAATGAATAGTTTATCAAGCCATGCAAGATGCGGCGCGAATACACGCACCATCATACCGACATAGAACATGGAAATCAATGTTCCTACTCCCACCAACTTCCAACTCCAGCCGCCGAAATAAATGAACATGAATATCGTGCCGATGCACACCAAAGACGTATCGGAACAAATCTTCACCTTCCCGAAATCTTTTTTCAGAAACTTAGAGATAGCCAGCGGAAGTCCTTCGCCCGCCAACATCAATGAATCGCAACGCACCTCGCAAGCAATACCAAATGCCAGACAAGCTCCACCGATAAGCAATTCGACAAGCCTCAACGGATAGCCTATCATCGGATTCATGTCAAAAGGAACTTGCAGACATCCCGTCATCCACATCGTCAGGTCGGTATAAAAACCGAAAAGGAAAGATACCAGAATCTGCGCATATTGCCGTTTCTCGAAGTCCTTGCGCAATAGCAACACCTGGATAGCAATGAAAAAGACATGCATACAGATGGTGAGTTGCCCCATCGACAGTTTCATGCCCGGAATAAGCGACAAGATATAAGGAGGAGCGGAGATAGGAGACGAACCAAGGTTGGCACGGATAGACAACGAAGTGCCAAAGGCGATTACAAACAAAATCACGACAAAACCGATATAGCGGCGCATCCACTCTTCTTTACTTCTCCCTGCATTCATCTGCTGACATCTTTTAAAACCGCAGCGAAGGTACACAAAATCCGGCACCCCGAATCGGATTCCTCCCAGGGTTTAAACTTATTTATACTTCGTGGGGTTTTCAGGTACCACAAAGGGACATCCGGGTGAACACAAAAAAGCTACCGCTTGCGAACGGTAGCTCAATAATATGTTTCATCAGCTTTCAGACCTTTTCCCCCTCTTTCGATACAACCGGATTGGCTCCTGAAGTCAATTGCAAGGCTTCGGGATGTTCACGCAGGTACGACTCGATGTGGCGCACGCGTTTCTCCTCCAATATCTCGTCTACGGCTATCAGGATGCCGGTTTCCTCCACCATGCCGAAACCGTCGTTGATAGCGGTACCGAACATACGCATGGTAGGCGAAAGGCTCATGTAAGCGTTGACCAATGGCGGGATGTTATAACCCAGCTTACGCACCTCGCGGTTCAGCACCCGATAGTCCTCTTTAAACGTATCGTAGCAGAAGATTTCCTTCAATACCGCCTCGTCCGTTTCTATCTTCAACGGCTCCATGGGCGTAATCAGGTTATCCTTGTCCGAGAAGTGTTTCTTCAGGAAATACAGAATCATGTCGCGCCCGAAACGGTTGTAGTTGGGATACATCGTCATTTTCCCGAAAAGGTATTTCACGTTCGGCTTTACCACCGTGAGCGCACCCAGCCCGTCCCATAAGTTATCCAGAGCGAACAAGCCTTTCGAGCCAGCCCGTGTCGACTGGTATTCGAGGGTTACGAACGAACGTCCCAGCTCGATGGTAGTAGGAAGGTATTCCTTCAAGAACTTTTCCGAGAAATTGAACATGTGAGCCGTGGCCAACACCGGACGTCCTTCCTTATCGAACTCTACCTCATTGCCTAACAAATAACGGTATCCTCCCAAAATCTCTTCAGCCTCAGGATTCCACACAATCAACTGCTGATAAGGATTTTCCATCAAGTCGTACTCATCCAAATCAACCGACTCTCCCGTGCCTCCCCCAGCCGCACGGAAAGCAATTTCACGCAAACGCCCGATTTCCTGCAATGTATTCGGCGCATTCTTCCAATTTACGATGTAAATCTCGTTGTTGCTCTTGTTAGTCGACCGCAACCGTTTTTCAGGTGTCAGTTCCAACTTCAGTAATTCCCGGTCAACCGGTGCAATAATTTCTTTCATATATGTTATGATGTGAGCTATAAATTACAATTTATATACTAAGTCACGCACGTATGCCGCCCATTCTGCAGGAGTCTTCGACTTATTGAAGGTCTGCCAAGGTATCGGTTTGCCAAAAGTCACACGAAACGTCTTATGGCGGTTCTTGAACATTTCATCCGCCAAGTAAAGCATAGCGATATTAAAACGTATCCCCAAAAACTTGCATACATTCGCCAAGTTATAGAAGAAATCAGAGTTCCTTCCCTCGAAGTGGACAGGAACCACGTTTCTCTCCGTTTCCACACTCTTGGTTATAAACGTCTTCTTCCACGCCAAATCCTGAATCACTCCGTTCCTGCGGCGCGAACAGATACCAGCGGGAAACATGATGATATGGCTGTCCGAACGGAACCCGGCCTCTACCATGCGCGGGAAATCACGCGATTGCGACCCCGTCTTATTAATCGGGATGCACAATGGAGCCAATCCGTGCAGATTCATCAGCAAATCATTCACCAGATACTTGATACGCCCGTCGTAATGTTTTCCCAATACATATCCCAACGCAACACCGTCTTGTCCGCCTAACGGGTGGTTGGAAACAAAGGTGCACAAGCCTTCCGCGGGCAGATTCTCCAATCCCTCTACCTCCAACTTCACGTCCAGGAAGTTCATGCAAGCAGCCAAAAACTCAACCCCTTCCTTATCTTTCACGCCTTTCAGAAACTCATTGATTTCATCTTGGTGAACAATGCGTTTCAGATAAGACACCACGAACCGGGGAACATAGTTGGCTTTCTTGCCCGCCTTCTCTTTCAGAATCTTATCAATGTCTATTAAAAAAATCGAATTATCTGCCATTGCCTCACTATAAGAATTCTTTGCAAATGTAATTTTTCTTTTTGAAAGGTGATTCATCAGAAGGCAGGAAATTACAGAAAGACGTAAAAAAAAACAGCAAAATGAAACGGAAGCACGCCAAAATTGCACAAGAAGATACCGCTGTGTGCATACACGTCCGCCCATTTACAACCCTTTACACTACCTGTTGATAACTTATTCAAAGATTTTCGACAAATCTTATACGCCGTTTGCCACGAAATGTGTAATTTTACCAGCTCATAGAATAATAAGGTGAAACGGCTGAAAAAAACGAACGATAAAGACATGGACGAACAACAACAAACATACCATATACCAGTGCTGCTTGCTGAAAGCATCGAAGGGATGAACCTGCACAATGGAGGAATATACGCAGACCTTACTTTCGGCGGCGGAGGACATTCTCGTGGAATACTGGACCAGATGGGTCCCGATAGCCGGCTTTTCGGTTTCGACCAAGATGAAGACGCCGAACAGAACATCCCGGATGACCCGCGCTTTACGTTCGTACGGAGCAATTTCCGCTACTTGCACAACTTCTTGCGCTATTACGACATAGAGGAAACCGATGCCGTCCTTGCCGACTTGGGCGTATCGTCGCACCATTTCGATGACGCCACACGAGGCTTTTCGTTCCGCTTCGACGCGCCATTGGATATGCGGATGAACAAGCGGGCAGGAATCTCCGCCTCCGATATCGTCAACACGTACGAGGAAGAACGGCTTGCCGACATATTCTACCTCTATGGAGAGCTGAAAAACAGCCGCAAGATTGCGGCGGCTATCACCAAAGCGAGAGCGGTGAAACCAGTCACGACCACAGGCGACTTAGTAAACATCGTCAAACCTTTCTTCGGAAGAGAACGGGAAAAGAAAGAATCAGCACGGGTGTTCCAAGCGTTGCGCATCGAAGTGAACCACGAAATGGAAGCGCTGAAAGAAATGCTACAAGCCGCCATACGCTCATTGAAGCCCGGTGGCAGACTGGTGGTCATCACTTACCATTCATTGGAAGACCGCATGGTGAAAAACGTCATCAAAACCGGCAATGCGGAAGGAAAAGTCATGCAAGACTTTTACGGGAACAAGCAAACGCCATTGCGCGCCGTGGGCAAAGCCATCGTCCCTTCGGACGAGGAAATAGCCCGCAACCCACGCTCAAGAAGCGCGAAACTAAGAATTGCAGAGAAACAAAACGACTAAACAGACAGGAGGGACAAAAAAAATGACAGACAAAGAACCGACAGAAGAACAACCCAAGCAAGCGCACATCACGTTCAAAAGCATCATGGGAGGAGATATCTTGGCACACAACTTCCTGCGAAGACAAGCCAACCTGCTGATACTGATTGTCATTCTGACCATCTTGTACATCGACAACCGCTACTCAAGCCAGCAAGAGCTGATTGAGATCGACCAACTGAAGAAAGAACTGACAGATATCAAATACGATGCCCTCACCATCTCGTCGGAACTGACGGAGAAAAGCCGCCAGTCGCGTATCGAAGAATACTTGGCGACCGAGAACACGGGATTGGAAACCGCTACCATTCCTCCTTACCTGATAAAAGATAAAGACTGAGAAGCGTATGATACCGGGCATTAAAAATATCATGTTCCGCTACACGTTCATTGTAGTGATTATGTTAGTCTTGGCTATATTGATTATAGTCAAGGCAGGCTTCATCATGTTTGCCGAACGCCAGTACTGGAAAGACGTAGCCGACCGCTTCGTACGAGAAAACGTGATAGTTCCGCCTACACGAGGCAACATCATATCCGCCGACGGGAAACTCATGGCAAGCAGTCTGCCGGAATATAAAATATACATGGACTTCCGCGCTGGAGGCTATCAGGAAAGCGACACCCTGCTGACCAACCACCTGACCGAAATATGCAAAGGATTGCACGAGATATTCCCCGATAAGAGCGCACAAGAATTCCGCAAACACATCCTTCGGGGAAGAAGGAAAAAGAGCCGCCACTACCTGCTCTACCCCAAGCGTATTTCGTACATCGAATACAAACAGGTGAAACAATTGCCGGTATTCTGCTTAGGGCCGAACACTGGAGGATTACATGTAGACGAGTTCAACCAGCGCAAAAAACCGTTCGGCTCATTAGCGGCCCGTACCTTAGGCGATATGTTCCCCGACATGAGCTTAGGCGCGAAAAACGGACTGGAACTGACTTATGACTCCATACTGAAAGGGAAAAACGGTATCACGCACCGCCAGAAAGTGATGAACAAATACCTGAATATCGTAGACCTTCCTCCCATGGACGGATGCGACATCATCACGACCATCGACGTAGACATGCAAGACATCGCCGAAAAAGCCCTGGTCGACCAACTGACCAACTTGGAAGCCTTGTCGGGAGTAGCGATTGTGATGGAAGTAAAAAGCGGAGAAGTAAAAGCCAACGTCAATATGACGCGGGGCAACGATGGACATTATTACGAAATGCGCAACAATGCCGTAAGCAACCTCATGGAGCCGGGTTCTACCTTTAAGACCGCTTCCATCATGGTGGCATTAGAAGACAAATACATCACCCCCGATTATGTAGTAGACACCGGTAACGGCATGGTCAATATGCACGGAAGCTGGATGAAAGACTGGAACTGGTACAAAGGCGGATACGGAGCCATCGATGTCACCCGTATCTTAGAGGTATCATCCAACGTCGGCGTATCTACCATCATCGACAAGTTCTACAAAGACAACCCGCAAAAGTTTGTCGACGGCTTGAAACGGATGAGTATCGACACCCCGCTGCATTTAGGCTTCGCGGGCGAAGCAAGTCCACGGGTATGGGGACCGAAAGAACGTGAAAACATCAAGGGTGCCATGTCATGGAGCCGCACCAGCCTGCCGTGGATGAGTATCGGATACGAAACCATGTTCCCTCCTATCTATATCCTGAACTTCTACAATGCCATTGCCAACAACGGCACAATGGTCAAGCCGAAGTTCGTAAAAGCAATCGCCAAGGACGGTGAGACTTTAGAAGAGATTCCAACCGAAATCGTCAATCCGAAAATATGTTCGGATACAACATTGACCATGATTCGCACCATCTTGCGGAAAGTCGTGTCGCAAGGATTGGCCAAACCTGCCGGAAGCAAGCAGTTCAGTGTCGCAGGGAAAACCGGAACGGCACAGATTTCGCAAGGAGCGGCCGGCTACCGTTCGGGAGGTGTCAGCTACCAAGTAAGCTTTTGCGGGTATTTCCCGGCAGAAGCCCCTAAGTACAGCTGTATCGTATCCATCTTGATACCACACGGTCCGGCTTCGGGAGGCTTGCAGGCAGGAAGCGTGTTCAGCCGCATTGCCGAACGCATCTACGCCAAGCACCTGTTCCGCGACTTGGCGCAAGCGAAAGACTCCACTTCTGTCCTCATCCCCCATATCAAGGGAGGCGACATCGAAGAAGCGGCATACGTGCTTCGCGCCTTACACATACCTGGCAACAGCCAATCCATCCCCCAATCGGACGAACCTATATGGGGAAAGGCATCCTGCACCAGCCAACATGCCAATTTACGAACCATATCCATCAACCAAAAGTTGGTGCCCAATGTTATCGGGATGGGAGCTAAAGACGCGGTTTACTTACTCGAAAGCCACGGCCTGAAAGTACACCTGTCGGGCGTAGGCAAAGTAGACAAGCAAAGTATCCCCTCAGGTTCTATCTTGCGCAAGGGACAAACCATTTTATTGACTTTAAAACATTAGAAATACAACACAAACATGAAATTAGCTAACATCCTAAAATCCGTAAACGTCTGCGAGACCCTCGGACAAACCGAACGGGAAATAACAGGCATCCAGATGGATTCACGGCTCATTGAATCCGGAAACTTATTCGTGGCTGTCAAAGGTACACAAACCGACGGTCATGCCTACATACAAAAAGCCATCGAAAAAGGAGCGGTAGCCATTGTGTGCGAGACACTCCCCGAAACGATTGACCAGGCTATTATCTATATAAAGGTGAACGATACGGAAGATGCCGTAGGCAAATTAGCCACTGCATTCTACGGAGACCCTACTTCCAAACTCGATTTAGTTGGAGTAACCGGAACAAACGGAAAGACAACTATCGCCACCTTATTATATAATATGTTCCGCCGGTTCGGCTATAAGGTAGGATTACTCTCTACCGTATGCAACTACATCGACGGAGAAGCCATCCCTGCCGACCATACCACTCCCGACCCGATTACACTGAACAAGTTATTGGGACGGATGGCAGACGAAGGTTGCAAATACGCTTTTATGGAAGTCAGTTCGCATGCCATAGCACAAAAGCGAATCGGAGGATTGCGGTTTGCCGGAGGTATTTTCACCAACATCACCCGCGACCATTTAGACTACCACAAAACGTTCGAAAACTACCTGAAAGCCAAAAAAACGTTTTTCGACAACCTGCCTAAAACAGCATTCGCCCTGACGAACTTAGACGATAAAAACGGCAAGGTAATGGTACAGAACACCAAAGCACATATCGCCACCTACTCCTTGCGCACGTTGTGCGACTTTAAAGGGAAAGTGTTGGAGGACGGATTCGACGGGATGTTGCTCGACATCAACAACCGTGAAGTAAACGTACAGTTTATCGGACGTTTCAATGCATCCAACCTGCTGGCCGTATATGGTGCCGCCTGCTTATTGGGCAAACAGCCCGAAGACATACTGATAGCGTTGAGCGCTTTACGCCCTGTGGCCGGACGTTTCGACGCACTCCGTTCCAAACGAGGATACACGGCTATTGTCGATTACGCCCATACGCCCGATGCATTAGAGAACGTACTCAATGCCATCCACGAAGTATTGCGCGGACGCGGACGTGTCATCACGGTAGTCGGTGCAGGTGGAAACCGCGACAAAGGGAAACGCCCGCTCATGGCACAAGAATCGGTGAAACAAAGCGATAAAGTCATCATTACATCCGACAACCCCCGCTTTGAAGAACCGCAAGACATCATCAACGATATGTTAGCCGGACTGACCCAGGAAGAGATGCAGAAAGTCTTGTCAATCGCCGACCGGAAAGAAGCGATACGCACCGCTTGCATGCTGGCGCAACCGCAAGACGTAATACTGATAGCAGGAAAAGGCCATGAAAACTACCAGGAAATAAAAGGAGTGAAGCACCACTTCGACGATAAGGAAATAGTGAACGATATTTTTGCGAACGAATAACCCGAAGAGAAATGTTATACTATTTATTTCAATACTTGGAACAGTTCGACTTCCCCGGAGCACGTATGTTCGGATATGTGTCGTTCCGCTCGTTGATGGCAGTCATTCTCTCCCTGCTGATTTCGGCCATCTTCGGAGAATATTTCATCAACTTGCTGAAGCGCAAACAAATTACCGAAACACAACGCGACGCTTCCGTCGACCCCTTCAATGTCAAAAAGGTGGGAGTACCTACCATGGGAGGCATCATCATCATCGTGGCCGTACTGATTCCTTGCCTCTTATTAGGGAAACTCCACAATATCTACATGATACTGATGCTCGTCACGACAATATGGTTAGGCAGCTTAGGCTTTCTGGACGACTACATCAAGGTTTTCCGCAAAGACAAAGAAGGGCTGCACGGCAAGTTTAAAATCATCGGGCAAGTAGGCTTAGGACTGATTGTGGGACTGACATTGTATTTAAGCCCGCAAGTAGTAATCCGCGAGAATGTAGAAATACAACGTGACGGACACGTGGTAGACGTAGTCCATAAGAACCAGGACGAGAAATCCACCAAAACCACCATTCCGTTCTTCAAGAACAACAACCTCGATTATGCCGACATAGTAGGTTTTATGGGCGAACACGCCCAGGCGGCAGGATGGATTGTCTTCGTCATCATCACGATATTTGTAGTAACCGCCGTATCCAACGGAGCGAACCTGAACGATGGCATGGACGGCATGGCGGCAGGCAATTCAGCAATCATAGGAGTAACGTTAGGCATTCTGGCATACGTGTCGAGCCACATCGAATATGCCAGCTACCTGAACATCATGTACATCCCCGGCAGTGAAGAACTGGTTATCTTCATCTGCGCCCTTATCGGCGCGTTGATTGGTTTTCTATGGTACAATGCCTTTCCGGCTCAAGTATTCATGGGCGACACTGGCAGTCTGACCATCGGAGGTATCATCGCGGTATTCGCCATCATCATCCACAAGGAGTTGTTGATACCGATTTTATGCGGTGTATTCCTGGTAGAAAACTTATCGGTCATCCTGCAAGTAAGATATTATAAAAAAGGGAAAAAGAAAGGAGTAAAGCAACGCATTTTCAAGCGCACGCCTATCCACGACCATTTCCGCACGACGATAGCGCAACTTGACCCTACCTGCAAATACTTGATTACGGCTCCACAAAGCGTATTCCATGAATCAAAAATCACCGTACGCTTTTGGATTGTAACCATCGTATTGGCTGCTATTACGATTATTACACTGAAAATAAGATAATGTGAGAATGGACAATCAACCGTATTGGCACATTTACACATCATCACTTTAGCAAATTAAAAAAATGACAAAAAGAATTGTGATTTTAGGAGCCGGCGAGAGCGGCACGGGTGCCGCTGTGCTGGCAAAGAAACAAGGATTTGACACCTTTGTTTCAGACATGTCATCCATCAAGGACAAATATAAAGCCGTCCTGAACGAAAGAAACATCCCCTGGGAAGAGGGATGTCACACAGAAGAGCTGATTCTGAATGCCGATGAAATCATTAAAAGTCCGGGCATCCCGAACAATGCTCCTATCATCCTCAAACTGAAAGAGCAAGGCACACCGGTCATCTCAGAAATAGAGTTTGCCGGACGGTACACCCGTGCCAAGATGATTTGTATCACCGGCAGCAATGGGAAAACCACAACCACCTCGCTTATCTATCACATCTTCAAGAAAGCGGGCCTCAACGTGGGACTCGCCGGAAACATCGGACAAAGCCTCGCCTACCAGGTGGCAGAATGCAACTACGATTACTACGTCATTGAACTTAGCAGTTTCCAGCTGGACAACATGTACAAGTTCCATGCCAATATCGCCGTGCTGATGAACATCACCCCCGACCACCTGGACCGTTACGATTACAAGATGCAGAACTACATCGACGCCAAGTTCCGCATCATCCAGAACCAGACAAACGACGATGCCTTCATCTTCTGGAACGATGACCCCATCATCCAAAAAGAATTGCACAAATATGGCATTCACGGCCAATATTACCCATTCGCCGAAAAACGTGAAGAAGGACTCGCCGCCTTTACCGAAGAAAACAAAATCTACTTCACCAAACCTATCGAGTTCAACATGGAACAGGAAGAGTTGGCTTTGACCGGCACACACAACCTCTTCAACTCCATGGCAGCCGGCATCTCCGCCAATATTGCCGGTATCCGCAAAAACTGCATCCGTGAAGCGTTGAGCGACTTCAAGGGAGTAGAACACCGGCTGGAAAAAGTAGAACGGGTACGCGGCGTAGACTACATCAACGACTCGAAAGCCACCAACGTCAACTCGTGCTGGTATGCGCTGAAAAGCATGAAGACCCGGACGGTCTTGATATTGGGAGGCAAAGACAAAGGCAACGATTACAATGAAATAGCCGGCCTGGTACGCGAAAAATGCAGCGGACTGATATTCTTAGGCCTGCACAACGAAAAGCTACACGCTTTCTTCGACAGCTTCGGACTGCCGATTGCCGATGTGCAAAGCATGGAAGATGCCGTCCATGCCGCCTACCGCATGGCTAAGAACGGCGAAACCGTATTGCTCAGCCCCTGCTGTGCCAGCTTCGACCTCTTCAAAAGCTACGAAGACCGGGGCAACCAATTCAAGGAATGTGTAAGAAAGTTATAAACAAGAAGGAAGAAAAGGGACATGGATTTACTCAAGAACTTATTCAAAGGCGACAAAGTCATCTGGATTATCTTCCTGCTGCTTTGCCTCGTATCCATTATCGAAGTGTTCAGCGCATCCAGCACACTTACCTACAAAAGTGGAGACCACTGGCGCCCCATCACGATGCACATCATCCTGATGGCAGTAGGCGCGATTGCAGTAATCATCGTGCACAACATCCCGTGCCGGTGGTTTAAAACCTTTATACTGTTGCTGCCTGTATCCTGGATTCTATTGGGAAGTGTGCTCTTGGTCGGCATGGTCACCAATGGAGCCAGACGATGGATTGACTTGGGTTTCTTCCAGTTCCAGCCTTCCGAATTAGCCAAAATGGGAACCATCATTACGGTGGCATACATCCTCTCGCGCATGCAAGAAGAAAACGGTGCCAACCCCAAAGCGTTCCGATACATCTTATGGGTCACAGGAGGCACCTGCGCCCTGATATTCTCCGAAAACCTTTCGACGGCTGTCCTGCTGGCTTTAAGCGTATTCCTGATGATGTACATCGGACGCATCCCGTTCCGTCAATTAGGAAAACTGACGGCCATCGGGATAGGTGCGCTCATTCTCGGGGTAGCTACCATCAAGTTTGTACCCGGAGAAGCGTGGGACAAGGTAGGATTACACCGCATGACCACTTGGCAAAGCCGTTTGGACAACCACTTTGATACCGCGGTCATCCCACCTGAAAAGTTCGACATTGACAACGATGCACAGGTGGCGCACGCCAACATCGCCATCGCCACCAGTGGCATTTTTGGGAAAGGGCCAGGTAACAGCGTACAGCGCGACTTCCTCTCACAAGCGTTCTCCGACTTCATTTATGCCATCATTATCGAAGAATTAGGGCTGGTGGGCGGAGCCATCGTCGCCTTCCTCTACATCTGGTTACTGATGCGTATCGGCCGTATCGCCCGCAGCTGCGACAAACCCTATTACGCCTTCCTGGTCATGGGCATCGGCTTCCTGCTTGTCACGCAGGCCATGTTCAATATGTTGGTAGCCGTAGGCATCATGCCTGTCACAGGGCAACCGCTCCCCCTGATAAGCAAAGGAGGGACTTCTACATTGGTCAACTGCGCTTACATCGGCATCGTGCTCAGCATCAGCCGCCATGTCAACGAACTGAAACGGAAAGAACGCGAGGCCGCCGAAGCCCTGCAACAAACACAAATACAAGAAGCAGCCATCTCTTTGCTGCAAAACGCTGCCGATTTGGCCAAAGAACAGCAAAATAAAGAAAACGAGGCAACCACTGCAACACGGCGCGACACAAGCACGCAGGCATAAAATCAAACGGCATCATAAGAGGAGTTAAAAAGCCAATGACACGGAGGGGTATCGGCTTTTTAACTCCTTTCTTATAACTGCATCGTAAACACGATTAGTAATCGTCACGCCGCACGATTACTAATCGTTCACGTATACGATTACTAATCGTACCGGTGTAGCAGTTATACTCCCTGCCGCTCATGAATAAATCTGGCAGATGACGCAACTTATTTCAACCGGATTTACGGAATGATTTCCAGTTTACACCAGACAATATACGGTTTCCGCCACACAAAACCCAGCTTCTTACCCGCAAGAATTGACGACCAGCAAAATTCACTTCAAATAAATGAAGAAACGCATAAACAAATTGCAAGTTTATTCCTAACTTTGCAGGAAAATACGAAGTAAAGAATGGAAGAGAGTTTTAGAGTGATAATCAGTGGAGGAGGAACCGGCGGACACATCTTTCCGGCGGTATCCATAGCCAATGCTATCAAAGAACAATATCCTGACGCGGAAATACTCTTCGTCGGGGCGGAAGGACGCATGGAAATGCAACGTGTGCCCGCCGCTGGCTATAACATCATCGGATTGCCCGTCGCCGGATTCGACCGGAAGCACTTGCTCCGCAACATCGGCGTACTGGCAAAGCTGTTGCGCAGCCAAATAAAAGCACGCAAAATCGTAAAATCATTTAAGCCCGATGTAGCGGTAGGCGTAGGCGGATATGCCAGCGGCCCTACACTGAAAGTTGCAGGCATGATGGGCATCCCTACCCTCATCCAGGAACAGAACTCATACGCCGGAGTAACCAACAAGCTCCTGGCGAAACAGGCGGCTAAAATATGCGTAGCCTACGAAGGCATGGAACGGTTCTTCGACAAAGACAAAATCATCCTGACCGGAAACCCTGTGCGGCAAGGACTGCTCAACCATACCATCAGCCGGGAAGAAGCAATCCGCTCGTTCCACCTCGACCCGGATAAAAAGACCATCCTTATCGTAGGAGGCAGTTTAGGGGCACGCACCATCAACAACTGTGTCATGCAGGGATTGGAAAAGATAAAGGATTCCGGCGTACAATTCATCTGGCAAACCGGAAAGATATACATCGACGAAGCACGCGCGACGGTAGCCCAGGCAGGCGAACTGCCCATGCTATATACCACCGACTTCATTTCGGATATGGCAACCGCTTACAGTGCGGCCGACCTGGTAATCAGCCGTGCGGGAGCAGGTTCTATCTCCGAGTTCTGCCTGCTGGCAAAACCTGTCATCTTAGTGCCTTCGCCCAACGTGGCAGAAGACCACCAGACAAAAAACGCATTGGCATTAGTGAACAAAGATGCCGCTCTCTACGTAAAAGATGCAGAGGCAGGTGAAAAGTTGCTTGATACCGCTATCGTTACCGTACGGCAACCCGGCAAACTGAAAAATTTAAGTACGAACATCGCCAAGCTGGCTTTGAAAGACTCGGCAACGGTCATCGCCACCGAAGTCTGCAAGCTGGCGGCACAATATAAAAAGGAACATGGACGTTAACACACTGAAATCGGTTTATTTCATCGGAGCAGGAGGCATTGGGATGAGTGCCTTGGCGCGTTATTTCCTTTCGAAAGGGAAAACCGTAGGAGGATACGACCGCACCGCAAGCGAACTGACCCGACGGCTTGCCGCAGAAGGTGCCGACATTCACTACGAAGAGAATGCCGCACTGATACCGCAGGCTTTCCTCGACCCGCAAACGACGTTGGTGGTATATACGCCTGCCATTCCAGCCGGACACCAGGAATTAACCTACTTCCGCGAACACGGTTTCGAAATACAGAAACGCGCCCAAGTATTGGGATTGATTACCCGCGCCGAACGAGGTTTGTGTGTGGCGGGTACGCATGGAAAGACCACTACTTCCACCATGGCGGCCTACCTGGTTGACCATTCACACGTAGGATGCAACGCTTTCTTGGGAGGCATTTCGAAGAACTACGATACGAACCTGCTTCTTTCCGCCAAGAGCGACTTTGTAGTTATCGAAGCAGACGAGTTCGACCGCTCGTTCCACTGGCTGACTCCGTATGCCACCGTCATTACCGCCACCGACTCCGACCACTTGGACATCTATGGCAATCATGCGGCATACATCGAAAGCTTCCGGAAATATACCTCCCTTATCCGTGCCAACGGATATCTCATCCTGAAGAAAGGCATCGACCTGGTTCCCGATGTACAACCGGGTGTAACCGTTTACACGTATGCCACCACGGAAGGAGACTTCCATGCCGAAAACATCCGTATCGGTCACGGAGAAATCCTATTCGACTATGTTTCTCCATTAGGCGACATCCGCGACATCCGGTTGGGAGTGCCTGTCTACGTCAATATCGAGAATGGCATCGCCGCCATGGCCCTGGCACAAATAGCCGGAGCTACTGCCGACGAAATCCGTGCCGCCATGCCCGGATTCAAAGGAGTAGACCGCCGGTTCGACTTCAAGCTGAAGAACGACCGCATCGTATTCCTCAGCGACTATGCACACCATCCGGCCGAAATCCGGCAAAGCGTACAGTCCATACGGATGCTGTATCCCGGCCGGAAGATTACCGTTGTATTCCAGCCTCATCTGTACACACGTACCCGCGACTTTTACCATGAATTCGCCGACAGCCTGTCTTTATCCGATGAAGTCATCCTGCTCGACATCTATCCGGCACGCGAAAAGCCGATAGAAGGAGTAAGCAGCCGGCTGATTTACGACAATCTCCGCCCCGGCATCGAAAAGAGATTATGCCACAAGGAAGAGTTGCTGGACGTATTACGTAACAAGCAGTCAGATATACTCATTACGCTCGGAGCAGGCGATATCGACAACTATGTCCCACAAATTTACGAAATGCTGAAAGACAAATGATAAAACGGATTCTCATACTTTGCGTACTGCTGCTGGTCTCCGCCTATTTGGCGGTAGCGGTCACCGTGTTCAACGACAAGCCTGCCGGGCAGGTTTGCCAAGGGATTGAACTGACCATCAAGGACAGCATCGACTACGATTTCATTTCCGTGAAAGATGTGAACACCATCCTGAAACGGAAAGGATTGTCGCCTACCGACAAACGGTTGGACCAAATCAACATACGCCAGTTGGAAGAAGCCTTATCACACCAGCCTTTTATCGCCGAAGCTGAATGTTACTTCACTTCGGGAGGCAAAGTCGCCGTAGACATCTACCAGCGCATTCCCCTGCTACGGGTGATGAGCAACAACGGCGATGAATACTACATAGACAATGCCGGAGAAATCCTTCCCATAGCAGGAAAGGCGGTACACGTAACCATCGCTACCGGCTTTATTGACCGCAAGTTCGCGCAAACCCAACTCTATCAGTTAGGGAAGTTCCTTCGGAGCGACGCATTTTGGGATGCACAAATAGAACAAATAAACGTAACCCCCCGGCAAGAGCTTGAATTGGTGCCCCGTGTCGGCAATCACATACTCTTTTTGGGAAAAGCCGAGGATTATAACGAAAAATTCCGTAAATTGCAGGCGTTCTATACCGAAGCGCTCAACCAAGTAGGCTGGAACAAGTACGAACGGATAAGCGTAGAGTTTAATAACCAGATTATTTGTACAAAAAAAGAAAAATAAGATATGGCAGTAACAGATTTTATAGCAGCAATAGAACTGGGTTCAAGCAAAATCACAGGCATTGCAGGCAAGAAAAACGCTGACGGAAGCATGCACATCCTTGCTTACGCCAGCGAACATTCTTCCGACTGCATCCGGAAAGGAATCATCTACAATCTGGACAAGACGACACAATGCCTGGCTTCCGTCATCGGACGGTTGGAAGAGCAGCTACAGGCTTCCATCAAGAAAGTCTATGTAGGAGTAGGTGGGAAATCACTCCGGAGCATACGCAACACCGAGGCAAAGCAATTGGACGCGGAAGTGAAAATCTCGCAAGCGCTGATCGATGAACTGATGAAAAGCAACCGTGAAATGCCGCTGATGGATCAGGAAATACTGGCTGTCGAACCGCAAGAATACAAAGTGGGGAACCAGCTCACCACCGAACCGGTAGGCATTCCCACCGAACACATCGAAGCTCATTATGTCAACATCATTGCCCGCAACACCCTGAAAAGCAACATCCGCCAGTGTGTACGCCAGGCAGGATACGAAGTAGCCGACTATCTGCTTTCACCGGTTGTAACTGCCAACATCGTATTGACGGCGGACGAGAAGCGCCCGGGATGTGCGCTGATTGACTTCGGTGCCGACACAACTACCGTATCGGTATACAAAAACAACATACTGCGCCACTTGGCGGTGATTCCGTTAGGAAGCAGCAACATTACCAAAGATATCACCAGCCTGCAAATCGAAGAGGAAGATGCCGAACAGTTGAAGCTGCGTTATGCCAGCGCTTATACCGAACCCGCGGAAGAAGAAGACATCAGCCAGGAATTTGCCATCGATGGCAGATGCTCCATCCGTGCACGCAAGCTGGAAGACATCGTAGAAGCACGTACCACCGAAATCCTGGAAAACGTATGGAACCAAATCAAGCTTTCGGGATACAGCAACGAACTGCATGCCGGAGTCATCTTTACCGGTGGAGCCTCGCAACTGCCTAACCTGAATAAAGCCTTCACGGCGGTCACTAAAATCGACAAGATACGCATTGCGCAGACAGGCAACGTGGAAATCAGCGACGACCGACATGACATCACCCCCAATGGCACGCAAAACACCTTAATCGGACTTTTGGCCGCGGGAAAAGAAAATTGCTGCAAGATTGACCCGCAAAAAAGCCAGTTGAGTTGGATTCAGCAACAGGAAGAAGAAGACGAAGCCGCCAAGCAAGCAGAAGACGAACGCAAACGGAAAGAAGCGGAAATCCGGAAGAAAAAAGAAGAAGAAGAACGCGTCAGGCAACTGCAAGCGGAGCGCAAGCGCCAGGAAGAAGAACGCGCACGCAAACGTTTACAAGAATGCGAAACACTTATAACCGAAGCCAAACGTTTGGCTGAACGGAAAAAGTTTAAAGAATCACTCGCCAAGATAGAAGAAGCGCAAAGCATGAACATCGCCCAAAAAGAAGATGAGCTTACCGCCCTCTACGAAAAGGTGACACTACAGAAAAAAGCGAACAATCCGTTCACCCGCTTCCTCAACAAGCTAAAAACCGAGGCAGACGAAATGATGAAAGGAGAAAGCTGAATATAGCCCAGAGTGAACAAATTACAAAACAAAAGACACCTGTTCACAATGAACATGAATGAGTAACTATAAACGAATAAAATTCCCTTAAAAACTAAAAATATGTCGGACGAAACAACAATGCCTTTCGATTTTTCGAACGGCGGAACACCGAGCATCATCAAAGTAATCGGTGTAGGTGGCGGCGGCGGCAATGCGGTCAACCACATGTACAAAGAAGGAATCCACGACGTAACCTTCGTCGTATGCAATACAGACAATCAGGCACTCAACGAATCGCCTGTACCTATCAAACTGCAACTGGGACGCGAAGGACTGGGAGCGGGCAATCGGCCTGCACGTGCCAGAGCTGCTGCCGAAGAGAGCATGCAGGACATCGAAAACATGCTGAAAGACGGTTGTAAAATGGCATTTATCACTGCCGGAATGGGCGGAGGTACCGGTACGGGCGCTGCCCCCATCATCGCCAAAACGGCAAAAGACATGGGCATCCTGACCGTAGGTATCGTCACAATCCCTTTCCTTTTCGAAGGAAACAAGAAAATCGACCAGGCACTCGATGGCGTAGAAGAAATGAGCAAACACGTCGATGCCCTCTTGGTCATCAACAACGAACGCCTGCGCGATGTTTATTCCGACCTTAGCGTCATGAATGCTTTTGCCAAAGCCGACGACACGCTTTCGGTTGCAGCCAAAAGCATAGCCGAAATCATCACAATCCGGGGTAAAATCAACCTCGACTTCAACGATGTGAAAACCGTATTGAAAGATGGGGGCGTCGCTTTGATGAGTACGGGTTACGGCTCGGGTGAAGGACGTGTCACCCAAGCTATCAATGATGCACTCCACTCGCCTTTGCTGAACAACAACGATATCTTCAACTCGAAGAAAGTATTGTTCAATATCTCCTACAGTACGAACAGCGACCTGATGATGGAAGAAATGAACGAGGTACACGAGTTCATGAGCCGCTTTGGGGACGATGTAGAAACCAAATGGGGACTTTATATCGACGACAGCCTGGAAAACAAGGTCAAGTTTACCATCCTGGCAACCGGATTTGGCATCAAAGACATTCCGGGCATGGACGATGCCTTGACCAAGAAACGCACCATTGAAGAACAGAAAAGGCAGGAAGAGGAAGAACGTATCCGCCAAATCAAAGCAACGCGACGTAATGATTATTACACCAGCGAATGCCGAAACGATAAGAAGAAAGGCAACTACAAGTTCTATATCTTCACGCCTGATGACTTGGACAATGATGATGTCATCAGCATTGTAGATACGACCCCGACGTACAAACGTTCGAAAACGGTGCTCGACAACATTCGCCAACGTGCCACCGCCAACGAATCATTGGTGCAAAAACCGTCGGTCAACGAAAACGGTTCTACCATGATTACATTTTCATGACGGAACCCTGGGGCACGGAACGTCGTTTATAGTAGTACAAAACTGGTTTGTGGAAAATTCCCGCCTTGCGGGCATGGCAAATGATTTTTCGCATTCCATTTCTGATTGGCTATATTTTAACAAACCATTTAAAAAATAGAGTTATGGATTTATTCGAACAAATCAGCAACGATATCAAGGAAGCCATGAAGGCAAAAGACAAGGTGAGACTGGAAACCTTGCGCAATGTAAAAAAAGTATTCCTCGAAGCCAAAACCGCTCCGGGGGCAAACGACACATTAACCGATGAAACCGCATTAAAACTGATGCAGAAACTGGTGAAACAAGGCAAAGACTCTGCCGAAAGCTACCAGCAAGCCGGCCGCCCCGAATTAGCGGAAGAAGAAATGGCACAAGTCCGTGTCATCGAAGCCTACTTGCCGAAACAACTTTCTCCCGAGGAATTAGAAGCCAAGCTGAAAGACATCATTGCCCGTGTAGGTGCCACAAGCGCCAAAGAAATGGGCAAGGTAATGGGGGTGGCTACCAAAGAACTCGCCGGACTGGCTGAAGGCCGTACCATCTCTGCCAAAGTAAAAGAACTTTTAAATTAAGAAGCTGTTTTGAGTTTATCGTGCGATGATTTGGGATGAGTTTTTGAGGCATTTTCGCTTCTGTGATGAGGAAGATAGCGGGCTATCTGACGAAGAACAGGAGCGAAAAGGACCAAAAAATCGCCCAAAGCACACACGAAAACGGATACATCAAGCCAAGAAAAACTTTTTGGAGAAATTCAAAACAGCTTCTTAAAGAATGAGGAAGATGAAGAATGAGGAATTCCATGCGGACAATTCTTCATTCTTCATTCTTTTTTAATTCCCTCCTGATATTCTGTAGGAGAAACGCCATACTGTCTCTTAAAGGCATTCGAGAAATGCGTTTGGCTGTTGAACCCTACCGCGTATGCCACCTGCGTAATGGTATACTCTTTACTCTTCAATAACTCTGCGGCTTGGCGCAAGCGAGTGGCACGGATGAAGTCACTGGGAGTCAAGCCGGTCGATTCTTTAGCACAACGATACAGGTGCGTGCGGCTCATTCCTACCTCTTGGGCCAACATTTCCACATTCAGCATCGGATTACTGATATTCGCATCAATCGCCTTCATAATCCGTTCCAAAGCCACTTGGTTATCGGCTTGCAGCGTCACGGGCGTCAGCTTGTCCTCTTGTGTCTGAGAACCCGAATACTTTCCTTTCAGGCGGATACGGTTCGCTATCAGGTTTTCTATCAGCGCATACAGTTCATCGAAGTCGAAAGGCTTGCCTAAATAGCCGTCCGCCCCTTGCCCCAATCCTTCGATACGGTTGGCAAACTCCGTCTTCGAAGTCAGCAAGATAACAGGAATATGGTTGGTATTGATGTTCTTCTTCAATTCCCTCAACATCCGGATTCCGTCCCATTCAGGCATTATCACGTCCGAGATAATGATATCGGGCTGTTCGGCAATGGCTTTCTTATAGCCTTCCAATCCGTTCTCAGCCATTTCTACCCGATAATAAGCCGACAGGTTGTCTGCCAGGTATTTGCGCAAATCCTCATCATCGTCAATAACCAATGCCTTGAAGTGGGTGCGGGTCCGTCCTTTCTTCTCGTCCTCTACCGGCTTGGCATAATCCATCTGTGCCTCGGTACGTAAAGCCTGCAAAGGTGTTTCGGCAGGCGTTTCCGCCAGTTCTTCTTTCTTCAGGTGCTTGCAGCCTAAGGGCAAACGGACGACAAAACGGCTACCCTGCGTGTCTTCCCGGTTCTCGGCGTAAATCACTCCATGATGAAGTTTAACCAACAACTGGCACAAGTTCAGCCCGATACCGAATCCCAACGGGGCGGAAGACCGGTTGGCTCCACTTTGATAAAACCGCTCGAATATCTTTTTCAGTTCTTTTTCATTCAGTCCTTTGCCCGTATCCGATACGGTAATCTCCATATACGACTGCAACGGCCCTGTCGTGCGCGGGTCATTTCCTGTACTCACCTGGACATGGATATGTCCACCTTCCGGTGTATATTTCAAGGCATTCGTCACCAAGTTCACCAACACCTTATCGAAGTTATCCGGGTCTACCCAAACCGCAGGAAGGGAATCAGCGAATTCCGCATCCAAGGCAATGCCTTTTTGCTGCGCCTGCTCCACATAAGCATCAACCAGGCCAGTGACAAAGCTACGCATATCCGTTTCCGCAAAACGGATAACCATCTGTCCCTTGTCTATCCGGCGGATATCCAACAGCTGGTTCAGCAGACGCAATATGCGGTTGGCATTGAAACGGATGGTGAGCAGCTTCTTGGTGGTATCCGCGTCATACTCCCGCTTCAGCAGTTTATCCAGGGGAGTGACAATCAAGGTAAGCGGCGAGCGGATTTCATGAGCGATATTGATAAAGAACTGCAATTTCATCTCGCCTATCTGCTCCCGGCGTTTCCGCTGCATGGACACATACAGCAGATAACCTATTCCTATAATAAATAAGGTATAGACCAATCCTGCCCAGCCAGTCCAGTACCAAGGCGAAGCAACGTGGATGCGCACCGACTTCACCGGCGAATACACCCCATTCTCACACGCCCGTATCTGTAACGTATAACTGCCCGAAGGCAAGTGCGGATACAAGATGCGCCCCTCACCCGGACGGGTAGGGTTCCAAGCTTCTTCGAATTCGTGGATGCGGTATTCGTAAATGATGTTGCGCGCATCGCGGAAATCCATCGTCGATACATACAGCAGGAAATTGTTGTCGGTTGCCGAAAGAGAGAAACGATCGGCATCTATCACATCTTGCTTCACTACCGGTTTACCGCCCGAAAGCGTCTGCCGGGTCACCTTCTGGTTACGGATAAACAAATCCGTGATACAGGGAGCCTTGTCCAACTTAATCGGATAGATATCATCGGGATTAAAACGGGTAATGCCACGTTCACCACCGAAACAAATGATGCCGTTTTTGCCTTGGGTATAGCAACCCCGCAAATATTTCTTATCTTCCAATCCGTTGCCCGTATAATAACTGGTTATCTTCTTCCGGTCGGGAGAAAGATAGGCAATGCCTTGTGCGGTACTGCACCACAAACCGCCGTGACGGTCTTCTATGATACCATATACCTGATTGTCCGGCAATCCCTGAGCGGTAGTAAACACTTCGTACCGCTTCGTTTGCAGGTCATAGCCCAACAAGCCGTTCTGCGTGCCAATCCATAGTTTCCCGTCCTTCCCTTCCCAAAAAGCATAAGCGCTTACCCTTACCATCTCCTGAAAAGGAAGATGGACAAAAGCGCGCTGTTGCAAATCGTAGCAACTGACTCCCCCCTGATGGGCAGTCCACACATGACCCACCGAGTCACACAAGATAGCGGAAATCCAAAAGTTCACCAGTTCATTCCGGTTGGTGACTGGAGTCTGATAATTGGTCATAAAAAACTCACCCGACTTCCGGTCATAGCGCAAGATACCTTCCCCCATAACCGCGGCATACAGCGTCTGGTCGTGTCCCTCCGTCACACAGCTCATGACATAATCACCCTGGATGGGATATTTCAGGTGCAACTGTTTTGTCCTCCGGTCCAAAGTATACAGTCCTTTCCCATTCACACCTACCCAGAAAATACCTTCACTGTCTTCATACATGGCACCTGCCGTATGCTCCACGGCAATGTAGTCCACGATGCCGCCTTCCGCATCCAACAGGTAAATACCATCGCCCTCTACCGAACACCACAACGTTCCTTCCTTGTCATAATACAACGCAGCAATACCACCTGTCATCTTCGAATAAGAAGAGGGCTTGTTGGTAAAATGAAAAGGCATCGACATATCGGGCAACATCAGCAAGCCCTGATACTGGCATCCCATCCACAAATTACGTTCCCGGTCTTCGAACAAAAACGTCAGGCGGGTGTGGTTAGCATCGATAAAAGGATTATAAAGCGGCTTGTCTATCAATTCTTCACAGCCCGGCACAAGCTGCAACAAGCCATTCCCGCTGGTACCTATCACGATACTGCCGTCCGATGTCAGCAAAGCCCGTGTATAGTAAAGGTCTTTCTGCCCTCCCCGGTAAGGTACAACCTCCAGACGGTCTGCCACCCTATTCCACCGGTAAACGGCGTAATTGGTCACGACATACAGCCTCCCTCTCCTGTCTTCCACCAGTCCTTTCACCGTTATCGATTGCAAGGGATACATTTTCTCTTCATGGGTCTTCGGGTCTACCCGCACCACTCCTTCCCGGTCTGTCCCCAACCACAAGTACCCGTGGTAGTCCTCATATAAAGTACAAAGGAAACGGTTCAGCCACACCCGTTCGTCGTTTTCTATCCGGTAGCCTGTCATCGTCTCTACATTTAGACGAAACAATCCCATGCCCGACACCACAAACAAGATTTCTCCGTTCCTCCGCTGAAGGATACTCGTAATGTAACCCTTTACATTTGTCCCATACAGACGCACGGTACGGAAGTTATCGCTTTCGGGCTGATAGCATTGCAGCCCGTTACTCGTTCCTACCCACAACCGTTGCGAACGGTCGATGAGCAACGAAAGTACCTGGTCGCTGGCTATCGAAGTCGAATCGGACTCCTGATGATAATACTCCACAAACTGCGTACCATCGAAACGGCGCAAACCGTCACCGTCCGTGCCAAGCCACAAAAAGTTATGAAAGTCCTGGCAACAGACGTTCACAATCTGGCAGCCGATGTACGTGTTGTCTACATAGTTGGTGTTATGTGCCGGAAGGAGCGAAGCCATTGCCAGCAGAAAGCATATCAGTAAGGTCCTCATAAAGTCCAATTGTAATTTTCAACAAAGATATTTGTTTTTTCACATAAACCCATGCCTACAGGGGGAAAATACCAGGAAATTTACGGATTTTAGAGGTGGCCGGATTTTAGAGGTGATGTTACGTAGATTAACGAAAATGAAACGTAGATGTACGTCACGAAACATGGAATAATCAAATAAACACATACGTTAATCATTATTTAATCAATATTTCCCAACTTTGTACTGATGAAACTACCTTTATTTATAATAGTCCGTTAAAAATTCACCATATCGGCTAAGCGGCTTCTGCCACAAAGCCAAAGAGTTCTTTGATAAGTTTAGCATTAAAAGTTCTGTTCGGTTTCAGACCGGACTTGCTAAAAATTCTTTTGAGCATGTAAATATTACTCAGATAGGCCTTTAGCAGTCCGATGGAAAGCGAGGGATAGTATCGTTGGCGCATGACCTTTGCGATGTTTACCGATGCCAGTGAGGCATTGAAAGCGAAGTCAAGTTTCCTCAAGTCTCTTGCCTGACAATTGTTGAGTCCGGTGAACTGCTTGGAATCCCGAAAGCAAAACTCAATCTGGAATCTTGTACGGTAGTATTCGATGATGTCTCTGGCCGACATGTCAAGGTCGGTGGAGAAATAGATTTTGTGTCCTCCCGATTCGGGATAATGGACCACGACTTTGATGTTGCGTTTCATTGCCTTTGAATATGCCTTGACTGAGTAAGCCCTTCCTCCTTCAATGTCGAGAATCTCGCAACGCTGAAGGTCGAGTTTCTCAAAATCAATCTTCTCGCCTTTGATACGCGGCCGTCCCCGCTTGCCTGTGCGGACACCGTCATGTGCATACCACAAGGCGGCATCATCACGCAGGCGGCTGATGACATGGAATCCCGACAGGCAGGCTTCACCCACGAACTTCGCCTTTGAGAACCAGGCGTCTGCAACGACATAACGTGTTATGCGGAGCAACTTGTCCTTGTATTTGCGGAGTACGTCAAGATACCAGTCCACAAGGTTGTAATCTTCGCCTTGCTTTTCCAGATACGCCTTGTCCGGCGTCTGTTCCGCAC
>URCM01000025.1 GCA_900546355.1 uncultured Bacteroides sp.
CCTCAAAAACTCATCCCAAATCATCGCACGATAAATTCAAAACAGCTTCTAAATTGGGGCAAAATTTAAACAGGTTTTAAAACATTTGTATTGTTCCCCGAATTGCCTTATCTTTGTTCGCATTAAAAACAAGGACGAAATGAACAGATTCACTCATTGGTTGATGGTCATCCTGTTGCTTTGCATGACAGGGACCGTTTCGGCGCAACGGAATAAAGCATACGAAGACTATATTAAGAAATACCGCAGCGTGGCTGTGGACGAAATGAAGCATTATCGCATTCCTGCAAGCATTACACTGGCTCAAGGACTGCTGGAGTCGGGGGCGGGGAGAAGCCAGCTTGCGCGCAAGTCAAACAATCATTTCGGAATCAAGTGCGGGGGAGCATGGGATGGGCCTTCCGTTCGGTATACCGACGATGCGCCTAACGAATGCTTTCGTGCTTATAAGCATGCGAAAGATTCGTATCGCGACCATTCGAAGTTTTTACGTTCGGGCGCACGTTACGCTTTTCTTTTCCGTCTGAAAATAACCGATTATAAAGGTTGGGCGAAAGGATTGAAAAAAGCGGGATATGCCACCGACCCACGCTATGCCACGCGGCTTATCGATATCATCGAGGCGTACGACTTGGATAAATACGACCGTAAAGGTGGGTTGAAATGGGCTGAAGAGTTCCCCAATCCGCATCAACCTTATTTGGCGAACGAATTGCTTTATGTCATTGCTCGTCCGGGCGATACGTTCAAGAGCATAGCCAAAGAATTCGATTTAAAAAAGAAAAACGTGCGTAAGTATAACGAGTTGCCCAAAGATTATCGTTTCAACGGAGGGGAGATTGTTTATTTGGAAGAGAAGCGGAAGAAAGCCACAAAAGACCATATTTCTTATACCGTCAAGGAAGGCGATTCGATGTACGGCATCTCGCAGATGTTTGGCGTCAAGCTGAAGAATTTGTATAAGCTGAACGGATTGGATCCCGAAACCGCTTCACTCCGTGTGGGCGATATCATCTGGTTGCGTTAAGATACAAGTAAAAAAAGGCCGCTTCTCCCGAAGCAGCCTTTTAATATCCAATTGAATTTGTTAGGGTTAGTATAAGCATTTGTAAATGCTACGCCGCAAAGATACGGCTTTTTATTGAATTAATTGATAAAAATTTTCCCAATTATTGTTGAAATCCATCATGGAATGGAACAGAAGGTTCGCTCCTTCTTCCTGCAGGACCTCATCTGCCAGCGGCCCCGTATTGACAGCTACCGTAAAGATGCCTGCCGCAACTCCAGCTCTTACACCTAAAGGAGCGTTCTCCACTACGATGGCCTCGTTGGCGCTTACGCCTGCTTTCTGGAGTCCTGTCAGGTAAGGCTCCGGATTCGGTTTCCCATGTTTTACATCAAAAGCGGTCACCATTCGTCCGGGTTTGAAAACATCCGGAAAACTTCGGTTAAGCCGGTCTATCAATGAAACTTGTCCCGAACCGGTTACCAATACCGGAGTCAGTCCTTCTTTTTTTATCTTTTGTAATAACTCATAAGCGCCAGGCATCCGTTCAGCTTTGGGCAAGGAATTGAAAATCTCCGATTTAGTCTGATAAATTGCTTCGATTTCCTCTTCGCTCGCCGTTTCTTTCCTTTGGCGGGCACTGATGATGTTGATGGTATCCGCTCCCGTGCGTCCTTCGTGCAGGTAAGCCTCTTCTGGAGTCATGTGCAGGTGGTAACGTTTCATCGCTTCGTGCCACGCTGCAGCATGGTTTTTCATGGAGTCGAACAATACGCCGTCCATGTCGAACAACACGGCTTTCAAGTGGAGCGACGCGAAGCGATGGGTTTGCAGATATGTACGGATAGCTTCTTCAAACATAGGCTTACTTCTTCAGACGGGCTTGGATAGCTTTCGATTCAGCTTCGTATCCCGGTTTGTTCAGCAAGGCGAACATGTTTTTCTTGTAAGCTTCTACACCCGGTTGGTTGAACGGGTTCACTTCCAGCAAATAGCCGCTGATACCGCAGGCTTTCTCAAAGAAATAAATCAGTTCACCCAGGTAATATTCGTTCAGTTTCGGGACGCTGACGCGCAGATTGGGTACGCCGCCATCTACATGAGCCAATTGGGTACCTAATTCAGCCATTTTGTTTACTTCATCGATGCGTTTGCCTGCCAGGAAGTTCAGGCCGTCCAAATTCTCTTCATCGGTCGGCACTTTCAGCTCATGGTTCGGAGCTTCGATGGATACTACGGTTTCGTAGATGGTGCGTTCGCCTTCCTGAATCCATTGTCCCATTGAGTGCAGGTCGGTTGAGAAGTCTACCGAGCTGGGATAAATGCCCTTGTGGTCTTTTCCTTCCGATTCGCCATACAGTTGTTTCCACCATTCCATGAAGTAATGCAGCTTAGGCTGGAAGTTGACAAGGATTTCTATTTTCTTTCCATTTTGGTACAATTCGTTGCGAGTGGCAGCATAGAGAGCCGACGGGTTTTCCATCAGGTTTTCGTTTGCGCATACGGTTTCCATTGCACGTGCGCCGTTCACCAGCTGTTCGATGTCGAAACCAGCCACGGCAATCGGAAGTAAACCTACCGGAGTCAATACCGAAAAGCGTCCGCCTACATTGTCGGGGATAATAAACGACTTGTATCCTTCTTTATCCGCCATGGTACGTGCGGCACCTTTCTTGGCATCGGTTACGGCTACGATGACTTTGCGAGCTGTTTCTTTGCCACGTTGTCTTTCGCATTGTTCTTTCAGCAGACGGAAAGCGAGAGCTGTTTCAGTGGTTGTGCCCGACTTTGATATGTTGATGATGCCGAATTCCTTATCTTTCAGGTAATCGGTCAGTTCATACAGATAGTCTTCACCGATGTTGTGTCCGGCAAAAAGAATGACAGGGTTGCCTGCTTTTTTGTCTCTCAACCATCCGAAGCTGTCTGAAAGGGCTTCGATGACAGCCCGTGCTCCGAGGTAACTTCCGCCAATGCCGGCAACAACTACCACTTCGCAATTTTCACGCAATACCTGGGCCGTAGCCTTCAAATCGTTTAAGTGTTCTTGTGTAATAGAAGAAGGCAAGTGCAACCAACCTAAGAAATCGTTTCCTAAGCCAGTGCCTTTCTCTAAGGTTTCCATACAAGCTCTTACTTTGGGTTCGTAAGCAGCCAATTTTTCTTTGGAGATGAATTCCAAAGTCTTTTCGATGTTCAATTTGATATTTTCCATAATCGTATGAGTTTATCTGAATGAATCAGTCAATAGTTTAATCTCAATCATGGGAGAAATGCGTTCATACAAGATATTGTACACTGCATCTACGATAGGCATATTCACATGCAGGTGCTTGTTCAGTTCCTTGATACACTTTGTACCATAATATCCCTCGGCTATCATTTCCATCTCGATTTGCGCGCTTTTCACCGAATATCCTTTGCCTATCATGGTGCCGAACACACGGTTGCGGCTGAAATTGGAATAAGCGGTTACTAACAGGTCGCCCAAATAGACGGAATCGTTCGTGCATCGGTCTACGGGATGCACCGTATCGAGGAAGCGGTTCATCTCTTGCAGGGCATTCGATACAAGCACCGCCTGGAAATTGTCGCCATACTTCAGTCCGCTGCAAATACCTGCCGCTATGGCGTACACATTTTTCAGCACCGAGGCGTACTCAATTCCCGCTACGTCTGTGTTGACGGACGTCTTGATGTATGTTCCTGTCAGTTGGCGGGCGAACATTTTCGCTTTTTCGATGTCCTTACATCCTACTGTAAGATAAGACAGGCGTTCCAATGCCACTTCTTCCGCGTGGCAAGGACCTGCCAACACGGCGATGTTCTCTTCGGGCACATCGTACATCTTATGGAAATAGTCGGATACAATCATGTTCTCATCGGGTACGATTCCTTTGATGGCTGTCACAATGAACTTGTCCTTCAGCTTGGTTTTCAATTTCTTCAGGTGTGCCTTCAGGTAGGGTGAAGGAGTGACGAATATCAGTGTGTCCGATTCTCTCACTACCTTATTTATATCCGATGAAAAGTTAATGCATTTGATGTTGAAGCGCACGCTGGTCAGGTAAGCCGGGTTATGCCCCAGCCGCTTGAAATCCTCAATGCGGTCATCTCGGCGCATATACCAGTTTATCGTTCCGGCTTGGGCGAGTACGATTTTCGCAATGGCTGTAGCCCAGCTTCCTCCACCCATGATTGCTATTTTCCCGGGTAATTTCATGATTAGTCTTTAAATGCTCAAAGTAAATAAAGGAGATAAAGCGTTTATCGCCGGCTTTACGGACTTTGAAGGTAAAGCTTGGAAACTTTACCTCCTGTGAGTCCCGTAATGCGGACTGATATCTTGCTTTATGGTTTTATTACTCTGTTATTTTACTTATCCATGTTGTGACTTCGTCAACACTCGGATTGGTCAGTCCTAACTTATATTTTTTGTTCACTCCGCAGATGTCCATGTGCAATTTTTGCGGATTGACTTCTTTCATGTCCGATACAAGGTTGTATCCCGCTTTCTGAATCAGGGGCACCCATTCTTCGGAAATGCCCAGCGCGACATACTTGGCTACATTATCTTTCGGTGTTACCTTTTCAGGGCGCATCTGCGGGAAGAACAATACTTCCTGAATATAGGTTTTGCCCGTCATAAGCATCACTAAACGATCGATGCCGATACCGATGCCGCTTGTGGGGGGCATGCCATATTGCAGGGCACGTAAAAAGTCCTGGTCGATAATCATCGCTTCATCATCACCTTTGTCGGCCAGACGCATCTGTTCCTTGAAGCGTTCTTCCTGGTCTATCGGGTCATTCAATTCCGAATAAGCATTAGCCAGTTCTTTTCCGTTGACCATTAATTCAAAGCGTTCGGTCAATCCGGGTTTCGAGCGGTGCATTTTTGTAAGCGGCGACATTTCCACGGGATAATCGGTAATAAAGGTAGGCTGGATGAATGTTCCTTCACAGAACTCTCCGAAAATTTCGTCAATCAGCTTGCCTTTACCCATTGTGTCATCGATTTCCATATTCAACTTCTGGCATACCTCGCGTATCTGCGCTTCGTCCATGCCGTTCAGGTCGTAACCGGTCTTTTCTTTGATGGCATCCAATATCGGTAAGCGGCGGTAGGGAGCTTTGAAGCTGATGACGGTTCCGTCTATTTCCCGTTCGGGTTTGCCGTTTACGGCGATACATACGGCTTCGAGCAGCTTTTCGGTGAACGACATCATCCAATTGTAATCCTTGTATTGTACATACAATTCCATACAGGTGAATTCGGGATTGTGATTGCGGTCCATGCCCTCGTTGCGGAAGTTCTTGCCAATTTCATATACTCCTTCAAATCCGCCTACAATGAGTCGTTTCAGGTAAAGCTCGGTAGCGATACGCATATACATATCGGTATCGAGGGCATTGAAGTGGGTAATGAATGGTTTTGCGCTCGCGCCGCCTGCGATATTCTGCAGGGTAGGAGTTTCTACTTCCGTATATCCGGCTTCGTCGAGAACGCGACGGATGGTGCGTATTACTGTAGCCCGTTGCAAGAAGATGTCTTTCACTCCATCGTTCACTACCAAGTCTACATAGCGTTGGCGGTAACGCAATTCGGGGTCTTCAAACTTATCGTATGCCACTCCGTCTTTGTATTTGACGATGGGGAGGGGACGGAGCGATTTTGCCAATACGGTCAGCCGTTGTGCATGGATGGAGATTTCGCCCGCCTGCGTGCGAAATACGAAACCTTCGATGCCGATAAAGTCACCCAAGTCGAGCAGGCGTTTGAATACTATATTATATAAGTCTTTGTTTTCATCCGGACAAATGTCATCGCGGGTGATATATACTTGGATACGTCCTTTGGAGTCTTGTAACTCAATGAAAGAAGCTTTACCCATTACGCGGCGCGACATCATGCGTCCTGCTACCGATACCTTGCGCGGTTCCGCTTCACCGTCTTTAAAATCGGCTTTGATATCGGTCGAAAACGCGTTGGTTACATACTCGGCGGCGGGATACGGGTCGATGCCCATCGCTCTTAACTCGTTCAGGCTATTGCGCCTGATAATCTCCTGTTCACTTAGTTCTAATACGTTCATTTGTTAATACATTAACTCAATTTCGGTACAAAAATAAAAAACTTTTTGCAATTTCCCCCTATGTTTTTGATTCTTTTTTGTGTACCGGTTGTGAAGTCAATTGTTTCTCTATGCTTTTGGGCTTTCAGTATTTGTAATTTACATAAATTACTTCATGCGGAGGCAGTGGAAGTTTTATACAATTCCATATGCCTGACCGGCACGACGCAACTATCCGCAACGGTGTATTTATTTATATGAAAGCGCTTATGCAGATATATGCAAACGATATAGTATACAGCTAATGAATCGCTTCGTCGCTCTGTATGCTATATCGTTTGCATATTTTTTATTCCAGTCTACCCGTTGCCCGCAGGTATTCCGTTTCGTAGAGTTTGTATTGCGTTTGTGCTTCGATGAGGTTGCTTTGCGCTTGTTGCCATTGCGATTGGGCATCGAGCAGGTCGGTCAGGGTGCAGAGGGCGTTCCGGTAGCGGTTTTGCATCACGCGCAGGTTCTCATCGGCTTGGGTGCATCCTAATTGAGCCGTTTCTACCATGCGGTATCCGTCGGTTACATTTTGCACGGCTTGGCGTGCTTCGATGCTGAGCAGGCGTTGGTTCTTCTGTAAGTCGAGCCGGGCACTTTCCAGGTCAAGCCGGGCTTTCTTTACCTTTTTCAATCCTTCTCCCCAATGGAAGAGCGGAATGTTGAGGGATACCATGACCTGCCATATCCCGTCGTCCAGGCTTTGGGAGAACGGGACGGCATTCCCACCGTTATCGTAACTGGAACCGTTTAGCTTGATATTGCCATAATAAAGGTATCCGCCCGCCAGCCCGATTTGTGGGAGCACGTCTGCACGTGCCATCTTTATCTGTTGCTCGCTGGCTTCCACTTGCTTTTGCAGGAGTGCCAGTTCGGGACGTGCCGAAATGTTTTCGTCCATCTGTGCGGGAGCCGAGACAGACAAGATGGTATCGGTAGGCATGATTCCCGTATCGAGCGGTTGGCCCAGCACGTTGCAGAGTGCCAGGCGGCAGAGGTCGAGTCCGTTGCGCGCTTTCTGCAATTGGTAATGGATTTCGCTTTGTTTCGTGCGGATGCGGAGTAAGTCATTCTCTACGCCCATGCCCGCCGAGAGTGCCACTTCCACTTGGCGGCACACCGTGTCCATCTGTGTCTTGTAGCTTTCGAGCATCCGTACTTTCCTGCCTACCGATATGTACGTCCAGTAAGCGTTATCGGCATCCGCTATCACCTGCATGCGGGTCTTGCGGAGGTTTTCATCCGCGCATTCCTTTCCGATGCGTGCCAGTTTGTTCCCGGCGATGATTTTCCCTCCGGCATAGAGGGGCTGCACCACATTGATGCCTGCCAAATACGTGCCGCGCATCTGAAGCTCCATGCCTTCCATTATAGGCATATCGGTCATATAAGTACCCATAGCCGTTCCGTCTACTTTCGGAAGATAGCCGCGAAGGGCGATTTGTTTATCCAGTTCTGCCTTGCGTGCGTCGTTTCCGGCGCGCATCAGGTCTTCATTATGCGCCAAAGCCATTTCCCGGCAGGACTGTACATCGAGCGTAAGAGTGGTTTGGCACATTGCCGCCAGGCTGAAAAGCACGGCAAGCGATGATAAGAATATCTTTTTCATACCGAGTGTGTTTTAATTGACATTGTTCGCTTTTTTCACATGGAATAAAGCCGTATAGAATAGCGGTAAAAGTATCAGCGTGATGATGGTGCCTATGGTAAGCCCGCCCATGATGGTGACCGCCATCGAGCCGTACATCGGGTCGCCCACCAAGGGAATCATGCCCACAATGGTGGTGAGCGATGCCATCAGCACCGGACGTACACGCGAGACGGTGGCTTCTACTACGGCGTAATATGGGTCGCGCTTCTCTTCGGTTTGCAAGCGGTTGATTTCGTCCACCAATACGATGGCATTCTTCACCATCATGCCTATCAGTCCCATCATGCCGATAATCGCCATGAACGTAAACGGCTGGCGGAAGAGGAGCAGGGCAGGTGTGATGCCGCAGAACACGAAGGGGAAGCAGATAAGGATAAGTATCACCTTTTTCCAGCTATTGAAAAGCAAGAGCAAGATAATAAGTATCAGGAAGATGGTAAGCGGGACGAATTTCATCAGGTTGGCAATGGCATCGCCGCGAAGCTCGTCTTCACCCGTCCAGCGCATCTGGTAGCCTTCGGGGAGGGGAATGGCTTCTATCTTCTCCTGAATAGATGCTTTCACCTTGGCGGGTGTGCCTTCGTAGAGGTCGGTATTCGGGTCACACTCGGCTTCGATGGCACGGCGTCCGTTTACACGATAGATTACGTCTTCTTCCCAGTCCATCCGCACGGGCTTTGATATGCTGCTTAGGGGGACGCTCCGGAAGAGCCTGTCCTGGATGTCGGAAGCGTTTTTGCTACCCGTCAATACGCCTTGCAGGTCTTCATCGGTCAAGCGCAGGTTCATCATGCTCCACACAGGGATATCGTTCAGGTCGGTTATCCGGCTCCCGTCGGTGTTTCTCACCATGAGATTGATAAGCACAGTTTGGTCTTGGTCGGTCAGTACGCCTACGGGCATACCGTCTGTAGCCGCCAATAAAGCATTGCCCACATCGCTCCGTTCGATGCCCGAGCGGAGTGCGTTGACGCGTACATAATCGGCCACGAGCGATTTGCCCGCGGGCTTCCAGTTGTTTTGTACCGAATAGGGGTCTGCATACGGGCATTGGCGCATGATGTCTTCCGCCTGGCGGATCAGCTGGCGGAGCACCGCGGGGTCGGGTCCCGAGAACTCCACTTCTACCGTATGTGAAGTATCAATAGAAAAATTGTATTTCCGCATCCGGATGTAAGCGTCGGGATAACGGGCGCGAAGTTCGTCACGTATCTTGGGCAGGATTTCCACAACCGTGGCATAATCGGCACAATCCACCATCAGCTCCCCGTAGCAATCGCCTCCCGATGTCATCGGACGTACCAGGCAATAATGTGCGGGCGCACTTCCCATGCTTGCCGCTACCCGTTCCACTTCGGGGGTCTCACGAAGCCAGTCGCTTATTTCCAGCAAATCGTGACGCACCTGGTCGGGACTGGATTGCGAGGGCAGGTAATATTCGATGACGAACTGGCGGTAATCAAAATCGGGAAAGAAAAGGTTCTTTACCTTGGTCATGCCGAAAATGCATACCGCCAATACGATACCCGCAATGCCGAGTGTAAGTTTGCGATGGTTTATCAATGTACCGATAGTCCGGCGGATAAACCGATGTACGGGCGAGTTGAGCACTTCAGCCGGTTTCCCTTGTTGTTTCTCGCGCAAGGGAAGCCACGACTTGGCGCAAATGGGCACCTGGATAAGTGCCAGCACCCAGCTGGCGAGCAGGCTTACGCAAAGCACCAGAAACAGGTCGCGGGCATATTCTCCGGCCGAGTCGGGCGAGAGATAGACCGATAGGAAAGTGGATGCCGCTATCACCGTTGCGCCCAACAAGGGCAGGGCGGTATTCCGTCCGATGCGGTACAGATAGGTTTTCGGTCCGAGCCCCCGTTGCTTGTCTATCAGGATACCGTCCATAATCACAATAGCATTGTCTACCAGCATGCCCATCGCCACGATGAAAGCGCCCAGCGAGATGCGTTGCAGGGTGGTGCCGCACACTAACAGGATAGGGAAGGACACGGCAATGGTCAGTATCAGTCCGAAACCGATAATCACTCCGCTTCGGAAGCCCATGGTGAAGATAAGCACTAAAATCACGATAGCGACCGATTCCACCAGATTTACCATAAACGAATTAATCGCTTCGTTCACCTTGTCGGGCTGGAAGAATATTTTTTCGGTTTCCATCCCGGCGGGCATGGTTTTCATTACTTCCGCCAATTTGGCATCGACCGCCGCTCCTACATCGGGCACGATGGCGTTGCTTTCCATGGCCAGGCAAATGGCGAGAGCCGGTTTCCCGTTGACAAAGAATCCGTTGCGCTGGGGTTCGGAATAAGTCCGTTCTATTTGTGCCACATCGCCCAGGCGCACTTGCTTGCCGTCGAACGTGCCTATCAGGAGTTGGCGGATATCCTCTTCGTTGCGGATGGATTCGCCCACGCGTATCTGAAGGCGGTCGCTTTCCGTCTGATAGTCACCTGCCTGTATGGTTTTCCCTGCTCCTTGCAGGGCGGTCATGATTTGCACGGGAAGGATTCCGTTGCGTGCTATCTTGTCTTTCGGGAGGATGATGTTGATGACCTCGTCGCGGTTTCCCACGATGTTGACCCGCTTCACACCTTTCACATTCATCAGTTCACGGCGCATCATGCGGGCGTATTGGTAAAGTTCCGGATAGGTGTATCCCTCACCTGTGAAAGCGTAGAAGATGCCATACACGTCCATCATGTCATCCACTACCACGGGGTCATAACATCCCTGCGGAAGTTTCTGGCGGAGGTCGTTTACTTTTCTCCGGAGCAGGTCGAAATGTTGTTCCAGGTCTTTCAATAATACTGTCATGTGGAACTCTACGGTGAGCATCGCCATGCCTCCCTGGCACTCGCTTTTCACTTTCTTCACATCGGGCAGGTTGCGCAGTTCGTCCTCCATTACTTGTGCCACTTCCAGTTCTACCTGGTGTGCGCTTGCTCCCGGATAGGGCACGATGACCATTGCCTGTTTTACCGCTACCGCCGGGTCTTCCAGCTTCGGCATTTGGACAAACGCCAGTATGCCCGCCACCAGCATGAATACCGCCAACGACCAGAACAAGGTAGGGCGTTTCATAAAGAATTCCGTCAGTTTCATCAGAGCAGTCCTCCTATGTTTGTTTTAGCTGGTTGAGGCACGATGTTTACTTTTTCGTTTTCTTGCAGGGCATTCACTCCGGCTCTTACCACTTGCTCATCACCTTTCAGTCCCGAAGCAATGACCGCTTGCCCGTTTTCATCCAAGCCTTGCAGGCCTACTTGCACTTTGCGTGCAAGCGAGTCTTTGCCGATAGCCCATACATAGGTGTGGTCGTTCTCTTTGAAGACGGCATGTACCGGGAGGGTGAACGTTCCGTCTTGTTCTTCCGATGCCATGCGAAGCTCGACACCTGCGTTCATGCCGGCGGTGAGTCCTTGGGGCACGCTGCCTTCGAATGTCAGGCGCATCCGGTACAATTGTGTGCCGTCGGCTTTCGGTGTCAGGCTTTTCAGCTTCATCGGTATCGGTGTCTCGCCGATGCCGGTACATGCGATGCCGGTGATGCGGCTTTTCCTTTGGTAGACTTCTACGGGAATATCCAGTTCCACCTCCAGGCGGTTTATATCTAATAAGGTGACGAGCGGAGTGCCCGCATCCACCATTTCTGCCGGTTCGAAGTTCACGCTTTGGATGCATCCCGAATGGGGTGCGTAAAGCCGTGTGTAGTCCAGCTTGTTTTGGTTCAGCTGGAGTTGCGCTTTCAATTGGCGCAGTCCTGCCGCCGCTTTTTCATAATCGTTTTCCGAGATGCTTTTCGCTTCGAACAAAAGCTTCATGCGTCCCACTTCGTCTTCCAGTTGTCCGGTTTGCGCCTGCAGGGCTTCCACCCCCAGCCGGTAGTCGGCATCGTCCAATTCGGCTATCAGTTGCCCCTTGCTTACCTGGTCGCCTTCTTCCACGTAAATCCGTTCTATCTGACCGGCGGTTTTGAATCCCAGACTGATTTCACGCGCTTCTTTCACTGTACCTGAAAACGATTTTATACACTCGCCGCCCGAAGGAACCGGACGGACACACATCACGTGATGCACCGTGTCTTTTTCGTTGTCTCCCTGCGTGCATCCGGCAAAGGAAAAGCATGCCGCACCTAACACGGCTATTACATACGTATTTTTCATATTGTTTATGATGTTGTTTTAATAATGCAAAAATGCGTTTTTTGCCGGAGAATAACACGAGCTAAGATGCGGGTAAACTGTTCGAAAGGATGGATTTTCGGAAGAAAAGGCGTTTTATTGTCCGTTTATTAATCTAAAGGACGTATCTTTGCCCTGACATAAAATCGTTAGACTTATGAAGCAAAACCGACAACAACCCTTCAACAAGTTGGAGATGATGATGCTCATGGATTCCGACCGGAGCCTGGTATTCAAGAACGAATTGATGATAGACGATAATTTCGACAAGCCTATATCCCAAGAAGACCGCGACAAATACATGACGTCCGTTTATCCGTTCAAGCTGATGTTTATGATGATAATCCTGTGCACCAAGGGCTATATGCGTTTCCGGTGCAACCTGCAAGAGCATCTGGTGAAAGCGGGAAATGTCATTATCCTCTTCCCGAACTCGATTGGGGAATGCCTGGAAAGTTCTCCTGATTTTCAAGTCGCCTTTATCGCTTGTTTGGACGATAGCTATGCAAGTGAAACTAATTCTTCTTTTTCCACTAAATTCCGGAATCAGCTTGCCCGGCAGATGGTAATCAGCCTGACCGAAGAACAGATGGATGAAATGCTTTTCTTTTATCGGCTGATGCGCAAAAAGATACAGGCTCCTCATACCGAATTTACGCGCGAAGCGTTAAAGGGATGCATGCAGGTGATATTGGCGGATTGTTACCAGGAGCTTTCAGATATGCTTCAGATAAGCGGGAAGAAAGGACAGGAAAGCCGCTCGCAACGTTTGTTTCAGGAGTTCCTGAAATTGGTACAACGCCATTATACCCAAGAACGGAGCATCACGTTTTATGCCGATGCCCTGTATCTTACGCCTAAATACCTGGCTCAGGTGATCTATTCGGAAAGCGGCAGACACGCGGGTGAATGGATAAAAGATTGCGTCATCCTCGAAGCCAAGGTCTTGCTTAAGAGCGGGAAATATACCGTGCAGCAGGTGGGTGACCTGCTGAATTTCGCCAACGCTTCTTTCTTCGGGAAGTATTTCAAAGCGGCGGTGGGATGTTCGCCCAAGCAATATCAGAAAAGTTAGCGTGTGCGAAAATGGATACTTCAAGAAGAGAAAAATTATTTGTAGAAATTTAAAACAGTTCTTTTCTATGTGTTTGGCCTGTTGCTTATGTGGAAGATTTTCCGTTACTTTGTATCATATTATTCGAATGTTCCTTACATGCGCAAAATGCGGACATTCCTATTTAATTAATGTGTAAAGGAGAGAACAACAATGGAAAGAGAAGTAAAGGCAAAGAGCCGGGTGTTTTACACCGATTTTCGTTGTAAACCCGATGAGGGACCCACTGATAAACTGAAACGTTTGATAAAGGCAGCGGGGATGGGCGAGATGGATATGGATGGAAAATTTGTCGCTATCAAAATGCACTTTGGTGAACTGGGAAACATGAGTTTCTTGCGTCCCAATTATGCGCGTGCAGTGGTCGATATGGTAAAGTCATGCGGTGGTAAGCCGTTTTTGACAGATTGTAACACACTTTATCCGGGAAGCCGTAAGAATGCTATCGAGCACCTATATTGCGCATGGGAAAATGGGTTTACCCCATTGACTGTAGGCTGTCCGGTGATTATTGGCGACGGGCTGAAAGGAACCGACGATATCGCTGTCCCTGTAACAGGTGGCGAATACGTGAAAGAGGCTCGTATTGGCCGTGCGGTAATGGATGCCGATATTTTTATTTCGCTTACCCACTTCAAAGGGCATGAAATGACGGGATTCGGCGGTACAATCAAGAACATCGGAATGGGATGTGGTTCGCGTGCCGGAAAGAAAGACCAACATTGTAATGGGAAACCTATCATCGATCAAGATGCGTGCAGGGGGTGTAAGCGGTGTATGCGTGAATGCGCTAACAATGGTTTGGTATACGATGAAGAACGGAAAAAGATGTCGGTCAATCCCGATACATGTGTCGGATGTGGAAGGTGTATCGGTGCATGTAATTTTGATGCCATAGGTTTTGCGCACAATGCAGCGGTGAAAGAACTGAATTGCCGTATGGCGGAATATACAAAAGCGGTAATTGACGGTCGGCCCAACTTTCATATCTCGTTGGTCTGTGATGTGTCGCCTACTTGTGATTGTCATTCGGGAAACGATGCGCCAATCATTCCTGATGTAGGAATGTTCGCTTCGTCCGACCCGTTGGCTTTAGACCAAGCTTGTGTAGACGCCTGCCTGAAGCAAACTCCTTTGCCGAATAGTCAGTTGACGGATGAAATGGCGAATCCGCACTTCCATGACCGCCATGACCATTTCGACAATACCAATCCGAACACTGAATACAAAACCTGTCTGGCTCATGCTGAAAAGATAGGGTTGGGAACCCGGACGTATGAATTGGTGTGTGTGAAATAACCAAGTCAGGCATTGTAAAAATACAGGATATAATAAATTACAACGATAAATGCGATACCGACAAGTAAGAGGGTAAATAGTTTTGTAACATTTGTCTTTTTCATAATGGCGATTCTTTTACGGGTAATAAAAAGTGGGCTGCCCACTGTACATACCCGTAAGGTATCGCCAAACACCTGTATATACGCACAGTAAGGTAGCCCACAGATATGAACTGTCCCCTGCACCTTGTATATACCTCTTTTGATTATTTGGTGATTTCAACGGGTATAAGGCACTTCCTTTTATACTTTCTAAATAATAAAGTTTCGAAAAACGACGCAAAGATAAGTATAAGTTTGTAACTGTACAAGGATAGAGGGGTTATATCTTCTTATTTTGCAAACTGGAGTTGTCGTTTCCTTTTTTGTGATGAGCGAGCAAGCCAAATATCCCTCTTTTTAGGTATAAATATGCCGTACAGCCTAAAAAAACTACCGGAGAAGCGGATGAATCGTTTTTTTTTGTTACTTTTGCACAGTTTTGGGTTTCTTGTGCGAAATGCGGGAAGCCTTCTGGCAGCCTTGTCGCAAGAGTGGCGGCAGGCTTTAAGAATAGAGAAAGAAACGTAACAATAAAATGATAAGGCATGATACACAAAGTATTAATCGCTAACCGTGGTGAGATAGCTGTGCGGGTAATGCGCTCCTGCCGGGAGATGGGCATCCGTACCGTTGCTGTCTTTTCAGAAGCCGACAGAACGGCACGCCACGTATTTTATGCAGACGAAGCTTGCTTGATAGGCCCTGCAGCTTCGCGTGATAGTTATTTGAACATTGATAAGATTATCATGGCAGCCAAACGTCATGGTGCGGATGCTATCCATCCGGGATATGGCTTCTTGTCGGAAAATTCGGAGTTTGCACGTCGATGCCGTGAAGAAGGCATTATTTTTATTGGTCCCGATCCGGAAACAATGGACGCGATGGGCGACAAGATTTCGGCGCGCAAGCACATGATTGCGGCGGGAGTGCCTGTTGTGCCGGGCACAGAGCAACCTTTGCAAAGTGTAGAAGAAGCCAAAGAAATCTGTAACCGCATCGGTTATCCCGTGATGCTGAAAGCCTCGATGGGCGGGGGCGGTAAGGGGATGCGCCTCATTCATAGCGAAGACGAGGTTGAAGAAGCTTATAACACAGCCCGTTCGGAATCGATGTCTTCGTTCGGAGACGATACGGTATACCTTGAGAAGTTTGTGGAAGAACCGCATCACATCGAGTTCCAGATTTTAGGTGATAATTACGGAAACGCTGTCCATCTTTTCGAGCGTGAATGTTCTATCCAGCGCCGTAATCAGAAAATAGTGGAAGAAACCCCCTCTCCGTTTGTTACTCCCGAGCTTCGCCAGAAGATGGGAGAAGCGGCTGTAGCCGCGGCAAAAGCCGTTCATTACAAAGGTGCCGGCACCATCGAATTCCTCGTAGACAAACATCGTAACTTTTATTTCCTCGAAATGAATACACGCCTCCAGGTGGAACACCCGATTACCGAAGAAGTGGTAGGGGTGGACTTGGTGAAGGACCAGATTCGTATTGCCAACGGTGAACCGCTTCATTATAAGCAAGAAGACTTGAAGCAGCGCGGACATGCCATAGAGTGCCGTATCTGTGCCGAAGATACCGAAAATAATTTCATGCCTTCGCCGGGTATTATCCGTCAGTTGACTGAACCGAACGGTATCGGTGTACGTATCGACAGTTATGTATACGATGGCTATGAAATTCCTATTTATTATGATCCGATGATTGGCAAGCTGATTGTATGGGCTACCACACGCCAGTTTGCTATCGAACGGATGCGCCGCGTGTTGTATGAATATAAAATAACCGGCCTGAAGACCAACATTGCGTATCTGCGCCACATCATGAATGTACCCGATTTTGTAGAAGGCCACTATAATACCCTATTCATTCCGAAGCATCAGGAAATGTTACGCCAATGGGCTGGGCAGAAAGAAGGAGATACGGAGAATATCGCCATGATAGCCGCATACATCGATTATCTGATGAATCTGGAAGAAAACAAGTCGGGAGCATCTGATAACCGGCCTATCAGCCGTTGGCGTGAGTTTGGTTTGAAGAAAGGAGTATTACGGATTTAAGTCGGTTGGTTTTTAAGTTTTTGGGGGTTAGTAAGTTGAGGCTCTAAACCAGGCTGATTCGGGAACTCAAAAAACTTAAAGATTTAGAAACTTATAAACTCAGAAAACATGGAAATACATATAGGAGACAGAGTAGCTGACGTGACATTGGTTAGCAAAGAAGGCAACAAGGTGCAGCTCACCATCGACGGCGTGCCTTATGATGTAGACATTGTGATGGCAGAAAACGGAAGTTGCTCCATTTTGCATAACGGTAAATCGTATAACGCCGAATTGATTCGTAAGGAAGGCGGTAAAAGTTATACGGTAAACGCACATTACCAGTCGTATAATGTGGATATTATCGATTCGCAGGAGAAGTATTTGCGTATGCGGAAAAATGCAGACGAGAAACAACAGGACAAGATTGTTTCGCCGATGCCGGGCAAGGTAGTGAAAATACCTGTAAAGGCAGGCGACCGCTTGGAAGCGGGCGATATCGTTGCGGTTATCGAAGCTATGAAGATGCAAAGTAACTACAAGGTAAACAGCCCGTGTGTGGTAAAAGACATCTTGGTGAACGAGGGTGACTCGGTGAACAGCAACCAGGTGATTATGACACTTGATGTGATAAACGAAGAAGAAAATTAACGGCTATGACTACAGCAGAACAATATAAAAAATTCGAGGAGCTTGACAAGCTGGCTTCTCAAGGTGGAGGTGTAGAACGTATTGAGAAACAACATGCCAACGGCCACATGACTGCGCGCGAACGCATTGATATGTTGCTCGATAAAGGAACGTTCAACGAGATAGACAAACTGGTGATTCACCATTGTACTGATTTTGGAATGGATAAGAAGCACATTCCGGGCGACGGTATCGTATGCGGATATGGTAAGATAGACGGGCGTCTGGTATATGTGTATGCTTACGACTTTACGGTGTTTGGCGGTACGCTGAGTACGACAGGAGCGAAAAAAATTGTCAAGGTACAGGAATTGGCTTTGAAGAACGGCGCTCCGGTGATAGCATTGAATGACTCAGGTGGCGCGCGTATTCAGGAAGGGGTAGGCAGTATTTCCGGATATGCTTCTATCTTTTACCAAAATACGATTGCTTCGGGAGTGATTCCACAGATTTCTGCAATCTTAGGGCCTTGTGCGGGTGGGGCATGTTATTCTCCTGCCTTGACCGATTTTATCTTTATGGTAAAAGAGAAAAGCCACATGTTTATCACCGGTCCCGATGTGGTAAAGGCGGTTACGCACGAAGAGGTTGACAAGGAAGAGCTGGGTGGCGCTTATACGCATAGCAGCAAGAGCGGTGTGACGCATTTCCTTTGCGAAACAGAAGAAGAAACCTTGATGAGCATTCGCGAACTGTTGAGTTTCCTTCCTTCTAATAATATGGAAGACGCACCCATTGTGCCATGTACCGATGATATCCATCGTGCGGACGAGTCGTTGATGAATGTTATTCCCGACGACCCCAATATGCCATACGACATCAAGAATATTATCGAGCCGGTGGTAGACGACCACTATTTCTTTGAGATTATGCCTCATTTCGCCAAAAATATCGTTATCGGTTTTGCCCGTTTGGGTGGCCGTTCGGTAGGTATTGTGGCTAATCAGCCCGCTTATCTGGCAGGTGTGCTCGACATTGACGCGTCTGACAAAGCGTCCCGTTTCATTCGTTTCTGCGATTGTTTCAACATACCTATCATTACCTTCGAAGACGTTCCGGGCTTCCTCCCCGGCTGCACGCAAGAGCATAACGGTATCATCCGTCATGGAGCGAAGATTGTTTACGCATATGCGGAAGCCACTGTGCCTAAGATTACGGTAATTACCCGCAAAGCCTATGGAGGTGCATACATTGTGATGAACAGCAAACCTATCGGTGCGGATGTGAACTTCTCGTATCCTACAGCCGAAATTGCTGTAATGGGTGCCGATGGTGCCGTGAATATCTTGTACCGTAAAGCTACGCCCGAAGAAAAGGCGCAAGCCATTGAAGAATACAAGGAAAAATTCTCTAACCCGTATCGGGCGGCCGAGCAAGGTTACATCGACGAAATCATTTTGCCGAAGGACACCCGTTTCAAACTGATTCAGGTATTGGAGATGACTCAGAATAAGAGTCAAAGCAATCCGCCGAAGAAACACGGCAATATGCCGCTGTAATTGATTGTGATGAATCTGATGAAACTGATAGGAGTGGTGTTGTGCTTCCTTTTCTTCTTGCCGGTATATGGTGAGAAGAAAGGGAAGACACACCGCGAACCTTTATTTGGCAAGTCTCAGGCTGCGTATCAAGTCACATCCAATGCATTGAAAGGTGCCACATTTTATTTAGTCAGCGGACATGGAGGTCCCGATCCGGGGTGTATCGGCAAATATCAAGGACACGAATTGCATGAAGATGAATATGCTTATGATATTATTTTGCGTTTAGGACGCGAGTTGTTGAAACGAGGTGCGAAAGTGCACTTTATTATTCAAGATTCTAAAGACGGCATCCGTAACACTTACATTTTGAAAAACAGTAAGCGGGAAACTTGCATGGGGAAGCCAATCCCGTTGGGGCAAATTGCCCGTTTGCAGCAACGGTGTGATGCTATCAACCGGCTTTATCGGAAAGATAAAAGCAAATACAAGCGGGCGATATTCATTCATGTAGACAGTCGTAGTCGTGGCAAACAGACCGATGTGTATTTTTATCATGCGCCTGGCAGCAAGTATGGCAAGCGTTTGGCACTTCAATTGCGAAAGACGTTCAAAGCGAAATACGACATTCATCAGCCTAACCGCGGATTTGACGGTACGGTAAGCGGACGTAATTTGTATGTCTTGCGTCATACCACTCCTTACGCCGTTTTCTTGGAGGTAGGAAACATCCGGAATGCGCGCGACCAGCAACGTTTGGTAATACCCGACAATCGCCAGGCGTTGGCGAATTGGATAACCGATGCTATCGTGAAGGATTACAAAGGGAAATGAGCAAAAAATGAGGGATGAAAAATAAATGAATGTATCTTGCTTATTTTTCATCCCTCATTTTTTTATTGCATACGGATGTCCGCAATTAGTCCATCCGGCCGCGTTAAAGACTGGTCTGTCTGAAAAACCGGTAGTAACAATCTGCCCCATTATATAACTGCATCGCAAACACGATTAGTAATCGTCACGCTGTACGATTAGTAATCGTCATGCTGTACGATTAGTAATCGTCATGCTGTACGATTAGTAATCGTACAGATGTGGCAGTTATACTTCCCATAATCCAGACGATAAAAACTTTTTTGCATGGCTAAAGCATATCGGGAATGAGGTGGATAAAGAGTTTCGAAACGCCTTGTTCCAGCAGAGCTTCTTTGTCGGATGTCAGTGCCTTGATAAATTCTTCGTGCGTTTTACAGAGCGCGGCGGCATTGCGGTAATACACCAAAGCTTCAGGTATGTTTTTCATGGCTAAACAAATATGTCCCATGTTTAGCCAGTCTGCCATCGGTATACCGGATGTGCCGGCATCGTCTGCATGGGTCACCATCTTGTAAAACCGGAGTGCGTCTCCATATTTTCCGGTCATAAAGTAACCCCAGCCTATGGCTCGTTGGGCATTGAGCGGTGTTTTGTCTAAATACTCTACCTTAAAGAAATAAGCCAACGCTTTGTCGTACTGACGCATAGTAGCCAGGCATTGTCCCATTTGAAGCAGAAGGTTCAGGTCGTCGGGTTGCATTTCTTTTACTTTATCGTAACATTCCAACGCTTGCTGGTATTGCCGGGTCCGCTTATAGCATTGGGCTAAATGCTTTAAAGTCCATATATGGTCGGGTTTGATTAAATCCGCTTGATTGTATGCTTTGATAGCTTCTTCGTAGTTTTTCATTTTCTGGAAACAGAAGCCTAACTTCTGCATGACTTCGGCTGTAGGCTTTTCTTCTTGGTTCAATCTTTGGTAAAGGGCGGCGGCTTCTTCCATATAGTCTTTTGCAAACAATTGGTCGGCAATGCGTTTCAATGTTTCCGGGTTATCAAACAAAGGTTTGAGCGGAAGGCAATTCCACAAATCGAGTTTGTTCTTGAATATATCCGTCATCTCATTTTTGTAGGGCCACAGCTTGCAGAAACGATAGAGGTCGTGGATGTACTGACGGCTGATTGTTTTAGATGTAGGCGTTTCTTTAGCAGCTTCGGTTATCGCCTGCATTTCTTTGGATTGGTTCTCGCTTGCCGCATTGATGCTTGCCACCAGGTAGTCGCGTTGGTTGGGAGGCAGGTTGAACAAAGTAAGGCAAAATGAATATTTATCAGAGTTGCAAAATATCGGCGAGTCCATAATCAGTCCAGCCATTGACACATTCCCGTTTTTTTCATTTTGGAAGAGTTCTGCTATTTCAGGAGCCTGTTTGTCGAATGGGTAGAACCAATGTGCTGCTTGACGGAAGAACGGATAATTTTTCAGTTGCGCGAAAGTACTCATATACGTATCGGCACCTTCCATTTGCAGTTCGCCTAATTCGCGGATGCTGTTTTCTATTTGCTTTAAGTCTTTCGTCCATTCCGGATTCTTGTCTTCCAAATCTTCCAAATCGATGATTTTCATATCTTGGTTGAGCATTCCCGATTTGCGAATCATCTGCGGGATGATTTCTTCACGCATTCTTTTCCCGATTTTTTCCGTTTCACGCGAAAGCAACAGCAAGGTTTGTATATGAAGCAAATCTTTGGCTGCATTGCCTGTTTCGTTTAGCAATGACAAAGCCGCCAGCAGGTCGGGATAGAGGCGTAAACGCTCTTCTTGGTAATAGACTACTAATGCAATTCCTGTCAATGCCCGCTGGGTAACCAGTGGGTCGGCATCTGGTTGGTAAGCGTTGAGCAGGAACCGGAACTTATGTTGGTCGAATACTTGGAGCAGGCTTAAAGTGACCGCGCTAAGCATAACGGCAATGTCGCTTGCCGGTATCAGCAACGAAGTAAGGAACTCACCGGCTTGGCGGAAGTCTTCTTCTGTCCATCGCGGTGAAGCCCATGCTTTGTCAAACAAGTCATCTACAGCTTGCTCGTGACGCCGGTAAAGTTCTTTTCTTGTATCCGGTTGTGTTTCATCCCCCATGGGTAGTTGAGCCAGTGCCATATCCTCGCTTAATGTTTCTAATGTGATTTTTATCTCTTGGAAACGATGAGGAGGATTTTGCGTCAGGCGGTTGTATGTACCGGCAAGATATCCTGTTTTCTTTTGGCAATTGCCGATGTAATTCACGGTATCTGCTATTTCGTAGGTCTTGCGACGTATGGACTGGTACAGGTTTTCCCGTGTGGGGTCGTCCATGCCTTGCGATGCATATTCTAACATATAATTATAGGTCATCGATATGTTTTCAAGGTCTGCCTGCATTTCCCAGCTTTTAGTGTTCGTTATAAAAGCCTGCAGTTGGATTAGGGCTTCTTTCAATCGGTGTTGGTCTAAGAGTTCAATTATTTGCTCGTACATAAGTTTCTCGGGTTTGATAGGTGCAAATGTAGCAATAATTTTGTAATTTTGCCGCATCTATCGAAATAACAATGGAAATAGCTGGACTTCAACAAATCTACGCCAAGCATCCCAACATGAAGGGACTGGCGGAATTATTGCAGAAAAAAGACATTCGCACGATATTTTTGGAAGGGACACACGCTTCGTGCCCTTCTTTTTTCGCATCCGCATACATCAAGGCACATCCGGGAGTGAACCTGTTTATTTTAAATGACCAGGAAGAAGCGGGTTACTTCTATCACGACATGGTGCAGGCGAACGGCGATGCGGACATCTTGTTTTTCCCTTCTTCGTATAGGCGGGCGATTAAGTACGGCCAGCGTGACGCGGCAAATGAAATCCTGCGTACAGAGGTACTGACCCGGTTGGGCAAAGCTGCTCCTGTATCGGTGGTGACTTATCCCGACGCTTTGGCGGAGAAGGTGGTTTCCCGTCAGGAACTGGATACCCAAATGCTGGTATTGAAAGTGGGGCAGGAGATAGAGACCGACAAGATAGCGGAACAACTGGTGGCTTTCGGCTTCGACCATGTGGACTATGTGTACGAGCCGGGACAGTTCGCTACCCGTGGAAGCATCCTCGATGTGTATTCTTTTGCTTCGGAATATCCTTACCGCATCGACTTCTTCGGCGAAGAGATAGACAGTATCCGTACGTTCGAGGTCGAATCGCAACTCTCGAAAGAAAAGAAAGACTCGGTAAGTATTGTGCCCGAACTGGCGAGCGCATCGGGAGCAGACATTTGTTTCCTTGATTTCATTCCCGATACGGCAGTGGTATGGGTGAAAGACTTGATGTGGGTGCGCGAACGCATTCAGACGGTGCACGACGAGACTTTCTCTCCCCAAGCCATTCAAGCGTATGAAGGAGAGGCGGTCGACCTGGATAACCTGAAAAAGAAACTGGTTGACGGTCCGGAATTCTTGCAAAAGGCATTGGCTTTCCGGCGGATTGATTTCGGAAACAAAGCAACGGGCACTCCGCAAGCTACTTTGACATTCCAAACCTCCATCCAACCCATTTTCCATAAGAACTTCGATTTGGTGGCAAGCACCTTGACCGATTATCTGCAACGGGGATACCGGCTTTATATCTGTTCGGATAGCGTGAAACAGACCGACCGTTTGCGTGACATCTTTAAGGAGAGAGGAGATAGCATTGCTTTCGAGGCGGTAGACCGGACTTTGCACGAAGGATTTATCGACCATACCTTAAAGTGTTGTGTCTTTACCGACCATCAGATATTCGACCGTTTCCATAAATACAACCTGCGGAGCGATAAGGCACGGAGCGGAAAGGTGGCTCTCTCGCTGAAAGAATTGAGCCAGTTCGAGCCGGGCGATTATGTGGTACATATCGACCACGGTATCGGGAAGTTTGCCGGACTGGTACGCATCCCGAATGGGAATACTACGCAAGAGGTTATCAAACTGGTATACCAGAACGATGACGTGGTGTTTGTTTCCATCCATTCCTTGCATAAGATTTCGAAATACAAAGGCAAGGAAGGAGAGCAGCCCCGTATCAGTAAGTTGGGTACCGGTGCGTGGGAAAAGATGAAGGAACGTACCAAAACGAAAATCAAGGATATTGCCCGCGACCTCATCAAGCTCTATTCGCGCCGTAAACAGGAAAAGGGTTTCAAGTACAGTCCTGATAGTTTCCTTCAGCACGAATTGGAAGCCAGTTTCCTTTATGAAGACACACCCGACCAGTTGAAAGCCACCCAGGAGGTAAAAGCAGATATGGAGAGCGACCGTCCGATGGACCGCCTGGTGTGTGGCGATGTGGGTTTCGGAAAGACCGAAGTGGCGGTGCGGGCTGCATTCAAGGCGGTGACCGACAACAAGCAAGTGGCGGTATTGGTGCCTACCACCGTATTGGCATTCCAGCACTTCCAGACTTTCAGCAAACGACTGGAAGGAATGCCTTGTAAAGTGGAGTACCTGAGCCGTGCCCGCTCGGCGAAAGACACCAGCCGTATCTTGAAAGAACTTGCCGACGGGAAAGTAGATATCCTTATCGGTACGCATAAGATTATCGGGAAAAGTGTGAAGTTTAAAGATTTAGGCCTGCTCATTATCGATGAGGAACAGAAGTTCGGCGTGAGTGTGAAAGAGAAGCTCCGCCAGTTGAAAGTGAATGTCGATACGCTTACGATGACCGCTACGCCGATTCCGCGTACCCTGCAGTTTTCCTTGATGGGAGCACGAGACCTTTCAGTTATCCAGACTCCGCCGCCCAACCGTTATCCCATACAGACCGAAGTACATACGTTCAACGAAGAAATCATTGCCGATGCCATCAATTTCGAGATGAGCCGCAACGGGCAGGTATTCTTTGTGAACAACCGTATTCAGAACTTGCCCGAACTGAAGGCGATGATTGAACGCAACATTCCCGATTGCCGTGTGTGCGTGGGGCATGGGCAGATGAAGCCTGAAGAGTTGGAGAAAATCATCTTCGACTTCGTGAATTACGATTACGATGTACTGCTTGCCACGACCATCATCGAAAGTGGCATCGATATCCCTAACGCCAATACCATCATCATCAACCAGGCGCAGAACTTCGGCTTGAGCGACTTGCACCAGATGCGCGGACGGGTAGGGCGGAGCAACAAGAAAGCATTCTGTTACTTGCTGGCACCTCCTCTTTCTTCCTTGACTCCCGAAGCCAAGCGTCGCTTGCAGGCGATAGAGAACTTCAGTGACTTGGGGAGCGGCATCCACATTGCCATGCAAGACCTCGACATCCGTGGAGCAGGGAATATGCTGGGTGCCGAACAGAGCGGATTCATTGCCGACTTAGGATACGAAACGTATCAGAAGATTCTATCCGAAGCCGTGACCGAATTGAAGAACGATGAGTTTGCCGACCTCTATGCCGATGAAATCAAGGCGGGCGAAGAGAAGTTGAGCGGAGAAGGCTTCGTGGATGAATGTACCGTAGAGAGCGACCTCGAATTGCTTTTCCCGAATGAGTATATACCCAGCAGCAGCGAGCGCATGTTGCTTTACCGCGAACTGGACAAACTGGAATTGGATAAAGACGTAGAAGCCTTCCGCGACCGTTTGCTCGACCGTTTCGGAAAGATTCCTCCCGAAGGCGAAGAACTGATACGCATCGTGCCTTTGCGGCGGATGGCGAAACGGATGGGGATTGAGAAAGTCTTCTTGAAGGCAGGGCGTATGACGCTTTATTTTGTAAGTAATTTGGAAAGCCCGTATTATCAGAGCGAAGCGTTCGGGAAGGTCATCAACTATATGGCACAAAATCCGCGTGAATGCAACTTGCGCGAGCAGAACGGCAAGCGGAGCATGGTCATCAAGAACGTGACGGACGTACAGACCGCCGTGCGTGTCATGCAAGAGATTGTAAGTATGCCGGCGCAATAAGTGTGACAAGTGTGTTGCATTTTCGTTTCATTTTGAAATCGGAAGAATCTTTTTAAGCGGCATGCGGATGTAAATGCGGGAAGAATCCCTACTTTTACATCCGTTTTTAAATTATCAACGAATGAAAAGATTGTTTTTATTTGTCGCGTTGTTCTGTGCTACGCTTTCTGTATCAGCACAGAGCGCGAAAGAGGAAATCCGTCAGAATCCCGCTTTGGCGGCTGGAAAGTATTATGCGTATCAGGCCCCGGATGTAGAACTTATTCCGGCTCCTGAAGGTTATGAACCCTTTTACATTTCGATGTTCGCCCGTCATGGCTCGCGTTATCTCACTAAGCAGAAGAAGTACGATAAGCCTTTGGCTATCCTGCGTGATGCCGAGAAGCAGGGTATTCTTACCGCCGACGGGAAACGGACACTCAAAGTAGTGGAAAGTCTGGCGAAGGAAGCCGAAAGACGTTATGGTGAACTTACGCCGAAAGGAGCCGAACAGCATCGCGGATTGGTGCGCCGTATGTTTACCCGTTATCCGCAAGTATTTGCCGATGGTGTACACGTGGATGCCCGTTCCACTTACAAGACCCGTGCGTTTCTTTCGATGACCGCTGGATGCGTAGAACTGAAAGGCCTGAACCCGGAACTGAACATTACGAATGATGCCAGCAATCACGACCTCTATTATATAAAGTATAAGAACGAGCCTTACGAGGGCTTGCACATGGCCAATATCGATTCGGTCTATCGTGCCGCCGATAGTGTCTACGTACATCCTTCGCGTCTGATGAAACAACTTTTCACTCGTCCCGAGACGGTGGAAGATCCTACGGGGCTGATGATGGATCTCTTTGAATTGGACGGTATCAGTCAAAGTAGCTATGGACAACCCGATTTGGCTTTTTTGTTTACCGAAGACGAACGTTACGATTTATGGCAACGCAATAACTTCGAGTGGTATTACGAAAAAGGAGCGTCTCCCCTGAGCAATGCTTGCATGTATAAGGTAGAGCGCAACTTGCTCCGCAATTTCGTGGAAACCGCCGATACGGTCATCGCTTCGAAACAGAATTGCGTTACTTTACGTTACGGTCATGATACCAACTTGGCTCCATTGGCAACCCTGATGGGATGCAACCGCCTCTCGGCCTCTACCGCTGATTGGCAGAAGATTGCCGATACTTACCGCACGTACCGTATCATTCCGATGTGCGGCAATGTGCAGCTCATTTTCTTCCGCAAGCCGGGCAATGAGGATATTCTTGTGAAACTCCTTTTGAACGAACGTGAAGTGGCACTTCCTGCTGTTAAAACCGATTGCGCTCCTTTCTATCATTGGAAAGATGTACGTGCTTATTGGATGCAGGTAATAGAAAGCATTGATTTGCCTGAAGTGGAAGTGACGCAAGAAGATTGACGATTAATATGTTGAAACGCAAAGAAGCGGAAACACAGGACGGTTTGATATAAAATAGGCTGTGTCTTCGTGTCTTTGCGTTTTACTTTGGCTGCATCGGCGGACAGAAATGTGCTGCTATCTCTTGCATATCATTGATAAGCTTGCATGTATGATAACCATCGGCTACAGCATGGCTGACAAATACAGAAACAGGTATCTGTATCTTTTCGTCCGCTTCGAAATATTTCCCGAATTTAATCAGCGGGAAAAGCAGTTTGTTTTCTGCATAGGTATCTTGGGCAAAAGCTGTGTAACTCAACCATGGCAGGCATGAAACCGGACAAAAATTCGCGGGCTGATGGGGACGTGCTTTAATGACACCTGTAACATTCCGGTAACGTTCCATATCAGATATAACCGTTTGATAAAATGTGGCAAAATCATCGCTGTATTCGCTCCAGATATCAGTGAAAGTCTTGGTCTCCGGATGAAAAAGTGTATAGCAAGGTACGACTTCTTCCCAATAGCCCAGTTGTCCGTTTTCGTCAAAACTCATCCGGAACTCTTTGTTTTGATTGACGGCTTTCATAATGACATAAAGCATCACAGGAAAGAAACGGAACCCCTTGGCTTTTTGTTGCGTTACAAGGTGTGTGATGTCAAGGTTTGCGTTCAGGTTGTACTTACATTTGATTTGGGAATAATAGTAATCGAAATAAATGCTTCGTACCCATGTGGATTTGTCTATCGGATGAAATTGGGTATTCATATTCTTTTCTTTTTTGCGAAGGTAAGGGAGTCTTTGCTTTCTTAGATGACAATATTCCAGGGATTGTTACATATCTTTGTCGTCTTCCTTACCTTCTGCGGTGCGTAAGATGAGGGTTGTGGCTCCTAACGTAAAGATGTCTCCTTCATCTAAACGGATACGGTCTTTCGGACCCAACAGGTTGTTCATCACGAATGTACCGGTAATGCTGTCGTTATCGCGCAGGGTATAAATGATTTTACCTTGCTGGTTCCGTTTGACATTCAAGATGCAATGGCGGCGGTCCATGCTCGGGTCATTTGTTTCGATAGGGATATCTACCTCTGTTCCTTTCGAACGTCTGCCAATCAGATTGTCTCCCTCGTGTAAGGGTAATACTTGTTTGTAGCCAAATACGTTTTCTATCGCCACTACGTTTCCCCAGTCTTTCGTCCCTTCTTTTTCATCGATGATTTCTTCGCGGCGAGTGCCGGCGTTCAGTTTGGTTTTTCCGATGCGGATAGAGAACTGTTTCTTGCATTGGTCGCATACGAATACCAATGATTGGCCCTCTTTGTATTTCGTCTCATCGAACTGGATATAATTGTCACATTTCGGACATCTTACTCTTTTCATAATAAAGCTGTTTATTGGCTTTGCCCGATATATGGAATACCGGGACAAGGCTCTTTTGTATACGTTACTGAACCGGGTGCGGTTATTTTGATGTGAACACCCATGCCGAAGCAAAATCGGGCTGTTTTTTCAGTTCCTGAATTTTCTGATAGGCATCGGCCTTTTTAGCGTAGCTGAACAATGAAACCCGATAACGGCCTTGTGACACGATAACCTGTGCATCAGCATATCCCTTTTGTTTCAAGGCTTTTACTGTTTTTTCAGCATCAGCTGTATTGGTCAGGCTGGCTACGATAATGTGGTTGTTCCCCTTTTGAGGATTGGCCGGAGCCGATACCTTAGGGGTTGCCGGTTGTGGTTCTGCTGCCGCTTGAACTTTTTTCTTTTGCGCTGTTGCCACAATATTTTTCGGAGCCTCTTTGGAAGTATGGGTTTCTACTTTTTCTGTTTTTACGGTTATAGGTTTCAGTGTATTGACATTGTTCTTGATTTTTTTCTTTTGCTCCGCTTTTGTGGCTTGCGTTTTTTCTTGTTCGCTTTTTTGCGAAGCAGGCACAATGACACTTGAAGCTACCGATTGGCTTCGGATTACTTCGAACAAGCCTTCCGAACCTAATGACGCATAATTGGTTTCATCGACGTAGGTGTTTTTTACTGGTGCCGAAAACAGGAAGAACAAAATGAGAGAAGCCGCTACGGCGGCAATGTTCCGCATCCACCGTCTGTGCAAATGCTTTTTCCGTGTAGAAGGCACTTGCGGCATCCATTCTTTTTGTTGCACAGGTTTCAAGATAGGCTCGAATGACCGTCTCGGCAGTGTGAATTTGCTTAGTCCGTACAGCGATGGAGTGAAGAATCCGTTTTCAATCGGTTCAAATTCATAAATACCGTTGATATTATAATATAATGTACCTACTTGATTCAACAATACGTGTCCTTCCTGGTAAAGTTGCTCTTTTAAGGCTTCTACTACCTGTTCGATTTTCCGTGTCGCGTCGGGAAAATCGGTGTTATATGCTTGCATATACGATTGCACCAATAGCCCGTCGTTCATCACTAACTTCGGATTGAAGCCGATGGTGCGCGAAGGAGGGCAAAATTCTCTTGTCTCCTTATCATAAAAAGAAGAACGGTAGTGGGCTATAAAGCCTCCTAACCCCGGAACGATGACGCAATCGTTCTCTAAAAGCAATACTTCGATATGTTTGGCTAATTCTTTCATGCTGCAAATATAGGATTTTTTTCTATTATATGGTATAAGTTGGGGATTTTGTTATATTTTTGTAGCAAGAAAATGAAACGAAGACCAAGAAACATAGAAGATTATGAGAAAGGTATTATTGGCAATGCTTTGCACGTGTTTATTTATCGCTTGTGGGGGAAATGTCGGAAAGGAAGGGGATAAAGCACAAAAAGAGCGGGACTTGGCTGCACGACAGCAGTTGCAAGGTGTCTGGATAGATGACAATACGAGGTTGCCTATGCTTAGGATAAAGGATGATAGTATTTTTTTCGTCAATCAGGCAGGTGCTCCGGTTTGCTTCAATATTTCAGGAGATACCCTTATCGCGCAGGGGGCTGAAGTCGTTGCTTATCGGATTTGCAAAATAGAGGACGATGTTTTCCAGTTTTATACTTCGTTAGGTGACTTGGTCAGCCTGCATAAGTCGGATATCGATACAATCCCATTTACTTACCAGCCTGCACCCGGACCTAAAAAAGAAGTCATCGAGAAAGATTCGGTATTTATGTATCAAGGAAGCCGTTACAGAGGATATGCTTATATTAATCCTTCTACTAAAAAAGTGTTTCATCCTGTAATGACAGAAGAAGGTATGATTGTCGATAACATTTATTATGATAATATCATTCATATCTGTGTATACCAAGGGAAAAAGCGTTTGTATGCAAAAGACATCCGTAAAGAGATGTTCGAAGGAACTGTACCTGACGATTTCTTGCAAATGGCTATCTTGTCGGACATGAACTTTATGGGAGTAGATGCTGAAGGGTTTCATTATCAGGCTACAGTCAGTATGCCTGATGATTTGTCGTGTTATTATGTGAATTTGCTGATAGATAATGATAGCAACTTGTCGTTTAAATTAAAAGAGTGACAGCAGAGTAAGTGTGGATAAAATGAAAAAGCCTCCCTTTATAGGAGGCTTTTAACGTGACCGCGACAGGATTCAAACCTGTAACCGGCTGATCCGTAGTCAGCTACTCTA
>URCM01000026.1 GCA_900546355.1 uncultured Bacteroides sp.
CACGCATATTCAGTAATAATCCTCTATTTAGTTTAATTTTTGGTAATTTATTTCCTTGAAAATCCCAAACGTTATACATTTGCCGTGCGAATCAAAAGAATTATCTATATGCATAAATGGTATTTGTTTCTACTTTGTTGCGCAATATTCTGCACGTCATGCGGAAAGAGGTATAAAATAGAAGGGGTATCTTCTGTTTCAAGCCTTGATGGAAAAATGCTTTTCATCAAAGTCCCTTCGGGTGACAAACTAATCAATATCGACTCGGCAGAAGTTATACACGGGCTCTTTTCAATGGAAGGGAAAGTGGATTCTACCGTCGTAGCCTCTCTCTTCATGGACGAAAACTGCATCATGCCCGTAGTCATTGAAGACGGAAAAATCGACATCAACATCAATAATGCAGGATTCACCATCAAAGGAACACCATTAAACAATTGTTTCAATGACTTCATACTGAAACGCAATTCGCTCAGTGACCGTGCCGAAGAAGTGGAACATTTGGAAGCCCGCATGGTGCTGGATGGAAGAAACCCTGACGACATACACAAAGAAATAGAAAAACAACGCAGCGAAGTATCAGCTCAATTAGACAGCCTCGCCAAAACATTCATCCAAACCAATTATGAAAATGTATTAGGACCGGAAATATTCATCATCATGTGTTACGGGATGCCTTATCCTGTATTGACTCCCGTAATGGAAGAAATCATCGATAACGCTCCTACCTCCTTTAAAGAGAATCCGATGATTAAAGAATACATATCCATCGCCCGCAGCAATATGGACAAACTACAAGCGACACCATAACATCATTCATTTTGCCCCAACCAAAGATAATACGTTTTTTTTATGAAATACCTGATTGTATCAGACATTCACGGCTCACTGCCTCGTTTAGAGAAAGTGTTGGATTTTTACAAACAAGAACAATGCAACCTGCTTTGCATCTTAGGAGACATTCTAAATTATGGGCCACGCAATGGATTGCCGGAAGGACTTGACCCGAAAGGCATAGCCGAACGGTTGAATCAATTTCCCGACACAATTGTAGCCGTACGGGGTAATTGCGATGCTGAAGTCGATCAAATGTTACTCAATTTTCCCATCCTGTCCGATTATACACTGATAACCGACAATGGGAAAAGCCTGTTTCTCACACACGGGCATATCTACAACGAAGACAATCTGCCCAAAGGGAAATACGACGCATTGATTTACGGACATACACATCTGTGGAAACTGGAAAAGAGAAACGGAAAAGTAATCTGTAACACAGGCTCGATAACTTTTCCTAAAGGAGGAAACGTACCGACTTTCGTCGTATATGAAAACGGAACATTGTCTGTCTATCAACTCAATGGAACCTTACTCAAGTCTATCAACCCATAATCATAAAAGAATGCCGAAACATTCCACGACTCACATACGGCCTTCTACAAAGCTACGATACGGCTTGAACTCGTAAAACCGACATCCGAAAGGTTAAAAAAAGATATCCAATAAGCACGCTTCGGAGTATTTGCATAAATCCTTGCCATACAAGTCACCCGTTTGATAAACATAAAAAATTCCTCTTCCACCCCTTTATTTACAGGACAAGGAGACAAAAGAATCATCCCAGGCAACCATTCCGTATGACTGATTTCTTCTGTTAACGAATAAATCCGGCATACACATCCGTTTTCATCCAATTCTATCACGGGGAAAGAAATCCATTGCGATGTTATCAAATCATACGCCCGATGAGTAGCGACACGTCTCATTTTTATTCTTCCTGTTTTCGATTTTCTATCTTACGCATCGGCTGCAACCGGCTACGGTTGATTGTTTGTCTCTCTTGAACCGTTTTTTTCAAGGTATCTGTTTTTACCTCCTGTTCTTCAGAAGATACCACAGAAGATGCTGACACATCCTGGTGATAACGTGTCAGGCGAATGTCACTAATCAAAAGAGTCGCATCGGGATGGTTGTCATCCGTATAATAAATAAACCCACTGATGCTTTGGATAGCAAAAGCCGAATCGGGACGCAAATACAAACGCTGTTTGCCCGGACGTGTAACCAAACGAGTCTGCCCTTGCACACTATCGTTATCAAAATAGAAATTGAGAGCCATAACGGCTTTACCCGACACTCCTTTCGAAGGAATAAAATGAAAATCCGCCTCTAACGCCATTGCATCACGCGGTCTAAACGTAGTGTCGGTCTTCAAATCGAATGTCAGCTTATTAGTCAAAGAAGAAGCGGAAAGCCAATACATGGTGCGGTCTTGCCATACATCCACCGTATCGCCCGACATGGATACATCAATCTGGTTATCCCGCTTTGCCACCTGTTCCTTCATCTGTTTCTCTTCACGTTCCAGACGTTCCTGCAAACTATGGTAAATGGCCGCCAGCTCTTCGGCATGACGGGTGTACCACACCATCGATGAATCAAATTCGGCTTCGGTCACGTTATGTTTCTGAAAGACATAATCGAAGTAAGCCTCTTTCTTGTAGGTCTCATTGTAAGGGAGCGAAGTGCTCATAGTAGAAGCCAGATGATAATCATACAGCAGACTCTCCATGGCATCCGGCTGGATAATGTCATCGGGAACCTTCTTCCCACACGCGGATAAAAGACTCACAGCAATCACTATATACAATCTTTTCTTCATGCAGACTTATCTTTTTCCTTTGCTTCCTCGCTATGCTGGAACTCTTGTCCCAATGTATGACTATAGAAAAGCAACAAAGCTATCATGCCGCAACTAATAGACGCATCGGCAAAATTGAATATCGGACTGAAAAAAATAAAACGCTCACCGCCACAGAAAGGCATCCACTCAGGCCAATAGGTATCAATGATAGGAAAATAAAACATATCGACCACTTTCCCATGAAGCCATGTCCCGTATCCCTCTCCTACTGGAACCCAATGCGCCAGTGCATAAGAAGTGCTTTCGCTGAAAACCTCACCGTAAAACACACAATCGATGATATTACCGACAGCTCCAGCCAAGATAAATGCCAAACACACCACATAACCTGTCTTCAATTTTTCTTTTCGGTTGGTGATTTTATACAGATACCACAAAATGAAAGCTACTGCTACAATACGAAACAAGGTCAAGAGCAACTTAGGAAGAAACTCCATTCCAAAAGCCATTCCGTTATTTTCGGTAAAATAAATATAAAACCAATCGGTGATGCGGATATGCTCGTGCAGATACATTCCCGTCTTCACACAAATCTTGATTACTTGGTCAATCACCAATACCAATAAGACTATCAGAGCCGCCAAACGCCCTTGCGTCAGAATTTTCTTCATCTATCCTCTTTTCTATCAAGTTCATCACAGATTACACGGATTAAGCAAGTGATTCAATCCATGTAATCTGCGATGGAACATAAACAATTTATTTTACGCCATGGTTCTTCGCCTCAATACTCAGCGTAGCATGAGGCACGGCACGCAGACGTTCCTTCGGAATCAGCTTACCCGTTTCGCGGCAGATGCCATACGTCTTGTTCTCGATACGCACCAATGCGGCACGCAGGTTCTGGATGAACTTCAACTGGCGGGCAGCCAAGCGGGTTGTTTCTTCCTTCGACAAGGTATTGGCACCTTCTTCCAATACCTTATAAGTAGGAGAAGTATCGTCCGTATCATTGCCGTCCGTATTCATGATACTGCTTTTCAATTTTTCATAGTCGCGTTCCGCGAGCTGAAGCTTTTCCATGATAATGGCGCGGAATTCCTCGAGTTCAGCGTCAGAGTATCTTGTTTTTTCAGCCATAAGATAAATGTTTTAAAGTTAATATTAGAGTTTTGATACCTTCACATACAATGTAAAATCATCAAAGTTCAGTTCAACACCACCCGGCACCTCATTTGCCAAATCCAATGAGTCTGCCAATACCTGATTACAAATATAGGTATTATATTCTTTTACCGCATCATCGGTGTCCGGATTTTTAGACAAGACGATATGGATCTTATCCGTTATTTCAAATCCGTTACTCTTCCGAATATTCTGGATGCGGTTCACCAGTTCACGGGCGATACCTTCACGGCGCAGGTCTTCGGTGATGGTCACTTCCAAAGCCACGGTCAGCTTGCCTTCGTTCGCTACCAGCCAGCCGGGGATATCTTCGCTGTAGATTTCCACATCAGTGGCTTCGATGAGTGCCTCGCCGTCTGCCAGCTGAAGATTGTATTTGCCGTTCCGTTCCAGTTCGGCAATGGCTTCCTGCGACAATTCTGCCACAGCTGCCGCTACGGCTTTCATCTGCTTACCGAACTTCGGCCCCAGCTTCTTGAAGTCACATTTCACCTTCTTCACCAGCACACCGGCTTCTTCTACAAACTGAAGCTCTTTCACATTCACCTCACTTAAAATCAAATCCTTCACTGCCTCGATGTGACGTTTCTGTTCCTCATCCACTACGGGAACCATGATGCATTGAAGCGGCTGGCGCACCTTGATATTCACCTTGCGGCGCAAAGCCAGTACCATCGAAGTCACATCCTGCGCCATCTGCATACGCGCTTCCAGTTCCTTGTCTATCAGGCTTTCATCCGCTACGGGGAAGTTTGCCAAGTGTACCGATACCACATGGTCACGCTCCGTCACCTTAATCAAGTCCATATACAGGCGGTCGGCATAGAACGGTGCAATCGGAGCCATCAGTTTCGCCACCGTTTCCAGACAAGTGTATAAGGTCTGGTAAGCCGACAATTTGTCTTGCGACATCGCGCTTCCCCAGAAACGTTTCCGGTTCAGGCGCACATACCAGTTGCTCAGGTTATCGTTTACGAAATCCGTTATCAAGCGTCCTGCCTTTGTAGGCTCGTAATCATTGAAGCAAGCATCTACATCTTTTATCAACGAATTGAGCAAAGACAGAATCCAGCGGTCGATTTCCGGACGTTCTGATACCGGCACTTCTTTCTCGGCATAGGTAAAGCCGTCTACATTGGCATAAAGAGCAAAGAACGAATAGGTATTATATAAGGTGCCGAAGAACTTGCGGCGCACTTCGTCCACTCCGTCCGTATCAAACTTCAGGTTATCCCACGGAGCCGAGTTCGTAATCATGTACCAGCGCAAGGGGTCGGAACCGAACTTCTCGATGGTGCTGAACGGGTCTACCGCATTGCCCAAACGCTTCGACATCTTGTTTCCGTTCTTATCCAACACCAATCCGTTGGAAATGACATTCTTGTAAGCCACGCTATCGAATACCATCGTAGCTATCGCATGGAGCGTAAAGAACCATCCGCGGGTCTGGTCTACACCTTCGGCGATGAAATCCGCCGGATAATACGAACGGCTATCCACCAGTTCTTTGTTCTCGAACGGATAGTGGAGTTGAGCGTAAGGCATCGAACCCGAATCGAACCAAACGTCTATCAGGTCCGCTTCACGCTTCATCGGTTTGCCTACAGGCGAAACCAGGACGATATCGTCTACATACGGACGGTGCAAATCTATCTTATCGTAATTTTCTTTCGTATATTTTCCCGGAACGAAGCCCAACTTCTTGTACGGATTCTCCGCCATGAAGCCAGCCTCAACCGCTTTTTCGATTTCATTGTACAGTTCTTCTACCGAGCCGATGCAGATTTCCGCGCCATCCTCGTCGCGCCAGATAGGAAGCGGAGTTCCCCAATAGCGCGAACGGCTCAGGTTCCAGTCGTTCAGGTTCTCCAGCCATTTGCCGAAACGTCCCGAACCGGTCGATTCCGGTTTCCAGTTGATGGTCTTGTTCAGCTCAATCATCCGTTCCTTGCAAGCCGTAGAGCGGATAAACCAGCTATCAAGCGGATAGTAAAGCACCGGCTTGTCGGTACGCCAGCAGTGCGGATAGTTGTGCACGTGCTTTTCCATCTTGAACGCTTGGTTCGCCTGCTTCATCTTCATGCAGATATATACATCAAGCGATTCAGCTGCTTGCGCCGCCTTCTCATCATATTTGCCATCGACGGTGAACTGAGGGTCGTATGCATTCTTCACCCATCTGCCCTGATACTCCTTATAAGTATCTACATCCACACACTCGGCAACGAACTTCTCGTCCAGTTCGTCCAGCAGGTAGAACTTTCCGGTCAGGTCGACCATCGGACGTGTCTCGCCTTTCTTGTTAATCATGAAGAGCGAAGGGATGCCAGCGGCTTTTGCCACGAAAGCATCGTCAGCCCCGAAGGTCGGAGCAATGTGTACGATACCCGTACCGTCTTCTACGGTCACATAGTCACCCGCAATGACACGGAAAGCCTTGGCAGAAGCGTCACGCCAGTTTCCGTTTTCGTCCAACTCTACGGGTTTCACCCACGGGAAAAGCTGTTCGTATTCCATGCCTACCAAGTCCGGCCCTTTGTATCTGCCCACTACCTTGAACGGCACCAGCTTGTCGCCCGGCTTGTAGTCTTCCAGTGCCATGCCTTCCGCTTTCTTGTTGAAATGAGTATAAAGCAAAGCTTCTGCCAAGACCACCGTAATTTTTTCTGCAGTATAAGGATTGTAAGTCTGTACGGCTACATAATCTATCTTCGGACCTACGCAAAGCGCGGTATTCGAAGGCAAGGTCCACGGAGTGGTGGTCCATGCCAGGAAGTAAGGAGTTCCCCACTCCGCCATTTCTGGTTTCGGGTTCTTTATTTTGAACTGCCCTACCACAGTCAGGTCTTTTACGTCCCGATAACATCCCGGCTGGTTCAGCTCGTGCGAGCTAAGCCCCGTACCTGCCGCAGGCGAATAGGGCTGGATGGTATATCCTTTGTAGAGCAAGCCTTTCTTATAAAGTTGTTGCAAGAGCCACCACAAGGTTTCGATGTAGCGGTTGTCATACGTAATATACGGATTATCCAAGTCCACCCAATAGCCCATCTTGTGGGTCAGGTCGGTCCATTCCTTCGTGAACTTCATTACGTCCGTACGGCAATGCTGATTGTATTCAGCCACTGATATGGTCTTGCCTATGTCTTCCTTCGTAATGCCCAACGCTTTCTCTACACCCAGTTCCACCGGAAGCCCGTGCGTATCCCAGCCTGCTTTGCGCTTCACCTGAAAGCCTTTCATCGTCTTGTAACGGCAGAAAGTATCCTTAATGGTACGCGCCATCACGTGGTGGATGCCCGGCATACCGTTTGCCGAGGGAGGTCCTTCGTAAAACACAAAAGAAGGATGCCCTTCACGTTCCGTCATACTGCGGGAGAACACATCGTTCTCGTCCCATTTCTTCAGCACTTCCTTGTTGATGTCAGAAAGGTTCAGTTGTGAATATTCAGTAAATTTCTTACTCATATAGAATGCATTTATCTTTTTCGTTTTTTCTTCGGAAATACCCTTCCCGAATTTAGGCTGCAAATTTATAAGAAAAAAGAATATCCGGAAAACTTTTCAGCTAATATTCACATAAGCAAGGATAATTTGTTTTGGGAAGCAATATTAGAGCCTGTTTCAATTTTTCCGATAAAGTAATATGATATCAAGTTCTTGGTTGGGATAAGAACCACAATCTTGGCTTAAATCCAAAACATAATTTGTGTGTCAAAGGGATAGTTGATTTTCATTTATGAATCACCCCACGTGGAATTTCCGCGTGGGGTGATTCTTCAGTTTTATTCTTCATTAGTAGTTTTGTGTGAGCGAAGGATTATAGAGTACGGCATTTTGCGGAAAAGGGAATACCCATAGAGGTGAATCGGGTGAAATAGAATATGTTCCGCCATATTCAGGTCCCAAATCACGTGTGATAGTTTCGGCATATTCCGGTTCTGAGTTCCAACGCTTACGGTCACAGAAATTCTCAATCGTATTGATGAACTCTACACGTTTGGCGTCCTGCAAGAGTTTCATAGCTTGTTTTTCGGTCAGTCCGGATGCTTGATTGGCAAAAGGTGTATAGTTATCTATACGCATGGCACGTACGCGGTCTACCTGTGCCAATCCGCCCTGGATATTGCCCTGCCGAATCATACATTCAGCAGCAAGATAATACATGGTTTCTGTACGGATGCCCCACACGTTCCAGCGGATATCGCTTATCTGACATTGCAGGGAACCGTCGGGTAGTACTTGGTAAGGTTCGCCCCAAGGCATTCCCATATAGTTATAATATTTCATGATGTAATCATTGGGATCGATAAGGGCCGCCACATCAGGCGAAATGGTAAGTCCATAGAAATCACCCAAATTGGAGTTGTTGCTCCACAACAGAAAATAGTTGTTGGAGGCTGTTTCGTTAAGTGTCCATGTTCCGGTCTCTTTGATAGACGACCGGTCTTCCAGACGATTGTTTACACCCAATGCCAGATTGGCATAACGGAGTGCTTCATCGTAACGCTTCATTTGGAAAAGCACACGGGCACGCACCCCATAGCCGAAATCAAGTCCGAAACGGCAAGGGATATCTACATGGCTTTGGATAAGGTCCGCCAGAACCTCGTCGCTGCAATCTTCCAATATCCGTTCGTATACTTCCGCAATGGTACGTTTTGTTTTTTCTTCGCTTACGTCCGTGTTGTCCACGTAGGGAATGCCTCCCAGCTCGGATGCCGTTGCCTCATCGTATTGCTTAGCGAAAGTATTGACCAGAATAAAGTGGTACCATGCGCGGAGGATGTGTGCTTCGGCGATGATTTGCCGGCGCTTGGCATCGTCTCCAGTAGCTTCGGGTGCCTTGGAGATGATAACGTTCATGTAGTTTATACTACGATACAGGTATTCATACACATAGCTGGAAGTAGTGAGACTGGCACGGTCTACGTTTTCATCGTATGTGACGAGGGCATAAATCAGACTGTTGGGGTTGGCAAGGTATTCGGGCAGCCCTTCCCAATAGTCGTACATGTTATTGCACAATATTTCGTATTCGTTGTTTGAAGTAGTGATTTGCGGGTCTTGATTGAGCAAGGTCTCCAAATCGTCTACGGTATTAAGGGTGGTCATTCCTTTCGGTACAATGTCAAGTTTGCTTTCGCAGGCTGTCATACAGAGAAAGACGACCATAGCCAGTATAGTAAATGCTTTTTGTTTCATCGCTTATCGTTATTAAAGGTTAAAGTAAACGCTCATGGTATAGCTGCGTGGAACGGTGTTGTAATTACTTCCGTTAACGGGATTTACTGCCTCTGGGTCAAGTCCCAGGCTGTTGCGTGCCCACGTACATACGTTGTTCATCTGGAAACGGATGCGGAGGTCGTTCAGTCCGATAGCACGGCAGATGCGCTTGTCGAAATTGTATCCCAGCACAATGTTGCGCAATTTCACGTATCCGGCATGTTCCACATTGGTGTTTCGGTAAATGCCATATTGGGTATTGGTATAATGTATGGACATGTATCCGTTAGCAGGTACATCGGTGTTTCCTTCCCAATATTGCAACAGGTCTTTCGAAAGCTCCCCTTGTCCGAATGTATTCTTATAGCCCGAACCGCTTCCGGCAGAAGAACTCCATGCATCATTTCGAGTACGCATATAGTGTCCTCCATAGAAGTTGAACATAGCCGACAAGGTAAATCCTTGCCATGTAATTTCGGGGGTGATGGCACCACTTATCGTAGGGGTGTAGGTACCAGAGAACACGGCATCTTCTTCGGTAAATGTCCCACTTGCAACGGATTCCGTATGGACTTCACCATTTTTATCGCGCCAACCTAAGAAATAAGTGCCGTCTTGTTCTACCATGCCGGCATAGTCGATAGAGAAGAGCGAATTGAGTGGATAACCTTCGTGAAGTGACATTGTGAGGTATTCGTAGCCTGATTCGGGATAATGGGATACTTTAGTCACTTTGTTTTTATTGTATGCGAAATTGAAGCCTAAGCCGATGCCCAACTGGCTGCGCTTGCGGGCACGTAAGATGTTGCCGTTCAATTGCAGTTCGACACCCTTGTTGGTCATTTCTCCGCTGTTGATGGTCAACGATGTCCAGCCGGTAGTAGGATCAAGGTCGGTATTGGTCAGCAGGTCGCTTCCGCTCTTGGCATATAAATCTACAGAACCGTTTAATCTATAGTCCAATAAGCCGAAATCTATTCCCACATTCCAAGTCTTGGTCTTTTCCCAGCGCAACTGGTCGTTTGGCGGTGTCTGAAGCGAACCTTGGTTTTCTCCGTTATAGCGGTTTGTCCCGATGCTGGCGGTGAGATAGGATGATACCGATGAGTCAATATTTCCTGTCAGACCGAAGCTGGCACGGAGCTTGAGGGCGTTTATCCAGGTAATGGGTTTCATGAACGACTCGTTGTTCAAGTTCCAGCTGACACCTGCTGACCATAACGGACGTCCGCGGAATTTCGGATCGGCACCAAATAAGTCGGTACGGTCTACACGATATGAACCGAAAAGGCTATAGCGTTGGTCGTATACGTAGTTGGCGGTGAAGTAATACGAGTAATAGCGGTGCAGTATATCGCTCGTATCAAAGCTGCTGGGAGCACCGAACACCGGATAATTGGTTCCCAACACGCCTGTTGTTGGATTATTGATGAAAGCCCAATCAGTGAGTAGGTTCAGGTTGGTCTGTGTCTGGTCATTGTATCCGTAACGCAAGTCATTGTCGGTCGTCGTATGGGTCTGACGATATTCGAAACCAGCCAGGGCATCTACTGCATGGAGACCGAATTCCCGGGTGTATTGTGTCTGGGCACGGAATGTATAAAACTGGCTTGACACGTTACCGGTAGAGAGCAAATCGCCATCGGGGACAGCATGATTCACCTGTGTGTTTATCACCTGCATCATGCCCAGGTACGGGTCGCTCCAGTCTGTATTGGGGTCCATCAGGGCAGAGTCCCAGTCAAAGTTTGGATCGGCCACCCATTCACTTACTTGTGAAGCGGTGGTATAAAGGTCGTACAGACTGCGCATGAAGTGTGAGGCGTTGTCGTAACGGGTCTGCGTACGCGAGGTAATATCTTCATATTGGAATTGTGCCTGTGCGGTCCAGCCTTCCACAGGAAGGTGAAAAAGAGTCTTCACATTAGTACGCACATTCGTATAGCGGTATTTCGTAAAGTTATAGTTCATTTCTTCCGCAAAGTTATAGGTCGGGTCTTTTAGCCCATAGAGCGAATTGCCGAGAACTTCTTCGCCGGGATAGATGTCCGCCTCCATCCGTTTCAATGAACCGTCATCATTGTACATGCTTTCGTATGCCATGAACGAATTCATGGCATTGTAGCTGGTACTGGCATGTGTCTTTGAGCGGTTGTTGAGCACGTTGACTCCAAAGGAAAGATTCCACCAAGGGGTCACTTTCAAGTCGCCGTTATAAGAAAAGGTGAGTGAACTTTCGTTTTCGCGCTTGGCTCCCATGTTGCCTCCCATGTAGTTTACCACAATGCTCGAACTCAGGTTCTTGCCTTTGACACGGATGCCAAGGTTATATTGGTGGTTTATTTTGGTACGGTCGTGCATGTCCTGCCATTCCTTACGGTAATCGTTCCGGCTCCATTTGTCGAGGGTAGCGTTGAGGTCGGCATCACTCAGCAGTCCTTGATAATTCTGCAACAGCAGACGCATTACTTGCGACTGGTTGGAAATCATGCCGTTGTTGGCATAGTCGATTTGTTGTTGAATCAAGTTCGGGTCTTCATTCAGCATGGCATTGAAATTGTATTTTTCCAGCTGGATAATATCGGCCGCCGAAGCCCAATTGTAGTTGTCATAGTTCTGACGTTCACTGATGACAAGGTCGGCATTGAAGTCGATGGACATGCGGTCTTCCTTGGCACGCTTGGTAGTGATGACGATGACACCGTTCGAAGCACGTGCACCATAGATGGCTGACGCTGCGGCGTCTTTCAATACCGTAATGTTGTCGATGTCATACGGATTTACGGTATTGAGTCCACCTTCGATAGGCAATCCGTCCACGACTATCAAAGGACTAGTACGTGCTTCAAAAGTTCCTATACCGCGTATGCTCAGTGCGTCCTCTCCCGTGGCATAAGGGTCAGGAGTTACGGCAACCAGTCCCGGAACCCGTCCTTCCAGATTCGAGGCAATGTCTCCCGTATAACGGCTGTCCATTTCTTTTCCGCCGATGAGCTGATACGAACCAGTAGCATTCTCGCGCTTGATATTCTGGTATCCGGTGACAATCACTTCGTCCATTAATGTAACATCGGGTTCCATCTGGATACGGACGTATTTGGTCTCTTTCGGCAGATGGAGCGTTTGTGTCTTCATGCCGATGTAAGAGATAATCAGAGTGGATGCCTGGGAATTTGTCTGTATCGAGAAATTCCCTTCTATATCAGTAACGGTTCCTATCTGGGTGCCTTTTACGCGGACGGTAGCTCCGGGAAGCGGTTCGCTATTTTCATCGAGGATAGTTCCGACAATGGTTTTCTCCTCAATGTCTTTTATCTCTTTGACGAGCGATTTTTCCGTTTTCGTCTGTGCCCATATTCCGGACGGGGATACGATGCTCCACATCCCGATTAAGAAATAAGCTAAATGTTTCATTTCATTTGAGTTTTTAGTTAATGGAGGGGTTATTTCCCTAAGGCTTCATTGAGTATTTTTTCAATATTCCTGTTGGAAGGACGGGCAGCATCGACTGAGATGATTTTCCCGTCACGCCCCACGATAATAAAGCGGGGAATGGCGTTGATGTCCATTGCATCAAGAAATTCGCGCCCCGTCTTCACATCAAAGATGAAATTAGGCCACTGGGGGTTGTCGCGGTCTACTTTCTTCTCCCACGCTTTCCGGTTATCATCTTGCGAGATGCTGACGAACACAATATCTTTGTTGTCTTTGAACTTTTCGTAGACTTTTTCCATAAAAGGAATTTCCTTGCAACACGGTACGCACCAAGTGGCCCAGAAGTCAATGTACGCCACTTTGCCCTTAATGACTTCTGAAAGGCAGGTCTTTGTCCCGTCGCGGCTTATCAACACAGGGTCGGAAGGGAATACTTCTCCGTCATTGATGTGTTTGTTGCGTTTGGCTATGGTCTCTTTTATCTTTGCCGCCAGAAGGGAATCCTTGACAAGTTGGGGCTGAATTCCGTTGACGAAAGCGGTGATGTCGCTATCCGAAGGTTGATAGAGGAAAAACATCGAGCTGAGTGTAGCATACAAGTATTTTTTGTTGCTTTCGTTGGTAAGTGCGCTGTCTATGCCCGCGAATTGCTTTATAAAATAAGGAGTAAGCCGGAATGTTCCGTTGTTGTTTCCTAAGTTAACCCTGTTATACCAATGATTAATAAGTCCGCTCAGACGGCTTTCATCGGCATTGGGGTCGATGGTGGCAACAAGTGAGTCAATCTGTGCCCGGTGGTCGATGCTGTCCATGCTTAAGATTTGTATGGTATAATATTTTTTGCTTGCATCAGCCAGTCGTGCATAACGCTCGCGCACCGTGGCATCTTTTATGCCTTTCAATGCGTTTTGTGCAGCTTCATAACCGGCATCCAGGTTAGCATTCCATTCTGCGGTACTGAACGGGTGGTCTGGGGTAGGCTTGAAGGTCCAAGGGGAAAATCCTTGCTGGTAAGCGTTATAGAATGTACTACGGTCGGTGTTGTCTCCTTGGAATGTCACATTTTTCCCGTCGATGTCCATCTTGACCGACTTTCCTTTTTCGAGAAAAGCTCCGTAGCTGTCGCTTCCGACATACAGGGCGACATCGGCTTCGTTTCCGGCAAGTTGGGGATTAAATACGAACAAGCCTGTCGAATCGGTTGACACATTTTCTACAAAGGTATTACCGTCGTAATCATAATAGAAAGTAATTTCGGTAGGTTCGGATACATTGATTTTTCCTTCCAAAAGAGGGGCATTATCAGATGAACTGCATCCGTAAGACACAAGGAAACCTGGTGCCACGAAAAGAAGAATTGATTTCAAATTAGCCATAAGCGTTTACATTTAGTTTTTAGTTTGTTACAATCATCGTACAAAGGAAAGTAAAAAACACCAAAACACAATCAGTCATCTTTTCGTAAAACGTAAAATTGATGGATTCGTAAGAAGAATGCTTCAGGAATGCTTCAGATTTCTTTCAATTTCAGACGGTAACGTGCGGGCGTCATTCCAGTTGAAGATTGAAAGGTAGCATAGAAAGTGGACAAGGAACTGAATCCTACTTCTGCTGCGATTTGTTTTAAAGGCTTGTTGGCTTCGAAATCGGACATTTGGGCAATAGCTTCCCTAATCCGGTAATCATTGATGAGTTGCGTGAATGTCTTTCCGGTCGATTCATTGATGGTTTTTGAAAGATAGGTGCGGTTGGTTCCCAACCGGTCGGCTACGGAAGCCACGGTAAGCGAAGGGTCGGTAAACAGCTTCTGTTCTATCATCAGTGCCGTAAACCGGCTCAACAGGTTGCTCAGCTTATCCGAAGGAAGGGTGGCGGATGCTGCCTGTATCGTTTCGTCGGAGTGCAGGTTTTCCATTTGCTTCATCAGCAGTTGTTCGCGTTGCATATATTCCCGGTTTTGAGATACGATGGCACGGTACAGCCGGTTTTTCTTTTTGTAGAAATAAAAAGTCATGCCCAGTGCCAGAAGCAGCAAAACCAGTACTACCGTGAACAAGGTTATCTTGAAGCGATTGTCAAGGATTTCCAGATGTTGGGCGTTGATTTGCTGTTCGCGCGAATAAATATCGTGCTTGATGCGGGCTTCCTGTGTGGCACGTTCGCGGATTTCATCGAAGCGGCGGTCTTGATATTGCTGACATTCGAAAGCGTATGCCAGTGCCTGGGAATCGTTTCCTGCTTCGTGATAACTGAGGGAAAGCTCTCTGAGCAGTTGCGCCTTGTGGATAGAAATGCCCGTACTGTCCATCCGGGCAAGACCCAGCTCCAGTATTTCGATGGCTTGCCGGATATGTTGATCGTTCCGCAGAAGCCGGGCGTATTCGATATAGACTTTGGTAATGGTAGAAGGCGATGCGCTTGTGAAATGCCTGATGGCGGAAGCATAATGCCGATAAGCCTTCTCCTTCTTTCCTTCCTTTTCGCAAAGCAAGGCCTGCAGGAGATCCAAATCAGCTTCTTCGCCTTCGAATGGAGTTTTCTCGTACATTCTCTCTATCTCTTCGATGGCATTCCGAGCTTGTGGCAGGCTGTCCGCAATCAGGTAATAAAAGGCTGCATTCATTGTTCCGTAAAACAGCGGTATGATTTTATTCCCTTTCCGGGCTATATCTATAGCTTCTTTGGCGAATTTCAATCCCGAAATGTCGTTCCGCATCGAATAGGCTCCCGATATATTGGAAAGAAGAGTGGCGTGCATCCGTACGTCTTGACAAATCCGGACTTCGTCCAGTGCCTGAAAATAATAAGAGAGAGCAGAATATGTGTCGTCATGGACAAACAACGCATAATGGCCGAATCCGTTCAAGATATAGGTTAACGCCTCGTGGTTCTGCATGCGCTCTGCCAGGTTCCGTGCCATTTCCAGGTGTTCATAACTTTTGGTGCTGTTGCGGGATTCGATGTCGGCAAGTCCGAGAATGAGGTGACCGTATAGCTCAGCATACGGACAGTCTTTTTCTCCTACCTCCAGCAGACGCCTCCCGTATTTTCTGGCTTCGACATTATTTCCCAGTCCGAGATAATGGAAACCGACGGCCCGCAAGGCTTCTTGGTCGTTGGGATTCCTGTCGAGAACCTTCAGATAGGGGGCGACAGTGCTTGAGTCTGCATTTTCGGCCCATGCTGCTCCTCCTGACATAAAGAGCAGGAAGCACAAAGGCACTATGTAAACAAACAATTTGAGCATGTCTTGAATAAATTTGCCAACAAAATAACGAAAACAAATCGAATTTGGCAAGACTTTTGTCAATAAGGAGTTAAAAAGAGTTATTTCTGGAGGTAAAAAAGCGCAGGATTCAATACATTTCAGTTCCCGCTTGGGTTATGTTATCAACGCAAGCGGCTTTCTTTTATAGTTTCCGTTCCAAAACCGTACGTTCTTGGGACGGAAACCGTACGGTTTTGGTTCGGAAACCATACGGTTTTGGGACGGAGAACGTAAAAGGGAAACAGCTTGAAACAGATTCTAAGCCGTTCAATCACACGTTGGTTCATACCCTGCCAAACAAACTTATCAGAGAATGACAGAACAGCTATACCGCAAGGTTTATTTCAGCCATTCGTCTTATAAACTTCCATTCGAAAATAAGGTGAAGAGTTTCACACTATCAAAACTCTTTTCTATCTTTGCAACGACAATAAACAAAGACTTATGAACGCTATTGTGACGCAGATGATTATTTTGTTCATTATCGTAATCATCGGCTACTTTCTGAGCAAGAAGAAAATGATGGACGCGGATTTCGACCGCAAACTATCTGTTTTAGTGATTAACGTAACCTGCCCCAGCCTGATTCTGTCTTCCGTAATGGGCGACACGCTTCCCGATAAAGGTTTTATCCTGCCTCTGCTCGTCGTGGGATTCGCCACGTATGCCATCCTTATCGGAGGAGCATTCATCCTTCCCCGATTTTTACCCGTAAAAATGTCAGAGAGAGGCATATACAGCTTTATGCTGGCATTCGGCAATGTAGGCTTTATCGGCTACCCTATCGTAGCTTCTATCTTCGGGGCAAACGCGGTGTTTTATGCCTGCATCCTCAACTTCCCCAGCACCTTGCTGATATTCGTGTTCGGCACATTGTTCATATCGGGAGGAGAAAGCAAGATACGCTTTGATTGGCGCACCCTCTATTGTCCGGCTATGATTGCGTCCTACCTCTCTATCCTGATTGTGGTGACCGGCTGGACGCCTCCCAAAGTACTGAGTACCCCTTTTACACTGCTGGGAAACATCACCGTACCCGCCGCCCTGCTCATCGTAGGCTCTGCCATTGCCCAAGTGCCCATCCGCAGGATGTTCGGGAATACCGCCATCTACTTGATGTCTGCCTTGCGATTGGTGCTGATCCCTCTCCTTATATTATATATATCCCGCCTATGCCGGATAGAAGAGACCATCGCGAACATCAATGCAGTGTTAGCCGCCATGCCTGTCGCCTCCTACGGAACGTTGTTTTGTATCCAGTACGAGAAAGGAGAGGTCATCATGGCGGAAGGCACGTTCATCACCACGCTGCTGTCCGTGGTGAGCATCCCGGTACTGACAATGTTCCTGTAAACGGAATGTTTTTATGCATGCCCGGAATGCGGACATCCATTGATTTTCAGGAGAAACAGCTCATTTGAAACGGGATGTATCCACCGCTTCCCGACGCTTCTCCTGATAGCCGCCGAATTTCCACGTAAACGACAAGCCTACAAAGCGGTAGCACGAATAATCATTCGTCACCCACTGGCGGCCGAGGCAGACATACGGGTCGATGCCTGTGGTCTCGAAAATATCCTTGCACCAAGCCGAGAGGATGCAGTTCTGATTGGCGAAAGTATAACGCAACGCTATGTCCACATTTCCGCTGGCAGGCAAATCATACGTACCCTGATGAGCCTTGCTGCGCACAAACCCGTTGATGCTGAGATGTAAATCGGGATGGGTAGAAAGGGTTATGTTATTATTGAATGCCGCCATGCCGTAACAGATGCGTCGGTCGAAAGGCATATCATAAAAGTCAGCGTCTTTCTCGCGCATCCATACGCCTATCAGCGTCAGGCGCGAGTCGAGCCATTTCTTTATTTTAAAAGGGACAGAAGCCTGAACACCTGCCTGGCACTGGAAATTAAAGTTCAGGTAACGGTAGATTTCCACCAAGCGTTCGGGCGACTGGTAAAGCGTCTGCGTGAAATAATCTTCCGTATGGCTGAGCCATGCGGCAAAAGTATATTTCGAATTCAGCATGTATATCAGCGTCAGGTTATAGTCTTTCGAAGGCTTCAGCCACGGATTTCCCTGCACTTCCGAATAGCCTCCGCCCAGATAAGATACCGCGTCCTGCACCGCCCAATAATCGGGATAACGCTTGCCGCTGCTGAAAGAAAGCTGCACAAGATGGCTGGTAGAAGGTTTATACGTAGCCGTCAGATTCGGATACCAGTCCCATTCGTTCCACACCGGAGTCTGATAATGTTCGGCGGCCAGTGAGAAGTTTACCGACAAGTCTTCGCCGAACGACTTGCTGAAGCCCGCATATACATTCAGCGTCTGTTCCCTTCGCCGTGAAGCCATGTCCGAAGGCAATCCTTCATCCCCCGAATACCGCTGGTACGAATTATCCACACTCGTTGTATAAACCGCTCCGTAGTTCAGCCCCCAGCCGCGGCCGAGCTGATGCTCTTGCGAGAGATAAAACTTCCAGGCATTGATGCGCTGCGCGTCTTCGGTATAAAAGTCCATGTCCGTCTCCTCCATTTCGCTGGCGAGACGCTGGCTGCCTGGCGCATGATACCATGTAAACTCTACGCCTGCCTTCAGCCCGAACGGAGCCTGATAATCCAACCGCCCATCGTGAAGCCATGATTCCTGATTGCCCAAGGTCGTTGCAGTCTGTGTGCCCGTAGTATATTGGTTATAATGGCTGGTATCGTAACTCCCATTATAGACAAAACCCAGCGTATGATTTTCGGCAAACCGGTAATCGGCGCCAAGACGGAAGGTATGTGTATGATTCCGTCTGCGCCCCGTCTCGTGATTCTCTATCAGACAGGTTTCATCCTCCGCCTCCTGCCAGTGGCGCGCCTCTTTGTCGGTCGTGTTGTAACTCTCGCCGTGCGTATGCGAATAAAGGAAATCCGCCGAAAACTTCCCTCCATTATATAATAAGGAGGCACGCTCCTCAAACGAAGCTTCATGCTGTTGGTCATATTTGGCAAACGCTTCGCCCTGCACCGAGCCAGGGTCGCCGATGCGATGATGTAGGCGGACGTTTATCAGTGCGCCCCGCACCTGATAACGTGCCGGAGCATTGTACATTACCTCTACCCGCTCAATGCGGCTGGCAGGCATCGACTTCAATAACGAATAAAGCTGTCCGGCACTCATATTCGTCACTTTTCCGTCCAATACGACCGTCACGCCTCGTGCCCCCAACGTCAATCCGCCGTTCATCTCTACCACGCCCGGAAGCTCTTTCAATGCATCATATACATTATCTATCGGTTTCTGCGCAATCATGCGGGGCAAGTCGTATTCCAGCCTCCCAGGCAAAGCCTTGACCACGGGACGTTCGCCTTCCACCATCACTTCGGGCAACGTCTGAAACAGGCTGTCCGTCTGCACGTCGCCCGTCAATAAGCTATCTACTGCTTCTTGAGCCGGAAGCTTTGCCCCGAAAGCCGCCAGCCCGATAATCAAAACCAGTTGTTTCATCGTATTTCCGTTCTTTGTTTAATACGGCAAAGTTCGTCGTTTTCCGCGAAACCCGCCCTATCCCCCGTCTTACCGAGTGTTACCGGAAGTGTTATTTAGTCTTACCGTTTTCCACAAGATTGAACGGAAAGCCCTATCTTTGCCCTGCGAAAGCTCCCTCCTGACAGGAGCAAGGAACCGCAGCTTGCGAAAGCTTCCTGCACGATGCAGGACGGAATCGCAGAGAAAAAACGAATCGAAAAAAGACCAACGCATGAAACTGCCTCTGAGATACATCACCCTGCTGGTCATCCTCTCGCTGACGGGCGTATTCGCCTACCAAACCTATTGGCTGACCAGCCTTTACCACACCCAACGGAGCGAAATGGAAAAAGACATCCGCGAAGCCCTGCGCACGAGCGATTACAACGAAATGATTGTGCGCGTCAGGCGGATGCAGAATGATTCGTCGGCACAAGCCCAGGTGACCGTCTCGACCGGATACGACGATGAACGGGCGTTCACGAAGACCCATACCATCCGAAGCGTCAAGCATGGCGACACCATCCGCGTTTCCATCTGGGAACGTAACACTGCCGACACCGTCCCCACCCCGCAAGCCGCCCTGCAAGCCGACATCGCCACCATGCTCTTCAGTAACAAGAGCTCGGCTGACGAACTCGCCTCCAACTTCCAGCAAGGGCTGCACGCAGCCATGGACGTACTGAATGACCCCGATTTCGCCGTTTTCGATAGCCTGCTGAGAAAAGAGCTTCTCCACATCGGCATCGATACACCTTACCGGCTGATACATCTGCACCTGGGAAGCACCGTTGATTCGAGCTACACGTTCACCGACACACTAGCCATCGGAGGCACAGCCGATTATCGCCCTTCCCCACAAGCCACCTCTTACAACTACAGTTATGACCTACACGGAAACTGGAACTACCTACTCATTCTGGAACCGACAGAAAACATCGTGCTTGCCCAAATGGCAGGCATCCTGACCGCATCGGCACTGATACTGATTATCTTAGGATTTGCGTTCGGCTTCCTCATCCGCACCCTCCTGCGCCAAAAGACATTGGAAGAAATGAAAACCGATTTTACCAACAACATAACCCACGAGCTGAAAACGCCCATCGCCGTGGCATACGCCGCCAGCGATGCCTTGCTCAACTTCGATACAGGAACCGACCCGGCAAAACGCGAACAATACCTGCGCATCTGCCAGGAACAGCTCCGAAGGCTAAGCGGACTGGTAGAACAAATACTCGGCATGTCGATAGAACGCCGGAAAACTTTCCGCCTACATCCGGAAACCTTCCCGCCCGAAGAAGTCATCATGCCCCTTATCGAACAACACAAACTGAAAGCGGACAAGCCCACCGGCATCACCCTCCGCATCGAGCCGGAGAACCTGACCGTATATGCCGACCGCACGCATTTCGGCAACATCGTAAGCAACCTTATCGACAATGCTATCAAGTATTCGCCTGGCGAGGCACAAGTCGAAATAAAATGCCGTACCGAAAACGGCTGGTTTATCCTCTCCGTCAGCGACCAGGGCATCGGCATCCCTCACGACAAGCAACGTCACGTGTTCGATAAGTTCTACCGCGTGCCTACCGGAAACCTGCACGACGTAAAGGGCTACGGACTGGGACTGTATTACGTAAAGACCCTGACCGAGAAGCACGGCGGAACGGTGGAAATGAAAAGCGAACCGGGGAAAGGAAGCGAATTCACAATTAAATTGAGAATGAAGAATGAAAAATAAGGAACCAATTATCAACGTACTATTAGTAGAAGACGAAGAGACACTCGCCCTGATTATCAAAGACACGCTGGAAGGACAAGGCTTCTGCATCCGTCTTGCGAAAGACGGGGAAGAAGGAATCGGATTATTCTTCGCACAAAAGCCCGATGTATTGGTGGCGGACGTGATGATGCCCCGCATGGACGGCTTCGAAATGGTGCGCCGCATCCGTCGGCAAGACAAGCAGACGCCGGTGCTCTTCCTCACCGCCCGCTCTGCCACGAACGATGTGGTAGAAGGTTTCGAATTAGGAGGGAACGATTACTTGAAAAAGCCGTTCGGGATGCAGGAACTTATCGTGCGCATCAAGGCACTCTTAGGGCGGGCATCCAACTATTCCGCCCCGGAAAACCAACCTCCCGCAACGGAATTCGAAATAGGCAGGTACCGTTTCAACGCCACTGCCCAACGTCTCTCCTACCTCGGAAGCGAAACCGAACTTTCTCACCGTGAAAGTGAAATCTTGCGCCGCCTCTGCGAAAACCGGAACGAAGTGACCCCGATGCAAGACATCCTGATAGACCTATGGGGCGACGACACGTTCTTCAACCAGCGCAGCCTGCACGTGTTCATCACCAAGCTTCGCCACAAACTCTCGCGCGATGAACGCATCCGCATCGTGAATGTGCGCGGCATCGGGTATAAGTTGATTATCAATTGAAAAACGCCCATTCATCCGGAGAACACATCACGGCGGACGGAGCAAGCGGTTGTTTCAGCAGTTTCATCAGGCTGATGAAACTACTGAAACAACCTGTCGTATCCGAAAGTTTTCCTTACTGCATACCCAAAGAATCCGGATTTTTCGTACATTTGCACCTCGGAAACAGATAAGGAAAACAAAACGATGAACCAACAATACCCGTCCGTATTATTAGAAAAGGCCGTAGATGAATTTGCCAAATTGCCCGGCATCGGCAGAAAGACCGCCATGCGGCTGGTGCTCTACCTGCTCCGGCAAGACACACAAGCGGTAGAATCATTTGGCAATGCACTTATCCGCCTGAAACGTGAGGTGAAGTATTGCAAGGTGTGCCACAACATCTCGGACACAGATGTATGCCAAATCTGCTCCAACCCTTTGCGCGACGCGTCGACCATTTGTGTCGTGGAGAATATCCGCGACGTGATGGCCATAGAGAACACCCAGCAATACCGGGGATTGTATCACGTACTGGGAGGAGTCATCTCGCCCATGGACGGCATCGGTCCTTCCGACCTGCAAATAGAAAGTCTGGTAGAGCGGGTAAAGACAGGCACCGTGTCGGAAGTGATTTTGGCGCTCAGTTCGACGATGGAAGGAGACACAACCAACTTCTACATCTTCCGCAAGCTGGCACCCTACGACGTGAAACTGACCATCATCGCCCGCGGCATCTCCATCGGCGACGAACTGGAATATACCGATGAAATCACCTTGGGACGCTCTATTGCCAACCGCATCGTATTTACCGGAACAACGATATGATTTCCGTGTACCGTTGGCCGTTTACTATGTACTACTTGACTATTTAAATTTACGCACATGGAAAAAGAACTGAAACGACTGGTGCGGATTCTGAAAGGAGAATACGCCTTACTTTGGATACTGAGCTTGCTTTTAGCGGCACTATACGAATGCGGCCTTCTGCCGCAAGGGATTCTTGCAGGTGACGCACAAACGGAATACATCCTGCAAGTAACGGGCATCTTGCTTACGGTGTGCCTTATCCCCCTTTCGCTGCGCCTCTTCAGCCTCTCGCTCACCCGGCATATAGCAACCTTGCCTCTTGCCGAAGCATTGAAAAGTTACCGCCGCTGGAGTGAAATACGCATCGCTTTGTTGACCGTTCCTGCATTGCTCGGACTTTCCATCTACTACTGGACGATGGATAATACGGGCCTGCTCTGTGCAGGCATGTCACTGATAGCCTCTTTGTTCTGCATCCCCGGCAAAGAACGGCTGCAGAACGAACTCCATCTGTCTGATAACCCTTTCGCCGAATGACTATGCCCCTACATACCGACCGTATCCGCCTGCGTGCTCCCGAGCCCGATGATATCGATGAAATGTGGCTGTTCGAAAATAACGAAACGTTTTGGGAGAATGGTCCTGCCACAGGTCCTTATTCGCGCTACCAGCTCAAGCAATACATTGCCGGAAACCAGAACGACCTCTTCGCCGACGGACAACTCCGCCTGATGATAGAGCTTTGTTCCGGGAAAACGGCCGGCATCATTGACCTGTTCGCTTTCGAAGCCCGGCACCTGCGCGCGGAAGTAGGCATCGTGGTAAAAGCGGAATACCGTCGTCAAGGCATTGCTTCCGAAGCGCTCCGCCTATTGGAGCGTCACTGCTTCGGCATGCTGGGCATCCACCAGCTCTATGCTTATATCCGTACAGACAATGCCGCCAGCCTTCGTTTATTCGAGAAACAAGGATACACCCGTATCGGTATGCTGAAAGACTGGATACGCACAGGGAACAGCTACAAAGACGTATGCCTGATGCAGAAAATACACGCCGCACAGACCTCTTAACCAAAGCCCCACAATTACATAATAATGGTTAATACTACATAAAAGTAGGTGCTTTTATAGGTTTTCGGCGTTTCTCATTTGTCAAAAACAAGAAAGTGGTGTAATTTCGTCTCCGATTTCAAGTTCGGGCAAACTAAGAAACTGTTTTGAATTTATCGTGTGATGATTTGGGATGAGTTTTTGAGGCATTTCCGCTTCTGTGATGAGGAAGATAGCGGGCTATCTGACGAAGGACAGAAGCGGAAAGGACCAAAAAATCGCCCAAAGCACACACGAAAACGGATACATCAAGACAAGAAAAACTTTTTGTAGAAATTCAAAACAGTTTCTAAAACAACATTTATTTACAACGCGTAAACCACCCCTGTACGACAGAGATTGTCGGCGGGCAAAGATTTAAATGATGACCAAATACTTATATAATAACGATATATGAATATAGTGAAACGATTACTGCTTATTATAATAGGATGGCTCTGCATGATGGAAGTCTCAGCCCAAATCCATGGGGTGGTAGTCGATGCGGACACAGGTGAACCTATCCCTTACCTGAACGTGTACTACGACGGAAAAGGAGTAGGAACCATAACCAACTTAGAAGGGAAATACACCATTTCCTATCATGCCGGATGGACCAAACTGACTTTCTCCATGGTGGGATACGAAACCCAGGAGATTCTCGTATCGGCAAAGACAAGCGAGCTGAACATCAGCATGAAAGAAGCCAGCCAAATGTTGGACGAAGTAATCATACGGCCCAGAAAAGAAAAATATTCCCGCAAAAACAACCCTGCCGTAGAAATGATACGGAAAGTCATCGCTTCGAAACGCAGGACCGACCTGAAGCAAAAAGACTATTACCGTTTCTACAAATATCAGAAAATCATGTTTGCCAAGAACAACATTACTTCTGATAGCCTGAACCAGTCGTGGCTGTTCAAGAAATATCCGTTCTTCCGCGACCAGATAGAAGAATGCGACGTGACGGGCAAATACATCCTTCCGCTCTCGGTAGACGAAACCGTATACGAGGACATCTACCGCAAAGAGCCGCAGGCGGAAAAGACTTTCATCCGGGGCATGAACTCTTCGGGTGTAAACGAACTGTTCAGCACGGGGGATATGCTTACTACCGTCTTAAAAGACGTGTTTCAAGACATCGACATCTATCAGGACCGTTTCCGTTTCCTGCAATACCCGTTCGACAGTCCTATTTCGGAAGCGGGCATCCGCTTTTACAAATTCTACATCATGGACACGATTTATGTGGAACGAGACAAGTGCTTCCACCTTACCTTTGTGCCCAATAACTCGCAGGACTTCGGCTTTACGGGAAGCCTTTATATCCTGGCTGACTCTACTTACCGGGTAAAACAATGCCGCCTGAACCTGCCCAAGAAAACCGACATCAACTTCGTTGACAACATGGTTATTGACCAGAAGTTCGGCGAATTGCCTACCGGGGAATGGACCCTGATGGAAGACGATATGTTATGCGAAATGTCTTACCTGAAGAAAGTGCTGGGCAGTTTCCTCGTCAGACGCACTACACGCTACTTTGACTTCAGCTTTGAGCCCATAGCCAACCAACTTTTCAAGCAAAAAGGCAAGGAGATAAAGGATATCAACGCCATGATGCGCGACAATGAGTTCTGGAGCAAATACCGGCAAGAGGACCTCACCGGGTCGGAACGACGTATGGGAAGTTTCGTGGACGACCTTTCCCAAATAAAAGGATTCAAGTACATCATGTTCTTCTTGAAAGCTTTAGTAGAAAACTACGTGGAGACCTCTACCCCCGACAGCAAAGTCGACATAGGCCCTATTAATACCATGATTTCGAGCAATTACATTGACGGATTACGCCTGCGCGCCTCCGCACAGACCACCGCCAACCTGAACCCGCATCTCTTTCTAAAGGGATATTACGCCTATGGTTTCAAGGATGAAAAATCGAAATACATGGGTGAAGTAGAATATTCGTTTGACAAAAAAGAATACCTGCCGCGCGAATTCCCCAAACACTCGCTCACCTTAACATACCAATACGACAATATGTTGCCTTCCGACAAGTTTATCAATACCGATAAAGACAACGTATTCACCTCGTTCAAGGTATGTACGGTAGACCAGTATAATTATGAACGGAAAGCGACCATCAAGTATGAGCGCGAACGCGAGTTCGGTTTCAAGACCACCGCTACCCTGCGTTATGCCAACTACGAGCCTTGCGGACGGTTATTCTACCGCACGATGGCGGGCGAACAACAACTGCAGGCAGCCATTGCGGACGGTACGCTGACCGGTACCGACTGGACACACTCGCCTTTCAACACGAACGACATCACCGTGGCAGAAGCCTCGCTGGCATTCCGTTACGCTCCCGGCGAAACATTTGTCAACACCAAACAACGCCGTCTGCCCGTCAACCTCGACGCGCCGGTTTTCATACTCCAGCATACATTGGCGCTCAAAGGAATATTAGGAGGCGACTATACTTATAATGTGACCGACTTCAGTGCATACAAACGGTTCTGGCTCAGTTCGTGGGGAAATATCGACGTACATCTCAATGCAGGCATCCAGTGGAACAAAGTACCTTTCCCCTTGCTGATTATGCCTGCGGCAAACCTGTCGTACATCCAGCAAGATGAAACGTTCAACCTGATTAACAACATGGAATTCCTGAATGACCGTTATGCTTCGCTTGATGTATCGTGGAACCTGCAAGGCAAACTGTTCAACCGCATCCCGTTGCTTAAGAAGCTGAAATGGCGTGAATTCATCGGTGTAAAATGCCTGTGGGGCAAACTCACCGACAAGAACAATCCATTCTTGGAACAAAACCAAAGCGACGGTATGCTCATGATGTTCCCCGGACATTACAATCCCGCTGGAGGATACGACTACTCCAGTTACGTAATGGACCCGCATAAACCTTACGTAGAAGTATCGGCAGGCATCCACAATATATTCAAGCTGCTGCACGTCGAATATGTACGCCGCCTGAACTATAACCACTTGCCTACCGCTAACAAATGGGGTATCCGATTCATGATTCGCACGGTATTCTAAGATTTTCCTGCCAAAATTGCGGGGAATAACAAGATTTTTGTAATTTTGTCAGAGAAAGAACGTACCCAACATGAACAAATCAGAAATCCAAAGCGTAAAACTAAGGTTCGGCATCATCGGGAATACCGAAGAGCTGAACCGAGCTATTGATATAGCCATACAAGTAGCCCCGACCGACTTATCTGTACTGGTAACGGGCGAAAGCGGCGTAGGAAAAGAAAGTTTTCCTCAGATTATCCACCAGTTCAGCCGAAGGAAACACGGACCTTATATTGCCGTAAACTGTGGCGCCATCCCTGAAGGAACCATCGATTCGGAACTCTTCGGCCACGAAAAAGGAGCCTTTACAGGAGCCATCAGCGACCGTAACGGCTACTTCGCTGAAGCTAACGGAGGAACCATCTTCCTTGATGAAGTAGGCGAACTCCCCCTCTCTACCCAAGCACGATTGCTGCGTGTGCTCGAGTCGGGTGAATACATCAAGGTGGGGTCATCAAAAGTACAGAAAACCGATGTACGCATCGTAGCGGCCACAAATATCAACTTTGCCGATGCCATTGCCGAAGGCCGTTTCCGCGAAGACTTGTTCTATCGCCTGAACACCGTACCCATCAAAGTACCTTCTTTGCGCGATCGGGCAGACGACATCGTGCTCTTGTTCCGCAAGTTTGCTTCCGACTTTGGAGAAAAATACCACATGCCTGCCATCCAACTCACCGAAGACGCCAAACAAATGTTGGTTCATTACCCGTGGCCGGGCAACATCCGCCAACTGAAGAACATCACGGAACAAATTTCCATATTAGAAACCAACCGTGACATCTCACCCGACATTTTGCGCAACTACTTGCCAGAGCAACCCAAATCGCGCCTGCCTTCGCTATTAGGTGTACACTCTTCCGACAAGAAAGGATTCGAAAGCGAACGGGAAATACTATACCAGGTATTGTTCGATATGCGCCGCGATGTGACCGAACTGAAAAAATTAGTGCACAGCATCATGGCTGAACGCCAAGGTGCACAAGTGACACATCCCGAAGAAATACCGGTACACTATCTGCAGAATACGGTAAGCGTCATTCCCGATACCCCCGTAGTAGTAAATCCTGTCGTCACCCCCGACACACCCCCTATCAGTGTCACTCCTGTAGAACCCACAGAAGTACAAGACACCGAAGAATATGTAGAAGAGAACCTGGCACTTGACAAAGTGGAGAAAGAAATGATACGCAAAGCGTTAGAACGACATCACGGCAAACGGAAAAACGCTGCCGCCGACCTGAAAATATCCGAACGTACACTTTATAGAAAAATTAAAGAATATGGACTTGAATAACAAACACTGTAAACAGATTACGCTATGTGCAATCTTTGCCTGCTGCATACTGACAGCTTGCTCTATCTCATATAAATTCAACGGAGCATCCATCAACTACGACAAGGTGAAAACCATTTCCTTCGAAAACTTCCCCAACCGCTCTGCCGCATTTGTATGGGGTCCGATGGAATCGATGTTCAACACAGCCTTGCAAGACATTTATATGCAACAAACCCGACTGAAACAAACACGTCAAGGTGGCGACCTGGAATTGTCGGGCGAAATAACCAACTACGATGCATATAATAAAGGTGTAGGTGCCGACGGTTATTCGACCATGGCAGAATTGCGGATGACTGTAAATGTGCGCTTCGTCAATAACACCAATCATGCCGAAGATTTCGAACAGCAGTTTTCAGCCAGCCGTGAATATGACGCCAGCCAACAGCTTTCTTCGGTACAAGAAGGACTGGTCAGCGAAATGATAGACGAAATCGTAGACCAAATATTCAACGCTACCGTTGCGAACTGGTAATAGTCAGGCTTTCAGCGACAAACAGTAAAAAAGGAAAAAACTAAATGATACAAGAAAGCATACAACACTGGATACAACATCCCGAATCGCTATCGGAAGAAAGCCTGCACACCCTGCACGAGCTGCTGACCCGCTACCCTTACTTCCAGACGGCACGCCTGCTTTATCTTAAGAACCTGTACCTGCTACAGCATTCCGACTTCGAAAATGAACTGCGGAAAAGCGTTCTTTACATAGCGGATCTAAGTGTGCTTTTCTATTTCATTGAAGGTGTCCGTCTCGTCATTGAGAAACATACCGAGTCCTCCTCCTTACCTGCTGGAACCAAGTCCGACCGCACACTCGACCTCATCGACCGTTTCTTAGCAGAATCATCGGAAATGCCAACCGATGAACTTCCGCTTCCTGCCGAAGCCGCTTCCGACTATGCCTCGGTATTACTGGAAGAGGAGAGCAAAACCGACAAGCTAGCTTCCTTGAAAGGACAAGACTTGATAGACCGCTTCATCGGAAACGAACCCTCCCTGCCAGAGCCGGAAGAAGAGACACAAGAAAAACCAAACGACGAGCACAGCGAAGAAGAAGAAAAACGACCCGACGCAGACGATGAAGCCTATTTTACCGAAACACTCGCCAAAATATACGTTAAACAACACCGTTATGAAAAGGCACTTGAAATTATAAGGAAATTAAATTTGAAATATCCAAAAAAAAATGCTTACTTTGCAGACCAAATAAGATTTTTGGAAAAACTGATTATTAACGCTAAATCAAAATAAAGAAAATGCTGTACTTTTTATTTGTAGGACTAATCGTATTAGCATCTATATTGATGTGTTTCGTAGTGCTGATACAGAACTCTAAAGGAGGAGGATTGGCTTCCAGCTTCGCATCCTCTAACCAAATCATGGGTGTTCGTAAAACAACCGATTTCATCGAAAAACTAACGTGGGGACTTGCCATCTTTATGGTGATAGTAAGCGTAGCTTCATCGTACGTACTGCCGCATGCTACTGAAGCTTCATCGGTTATCATGGATCAAGCTATCGAAGAGCAAAAAACCAATCCGCTGAATGCACCCGAAGGCTTTGCCGCTCCGCAAACCGACCAGGCTACAACCACTACTCCTGCTGCCGGTGATTCCGCCAGCAATTCTGCCCAATAATAACATTCCATACGAGAGCAGATATAGGAAACCGCAGATTAATACCTGTTTTTGCAGACATATTCTCATTCATTTGTACAAAAAACAGGCATTAACCTGCGGTTTATCATATCCCCATTCCACATCCACAAATGAGACGCGAAAGCCAGTTATAGTAAAACAAAATTGGTTTGCGAAAAAAATCGAACGCAGAGACGCAAAGACGCAGAGGAATAATTAAGAAGCTGTTTTGAATTTATCGTGCGATGATTTGGGATGAGTTTTTGAGGC
>URCM01000027.1 GCA_900546355.1 uncultured Bacteroides sp.
GTTTTAAAACTTTTGCGTAACTTTGCTGAACAACTTTTCAAAGCATCGGTTACGAGTCCCTCATATTGGTCAAGTGCTGTTCTGTTCATTGCTTTAATGTGTGGTTGGATACCATTAAAGGTAATGAAAATCAGCTACTTGACCTATTTTATTCTGCTAAACTTTATTAATTAACTTGTTTGTTGTCAACGGATTAGCTATTAATTTAACGAAGTATTAATTTATGATTTGGTGAATAATTTGTGCAAATGACATACTAACAGTTCGCCTTTCTCGTTGCGCAGGTGCATGCCGTTACCCCGGCAATAGCGGAAATAGTCGCACGAGGCACATTCGCCGGTGCGCATCCATTCGCGGTCGCGATAGGGGAGGAAGCGGTTTTCCCATACTTCCATGAACTCGTCCTGATAGATGTTGCCTTGGTGATAATCGGCGCGGATGCTGGGGCACGATGAAATGGAACCGTCTATCAGTACCGAGCCGACGGTGATGCCTGCCTGGCAGCTGAACAGGTGGTCGCGTACGTCTCCTTCGTAGTTGCCCAAGAAGCCTTCGCATCCGTAACTGATGCGGATGTCTCCGGATTGGCGCGTGCGTTTGATGAAGTCCAGCATCCCCCGGAACTCTTCGGGAGAGAGTTGCAGTTCGGCATCGTGCGCCGCCCTTCCTATGGGGAACACGGTGAAGAGCCGCCAGCGTTTCAGTCCGATGCCGATGAGGTATTGTTTCAGTTCTTCCAGGTAAGGGTAATTGTGCTTGTTCACGCAGGTCACTACATCGAACACGAAGCCGGGTAAGGCTGCCAGCATACGGATGGCTTTGATGGCACGGTCGAAACTTTCCGGATGTCCGCGCATCCAGTTGTGTTCTTCCTTGAATCCGTCCAGACTGACGGTAGCCGAGTGCATGCCGGCACGGATGAGGCTTTCCAACCGTTCGGGAGTAAGGAACAATCCGTTTGTCACCATGCCCCAAGGGAATCCTTTTTCGTAGATGGCACGTCCGCACGCTTCCAAATCTTCGCGCACCAGCGGTTCGCCTCCGGTCAAGATGATGAAAACCTTGTGCGGGTCGGTGTGGGCGGCTACATTGTCCAGCACCCGCAGGAAATCTTCTTTCGGCATGTCCTGGTAGCCGGCTATCTTTTTGCAATCGCTTCCGCAATGGCGGCAATGCAGGTTACAGCGCAGCGTGCATTCCCAGAACAATTGCCGCAACGGATGTTCCTTGATAAGGTTGTCGGTAAGCTTCCGGTTGATTTCCAACCCCAGGCGTTTGCGTAGTGTAAGTGATTCTTTCATAAACAATGTTTTTCACATTTTTATTAAGTAAATGAAAGAAAACTTCGAATACTGCATGTCATGTCCTGTTTTTTTTACGTTCAGAAGCCCAACCGTTTGAATTCGTTTTCGAAGTTAGGCGTGAAGATGCCTGTGCCTAATGCTTTCCGGATGTTCTCTAAAGTCCAGAAGCGTCCGCCGTCCAGTTCGTCGCTGGGGGTGATAGTGCCGTCGTAGGTAGTGCGGTGACTGAACACCAGTTCTTTTTCACGGTCGGATTCGAAGACGTAATGCGTGAGGAGTTGGGGCGTGAAGCCGGTAATGCCTAATTCTTCGCGTGCTTCCCGTACCAGTGCCATTTCTACACTCTCGCCCAGGTCGATGTGTCCGCCTACCGATGTGTCCCATTTGCCGGGCTGGATGTCTTTCCACGCCGGACGGCGTTGCAGGAAAAGTTCACCCCGGCTGTTGAACACGTGCAAGTGTACTACCGGATGCAGCAGTTTGCTCCCGTTGTGGCATTCGCCCCGCGTGGCTGCTCCCGTTATGTTTCCCTCTTCATCTACGAGGGGGAACATTTCTTTTTCGTTGTCGCTTGTCATATCTTGATTCGTTTATCGGATGAAAAAATCACCACAGGGGACACAGAGTATCACAGAGGAAAATTTAAAGACTCTGTGTGCCTCTGTGGCCTCTGTGGTGAAATATTGCTTGTTTTATCGTCACAAAAATAAGCATTTCGCCGGATTTATCCTGCATCGCCTGCCGATTTATTCGGGAGAGACCGTCCGCAGCACGTAGCCTTTTTTCTTGATGGACTCGATGCGTATGCCCGAATCGTCTTTCAGGTAGTGGCGCAGGTAGGAAATCTGCACGTTCAGCGCAAGCGAGTTGGCGTACGAGTCGTTTCCCCATACGTGGGTCAGGATGTCTTCGCGGTAGACGGTCTGGTTGATGTTTTGGAACAGCAGGGTCAGTATTTCCGCCTGACGCGAGGTGACGGTGTGCGCCGTGCCGCATACGGTCAGCTCGTTGGTTTCGGGCGAGAAGAGGGTATGGCTAGCTTGGTAGTGCGGGTTGTCTTCGCCGGTACTGTCCGCGAAACGTTCTTCTATCTTTGCCAATAGTTCTTCGGGATAGAAGGGCTTGGGGATGTAGTCGTTCCCTTTCAGGCTGAATCCTTTCAGGCGGTCGGAGATTTCGGTGCGGTCGGACAGGAAGAACAGCAGCACTTTCTTGTCCCAGCTGCGGATTTGCCGTGCCACCTCGAATCCGTTTATCTCCGGCATATTGATGTCCAGCAATACCAGGTCGGGGCGGCAGAGGCGGAACTGCTCCAACGCCTGCTTCCCGTCGGGCACGTGTACGACTTCGTAGCCTGCTTTTTCGAGGAAGCGTTTCAAGAACAACGAATATGTGGCGTCGTCATCGGCAAACAGGATTTTTAAGGGTGAATCGTTCATTGCGGTATAGATATATAAAAGGTGGTACCTCGGTTTGGTTCGCTCTCTACGCGGATGTGCCCGCGGTGGGCTTCCACCAAGCTTTTTACGTAGCTCAGCCCCAGTCCCAGTCCCGGAATGTTCTCGCGGCGCACTGCCGGGCTGCGGTAGAATTTCTCGAAGATGTGTTTCAGCTCGTCGGCTGGGATGCCCCTTCCGTTGTCGCTCACTTCGATGTCTGTCCGGTTGCCCGTCTGGCGGAGGGTAATTGTAATGACGGCTTCGCCCCGCGCATACTTCACGGCGTTTTCCAGCAGGTTGCTGAAGATGTTGCTGATGTGCATCCGGTCGGCTTTCACGAGGATGTCTTGCGGCTCGGAGTCGATGCGGATGCTCACGCCCTGCCTTTCGGCCTTTTCCGCCAGCGGACGGAGGAGGGCGTTCAGGCTGAACACGGTGCGGTTGAGCGGGATTTCCTTGAAGTCGCCGTAGGTCATGTCGCGCAGCTTCGAGAAGTAGGCGGAGAGGTTGTCCAGCTCTGCTTGTGCATCGGCAACCGCTTCCCGGCGCAATGTTTCATCGCGGCTCATTTCTTTGTCCTTAAGTACCGACATCAGGATTTTCAGCGACTGTACGGGGCGTTTCAGTTCGTGAATCATCGCGTGCAGGAAGTCGTTGCGCAGGCGGTTCAGCTTCCGTTCGCCGTGAATGGTGCGTGCCTGGTAGATGAGGCAGAGTATCAGGAGGACTGCCCATACGGCAGATGCCGCCAGCATCCAGTATATCTCTTTCAGCAGCGTGCCGGTCTTGAGGCTGCCTCCGATGAAGACGCTTTCCCGGTTCAGGGGGTTGATGCCGAACTGCAGTCGGTACGTGGGGCGGAAGAAACTGCCTGCCGACACGGTCTCGATGTCCGCCAGCAGCTGCCGTCCGGCAGAGGCGGTGACCGTGAGTGCCGGTTCGTCCAGCCGTTCGCGCAAGAAGGCTTCCAGTGCTTGTGGGGAGGCAAGCCCGCGTTCGCTTGCCACGTAGCGTGTGGCCAAGGTACTCCAGTTGTTGTAGGAGACGGAAGCAGGCAGGTAGAACGTGTCGGTCTGCAGCGTCAGGCGTGTGTTCCACTGCACGATGCCGTTTTCAACGTACGAGCCGGGCACCGAAGTGTAGGTGTCCAGCAGCTCATGGGTTTCGGCGGTAAAGAGGTAGACCACGAAGCCTTTGTCGGACGGAATCTGCATCTGTTGCCGGAAGAAGTCGCCGCAGCATTGTCCTACCAGCCGTTTCTGTTCGTCGACCGCCTGCTCCAGCGCGTGCCGGCACTGCAGGCGGAAGCCGATTGCCTGCGCTATCAGAATGGACAGCGAGGCGACTATGGTGACGAGGTTTATCCAAGGGACTGATTTCTTCATAAGCGTATGTTTGATTGTGCACGACAAAGATAGCGGAAAAACCCGGAACTGTGGCGCGGAGTAATAAAATAGTAATATAGGCGTAACCCACGGGTAAGGATTATTTTTCGCCGCCGGAAAGTTTTGCCGTTACTTTGCAGCGGGTTCCAGCCGGATAAGCATTGTCGGAGGCTCGGACGATGCCAATCCTGCAGGATAAGTGCTGTCGGAAGCTCGGACGATGCCAATCCTACAGGATAAGTGCTGTCGGAGGCTCGGACGATGCCAATCCTGCAGGATTCGTGCTGTCGGAGGCTCGGATGATGCCAATCCTGTAGGATAAGTGTTGCCGACTGCGGACGGAATGATAAATCTTAACGAAAACAAAAATATACGATGATGAAAAGAATGATTTTTACAGCGATGTTGCTGCACTGCGTCTGTGCAGGCATCGGGGCGGACAGCCTGACGGGAAAAGTGACGGATGAGGCGCATCGGGGAGTGGCGTATGCCAATGTGGTGCTGCTCGCGCTGCCCGATTCGGTTTTTGTGGCTGGCACGGTGAGCGATGCCGACGGATGTTTCACGCTGGAGGCTTCGGCTCCGGGCGAAGGCTTGCTGCGGTTCTCGTGCTTGGGCTACCGCTCATGCACGGTTCCGGCAAGCGGCTTTACGGGCGAAGTGACGCTGTGCGAAGAGAGCGTTCGGCTGCAGGGCGTGGAGGTGGTGGCGGAACGTCCCGTTCATCAGCTGAAAGACGGCGCGCTGCTGACCCGCGTGGAGGGCACGACGTTGAGCCAATACCACCGCATCAACGATATGCTGGCGGTGTTGCCGGGGATGACGTTCACCGTGTCGGGCGAGGTGGAAGTGTTCGGCTTGGGCACTCCGGTGATTTACATCAACAACCGCAAGGCGCGTGCCGATGAGCTGCAGCAGCTCACGCCGCAAGACATCCGTTCGGTGGAGCTGATTACCAATCCGGGCGCACGCTACGACGCCGAGGGGAAAGCGGTGCTGAAGGTCTATACCTTGCGCCGTGACGACGGGCATGCCTTGCTGGTGGAGCACGTGTCGGAGCAGGGCAGGCGGTATTCCGACTACGAGACGCTGCGCTACGACTACTGGAACCGGAAGCTCCACGTGTCGGCGTATTACCAGTATGCCGATTACCGTTCGGTGGTGAACCAGCCGCAATCGCACGAGCTGGCGTTGGGCGACAGCCTGTATCTGTACCGGAATCCCGACCAGGGCGACCGCCGCGACACGAAGCAACATACGTGGTACGCTAATGCAGATTATGAGCTTACCGCCCGTCACGTGATAGGGGCGAAGGTGGAAGGCACACATACACGTGACTATACGTTCCGTACCGGGAACCTGGCATACGGGTGGAGCCATGCACCCTTGGCGGAAAAAGACATCGACAACGATTACCTGAACCGCACCGACGTGTATCACGCCAACCTGTTCCATAACGCCGACTGGAGCGACCGGCTTTCGTCCGCCCTCAACCTCGACTTTGTGTACAACCGGAACCGCTACCGGCAGGCGACGGCGGAAACAAGTTCGGGCGAATGGCTGGAAACAGAAAGCCGTGGGAAGGGGAATTTGTCGATTGCCTCGGGCCAGTTGGCGTTCGATTACCGCCCTGCCTCCGGTGTGCAGGTGGGCTTTGGAAGCGACGTGAGCCGGGTGCATACGCACAACGAACTGCAGAGCACGGCAGACAATGTGGCGGCTTCGCTTTACGATGAAGACGAGGTGCGTGCGGCGGCGTTTGCGGACGTGTCGGCAGAGGCGGGCAGCTTCTCTTTCCGGGCAGGTGTGCGTTACGAATATATGCAGATGAAGTTCCGCGACCGGCTGGACGCTTCAGGCAACCTGACCCGCCGCTTCCACAACGTCTATCCTTCGGCAAGCGTCAGCTACAAGCGCAACGGCTGGAGCCAGACGCTTTCTTTCTCGTCGCGCACCACGCGCCCTTCGTTCCGCCAGCTGAGCAACGCCGTCTATTACAGCAACGAGTTCATGTACCAGCGGGGAAATCCGCTGCTGCTGCCTGCCACGGCGTACAAGCTGGAGTGGAGCATCAGCCACAAACCCTTTTATTTCAGCGCGAGCTATACGTACGAGAAGAACCACCTGTCCACCTGCCATGAGGAAGAAGCGGGAAACCGCATCATCAGCACCTTTTGCAATTACCGCCGCATTCAGTACCTGAAGGCGACGCTGAACATTCAGAAGACGTTCGGCATCTGGCATCCTTCCCTTACGTTGGGCATCAGCCAGCCCTTTTTCAAGGTGATGTACCGTGGAGAACCGCTTGCCTACCATTCGCCCAACTGTACCGCTGCGCTCAACCAGCAGTTCACATTCCCGAAAGACTATCTGCTAAGTGTGTATTACGCCTTCTATTCCGGCGGCGATTTGGGGAGCGTATCCATTCGTCCTTACCAAATGCTGAATCTGGAATTGCAGAAAGATTTCTTCGAGAAACGTTTCAGTGTCAGCTTGAAGGCTTACGACCTGCTGCGCACCATGAAGTTCCGCGAAGAGCAGCGTGAGGGGAACCTCCGTTTCACCCAGACCGAAGACTACCAGCTGTGGAATTTCTCCGTCAGCCTGGTCTTCCGTTTCAATCAGTTGAAGAACACGTACCGCGGCAAGAACTCATCGGCAAGCGATATGGAGCGGATGTGACGGTTTCTTAACGCTTTCTTGGCTTAACGCTTTCTTGCGGATATGCACAGGATTGGATAAAATTCTATCAGTGGAAATCCATAATTTTTCGTATCTTTGCGAAAACACATGATTATGAAAACACAAAAGAAATCTATCTGTCAATTGGTTTGGATGGTGGGAGCATGGTTTGCTTGTACCTCCGTTTTTGCCGATACACAACGTATGGGCAATACTTTTATACCTGCCGATGATGCGCATATCGTTTATATGGGGCGTATCAGCCACCGCATTCCGAAAGCGGTGACATTTACGTATCCGGGGGTAAGCATCTTCGCCAACTTCGAGGGTACTTCGCTTCGGATGAAAGCGAAACCGGGGAGCGGCGACTTCATGGTGGAGATAGACAATCAGCTGCCTTACCGCATCGGCTTTACAAAAAACGATTCGGTATTGACGCTTGCCGAAGGATTGCCTGAAGGTGTGCATCGAGCGCGTATCATGTATATATTGGAAGGGTTCGAAATGAAACCTGTATTCGAAGGCTTCTATGTAGATAAAGGATGTGAGTTGGCTGAGGCTCCCATATTGCCGGAACGCCGCATTGAGTTTATTGGCAATTCCATTACTTGCGGTTATGGAGTCGAATCTGATAACCAAAACGAGCATTTCACTTACGATACTGAAAATCATTTTTATACGTATGCGGCATTAACGGCACGCGCATTGAAGGCACAACATCTGGTTGTGGCACGTTCGGGGATTGGTATTTACCGGAATGTGGGTGAACCGGTATCAGGAAGTGAAAATTGTCTGCCGGCAATGTATGGACAGGTCATGTTTACCGACCCTACGGAACTATGGGACCATAGTTTATATACCCCCGATGTGGTCTGCATCAATTTAGGGACAAATGATGCAGGAGACGGAAAGTCGGATTTCCGTTTGTTGACCGATGGGTATCGGAAATTTGTCAGCCATTTGCGTGATATATATCCGAAAGCCAAAATTGTTTTACTGAGCGGTTCCATGTTGAACGGTAAACCGCTGGAAGATGTAAAACGGGCGATGGATACGGTAGTGGCAGAACGCAAACAGGAGGGCGATACCGAAGTGTATCGTTTCGATATGTCTCCTCAAACGGGTTCGTTGGGATACGGGGCGGACTGGCATCCCTCTATGCGTCAGCAACAGAAAATGGCAAATGAACTTACGGCATATCTGAAAACATTGATGGATTGGTAAAGTTTATATTGATAATTTGTTAGGTTTAAAAAAACAATTTGTTATGAGAAAAAGTATTGTAATGGCTTGTCTGTTAGCAGCGATGCAGACAGGCGTATGGGCAAAAGTTGTCTTGCCCGACATATTAAGTGATAATATGGTACTTCAACAACAGACGGAGGTAAAGTTGTGGGGAAAGGCAAACCCGAACTCGCAAGTAAACATCCGTGTATCGTGGAGCGGACAAACTTATACTGTGCAGAGTGATGCTTCGGGTAAATGGTTGGCAAAGGTACAAACCCCAGCCGCCACTTATGAAGCGCAAACCATCACCTTCTCTGACGGGGAGGAAACGAAGCTGGGCAATATCCTTATCGGTGAGGTGTGGTTTTGTTCCGGTCAGTCGAATATGGAAATGCCGTTGAACGGATTTTGGAATTGCCCGATAGAAGGAGCGAATGAAACCATCGCTACGGCTTCGCAATGGAAAGGCATCCGTGTGGCTACGGTTGAAAAGAACGGACAATTGAAACCCGTAGAAACTTGTAAGGGCAAATGGAAGGTGAGCAATCCCGAAAATGCGCCGGCATTCAGTGCTACCGCATTCAACTTTGCCATGATGATGAATAAGGTACTTGACGTACCTATCGGTATCATCAATTGCAGTTGGGGAGGTACGACGGTAGAAGGCTGGCTCCCGGAAAGTATTGTAAAGAACTATCCTGACATTGACCTGAAGCGGGACATCCGTAAGGAAGAACCGCATGACTGGTGGCATTACATGAGTCCGGTAATTATGTATAACGGTATGTTGAAGCCTTTGCAGAACTATACGATTAAGGGCTTCTTGTGGTATCAGGGCGAATCGAATGTCGGCCATCCCGATTATGCCGAACGCCTGAAGACAATGGTAGATTTGTGGCGCAGCGAATGGGGGCTGGGCGAACTTCCTTTCTATTTCGTAGAAATCGCTCCTTTCGGTTCGTATGAAGGCACGGGCAGCGCTTTGTTTCGCGAACAGCAGTTTAAGGCACAGTCGATTATCCCGAACAGTGCGTTGATATCGACCAATGACCTGGTGGAGCCATACGAGGCGAAGAATATTCATCCGAAGAACAAGACGGATGTAGGCAAGCGTCTGGCTTATCTGGCTTTGTCTAAAACGTATGGGGTAAAAGGCATTGTGGCGACAGGTCCTTCGTATAAGTCAATGGAGGTGAAGGACGGCAGTGTGATTCTTTCGTTCAATGATATGCCCGATGGTTTCAATCGCTTGAGCGGTATGGAAGGATTTGAGGTTGCCGGGAGCGACAAGGTATTTTATCCGGCTAAAGCGGAAGTGTATAACAACCTTCAGATAAAAGTGACGTGCGATAAAGTGCCCAATCCCGTAGCGGTACGTTATTGTTTCCGCGATTTCCAGCCGGGCAATGTGGCAGGTACGCGTGAATTGCCTTTATTCCCGTTCCGCACAGACAACTGGTGATTCGTTGATTGATGTTTATAGCAGAGGGCACAATGTATCACTGAGGAATCTTAATTTAAGAATTCGGTGATACGTTGTGCCCTCTATGGTGAGAGAGAAAGCATTAAGCTTCTTTCAGTTTTTCATCGATAGCGGCGATTTTCTTCAAGATTAATTCCATATCTCCTTTCAGGCGTTCAATCTTGCGGGTGACTTCGGCTACCAGCGTATTTCCTTTCTTCGAGGATGAATTGAGGAAGCCCAAATTGTTTTCGTATGTCTGAATATCACTTTTCAGGTTTTCGTAGGTGCGTACCAGTTTTTCACGGTCACGGTAAAGGCTGTCTCCTTTACCTAAACCCGATTTGAAGTCACTCAGTTTCCGTTCCGAAGCAGAGAGGTTCAGCTTGTCGAACATCTTGTCAACCAGTTTGTGGAATTCGTTGTACAAGCGGTCTTTTTCTTTGAAAGGCACATGTCCGATGGAATTCCATTCTTTAATCAGGTTGCGGGTTTGTTCGGTTGTGCTGTTGTCTGTTGTTCCGGAAGCGTCGAGTGCGGCTAATTTCTTGATGACTTCTTCTTTCTTCGCCATGTTTTCTATTTCTTTCGAACGCTGCGAAGAAGTAGCGTTGTTTTTCTGTTCAAAGAAATAGTCGCATGCACCGATGAATCGTTTCCATACGGTATCCGAATGTTTCTTGGCAACCGGTCCAATGGTTTTCCATTCTTTTTGCAATTGGGTTAGGATTTCGGCGGTTTGCTTCCAGTCGGTACTGTCTTTCAGTGCTTCCGCTTTTTCGCATAACGCTTTTTTCTTCTCTAAGTTTTCCGCCATGTTTTCCTTGATTTGCTTGAAGAAAGCAGCTTTCCGTTTGAAGAATTCGTCGCATGCCGCACGGAAACGTTCGAATATTTTTACGTTCATCTTTTGAGGCGCATAACCAATGGTTTTCCATTTAGCTTGCAGGGCAAGGATTTCTTGCGTTTTGTTTTCCCAGTCGGCAAACGTTTTCAGGTTGTCGTAGTCCGTTGATTCGGCTATCTCACAGATGACAGTCTTTTGGTCGAGGTTGGTCTGCTCTTTTTCTTTCAGCATTTCAAAGTGCTGCTGATGGCGGCGGTTGATAACCGTTGAGGCAGCCTTGAAACGAGCCCAGATGCTTTCACGCAAATCTTTGGCTACGGGGCCGATGTTCCTGAATTCCTGATGCAGTTTCTGTAGCTGGTGGAATGCGGATACGACATCGGGTTCTTCCGCTAATTTTTCTGCGGCTTCGCACAAGCGGGTCTTTTGTTCTAAGTTCTTCTTGAAATCGTATTCGCGGAATTCGTTGTTCAGCTTTACCATGTCGTAGAATTTTTCGGTATAGAGCTGATATGTTTTCCACAGTTCGTTTACTTTTCCTACGGGCACTTGCTTGATGTCATTCCATTCCTGCTGGAGTTGCTTGAACTCGTTGTAAATCTTGCTTGTGTCATCCGTTGTTTCGGCAAGTTCTTTCATCTTGTCGAGGATGGCAAGTTTTTTCTGCAAGTTCTGTTCTTTTTCCTGTTCCAGTTCGGCTGCCATCACACTTCGCTTTTCTTTGATGGAGTTCATGATTTCCTTGAATCTTACTTCCCAAGGGTCGGGAGCAGGGACGAAATCATCCGGATTACCGCCTTCATCAATAAAGGCTTTACGCGCTGCGTCTTGTTCCGATTTGTGCAGTTTGTAAAAGGTTTGTTTTAAAAAATCGATTTCTTGTTTGTCTGCGTTGCAGGCGTCTTTGTTGATTTCTGTCAGTCGTTCCACAACTTCTTCCTGGGTTTGCTTGGGGACATACACCGGTTTCTCAGTTGCTTCAACAGATTCAACAGTAGGAACCGAAGTTTCAGGCGTATTGTCTGCCTGAACTTCAGTTAGTGGGCGGTTTGTTTCGTTTACTTCCATCGTATGTAGATTTTAAAGAATTTGTTTTCGTTTATCACTAATTACAAATTAAAAGAATAAAATCGGTTTTTCATATTTTTTTGCTCATTATTTTTCAAAACCATCGCATTTTTCTTTCTTATCATGCCAAAAGTACCGTAATACCCATGTACATCAGCATACCGATGATGTCGTTTGTAATGGATATAAACGGGCCGGTAGCGATAGCCGGGTCTATTTTCAGCTTCTCAAGGGTCATGGGGACAAGGGTCCCGAAGATAGAGGCGAACATCACGACGGCAAACAGGCTGATGGATACGGAATAACTGACCGTAGCATCGGCACCAAAACGGATGAAGTTGTAGATATACACTAACATGGAAATGATGGTGGCGTTGATAAGGGCTACTACCGATTCCTTGATCACTTGCCTGAACGTGTTGCCTGCATCCAGCGAACTGTTGGCAAGGCCTTGTACGACCAAAGCAGACGATTGTGTCCCGACATTTCCTCCTGTTCCACCGATAAGCGGGATATAGAGCGCCATTTCGGGATGTGCGGCAAAAGTCGTATCGAAGTTGCCTAAAATCATGGAGTTGCCGATACCTCCCAGCATACCGATTAAGAGCCAGGGCAAGCGTGCGGTAGTCTGGCGGAAAACGTTATCGTGTGATTCTACGTCTTGCGACAAACCGGATGCCAACTGGTAATCGCGTTCCGCTTGTTCGCGTACTTCGTCCATGACGTCGTCGACCGTGATACGTCCTACCAGTCTTCCGATGCTGTCTACTACGGGAAGTGCCACCAAGTCGTATTTCTCGATGACTTGTACGACTTCGTCCAGTGGCGTGTCTACATGCACCGATATGGGATCTTTCTTCATGACGTGTTTCACTTTCGATACCGAGGGGCTGGTAATCATTTTCTTCAACGGGAAGACACCACGGAGGCGCTCGTCATCGTCTACTACATATACGTAATAGATTTCATCCATATCTTCTGCCTGGATGCGCATTTCGCGCAGGCATTCGGGCATACTGAGGTTTTCGTTGACAATAACCATTTCAGTACCCATCAACCCGCCGGCGGTATCTTCATCGTATTTCAGCAAGTCTACGATGTCGCCTGCTTGCTCAATGTCTTCTATGTGTGAGAGGACTTCTTCTTGTTTGTCTTCGTCCATGTCGCGGATGATGTCTACGGCATCGTCCGAGTCCATGTAATCGACAAACCGTTTGGCGATGGTTTCCGAAGGCAGAAGGTCGAGGAAACGTTTACGGGCATCCTCGTCCATCTCTATCAATACGTCGGCAGCCTTTTCGTTGTCTAATAACAGGTATATGGAACGGGCTTCTTCCACATCCAGCTCGTTGCATAGTTCAGCGATGTCGGCAGGATGCAGGTCGTTTAAGATTTCTTTCAGCTTGTCCGAATCTTTGTTTTCTATCAATTCGGATACTTTCTTTATTTCTTCGTTTTCCATACCTTATTTTAATATAAGAAATGAAGGGAGATAAGATGATTATGCATTTTTTGTTTCGGCAAGAGCTTCTTCCACCCGGTTGGTCAGGCCGATGAAGTCGTTTACCGAGAGCTGTTCGGGCCGCTTGTTGAATACCGCATCGGCACAGAGCGGATGGTTCTTATCCAAGATGGCTGCGATGGAATTGCGCAAAGTCTTTCTTCGTTGGTTGAAAGTTGTCTTTACGATTTGTTTAAACAGCTTTTCGTTGCAGCCCAAGTCGGTGGTTTCGTTTCGGGTCATGCGGATGACCGCACTTTTCACTTTGGGCGGCGGGTTGAATACATGCTCGTGTACAGTGAACAGGTATTCTACTTTGTACCATGCCTGGATAAGCACGCTCAGTATGCCATACGTCTTGTTGCCTGTTGTTGCGGCGATGCGTTCTGCCACTTCTTTTTGTATCATGCCTGTACAGCAGGGGATGAGGTCTTTGTAATCCAGCATTTTGAAAAAAATCTGGCTGGATATGTTATACGGGTAATTGCCGGTCAGGACGAAAGGCTTACCGTCGAACAGGTTTGCCAAATCCATTTGCAGGAAGTCTTGTTCGATGATATTGTTGCCTAAGGAAGCGAAGTTCTCGCGCAGATAGGCGACTGATTCGAAATCCAGTTCCACTACTTTTAGCGGGCGTCCTTTAGGAATGAGGAATTGGGTGAGTACTCCCATACCCGGGCCTACTTCTAAAATCGGCAAGTCCGGGCAAGCGTCTACCGTGTCGGCAATGGCTTGCGCTACCTGCAAATCCTTTAAAAAATGCTGTCCTAAGAACTTTTTCGGCTTGACTGGTTTCATTTTACGTGTATTTTCTTTGTAAATAACCTTTTTTATTCGTGCAAGATATTATCTTTGCACATTGCAAAGTTAAGCATTAATCTTAAATACAACGTGGATTTTGGAACGAACTGATATAAAAAAATGGATTAATAAGATCTTTCAGATAACCTTGCCTTTGGTTTTAGGCGCGGTTATTTTGGTTTGGACGTATCATGGATTCGATTTTAGGCAGGTATGTCATGTCCTGGCTGGCGAGATGGATTATGGCTGGATGCTGTTTTCTCTGGCATTCGGGGTATTGGCGCATATCTTTCGGGGATGGAGATGGAATCTTGCATTGTATCCGTTAGGTGAATATCCCAAGACATCGAATAGTGTATATGCCATCTTCGTGTCGTATGCGGCCAATCTGGTGATTCCACGTATCGGTGAGGTATCGCGATGTGGCATTTTGTCGAAATTTGATAAGGTTTCTTTCTCTAAGTCTTTAGGTACGGTGGTATCCGAGCGGTTAATTGATTCGGTGTGTGTGTTGCTGATTACGGGAGTGACGCTGGTGTTGCAGTCTGGCATCTTTGCCCGTTTCTTCCAGATTACGGGTACTGACGGAGCATTTTTCCTTCACCTGTTTACTTCTACTAATTTTTATATATCACTGGTATGTATCATCGCGGCATTGGTATTTGTCGTATGGATGATACGTAACTTGGCGGTCTTCGCACGTGTGAAAGGGTTGATAAGAAATATATGGCAGGGGTGTATGTCGATACGTGAGGTACGCCATCCGTGGCTTTACGTGGTCTACACCGTTGCTATTTGGGCATGTTATTTCCTGCATTTTTATTTGACGTTTTATAGCTTCAGTTTTTCCGCCCAATTGGGTTGGATGGCAGGGCTGGTGCTGTTTGTTGTAGGGAGTATTGCTGTGGTGGTACCTACGCCCAACGGGGCGGGGCCTTGGCATTTCGCGGTCATTACGATGATGATGATGTATGGCGTAAGCAAGGAAGATGCCGGAATATTTGCCCTTTTGGTACACGGTATTCAAACCTTTTTATTAATTTTGTTAGGCATATATGGATTAGTGGCATTGCCGCTTACAAACAAACATAAAAATTAAATCGTATGAATGACATTCTTTCGCTTGCTCCACAGAATGTGTGGAAGCATTTTTATTCGTTGACACAAGTTCCGCGTCCTTCGGGTCATCTGGAAAAAGTTCAGGCATTCTTGTTGGAGTTTGGCAAGAGTGTGGGTGTGGAAGCTTTCCAGGATGAGGCTGGAAACATCATTTACCGCAAACCGGCCGCTCCGGGTATGGAGAACCGCAAGACGGTTATTCTGCAGGCGCACATGGATATGGTGCCTCAAAAGGACAAAGAGGTAGAACATGATTTCGAGACCGACCCTATCCGTCCGGTTGTGGATGGCGGATGGGTACGCGCGCAAGGCACGACATTGGGAGCCGATGATGGTATGGGTGTAGCAGCCATCATGGCGGTTATGGAAGACAAGACCTTGAAGCACGGCCCGCTGGTCGCATTGATTACGGCGGACGAAGAGACAGGCATGTATGGGGCATTCGGCTTGAAGCCCGGGACGATTGAAGGCGATATTCTCCTGAACTTGGATTCGGAAGAAGAAGGCGAACTGTATATCGGATGCGCCGGAGGTGAAGACCTGACCGCTACATTGGAATACAAAGAAGAAGAAACCGACCCCGAAGACGTTGCTTTGAAAGTTACATTGAAAGGGTTGCGCGGAGGACATTCGGGCATTCAGATAGGTTGGGGGCATGCCAATGCCAACAAGCTGATGGCGCGTTTCCTGAATCAAGTGATTGCTTACGATGAGGCTTGCCTCGTTTCATGGGAAGGCGGAAACATGCGTAATGCTATTCCGCGCGAGTGTGAAGCGGTTATTACGGTGCCCGAAGAAGAAGTAGACGATGTGCTGGCATACGTGGGCGAGTGCGAACAGGTATGGCGCGAAGAATACGAAACCATCGAAGAAGGCTTGAGTTTCAAGGCTGAACGTGTAGAGTTGCCTAAATACATGGTGCCCGAAGAAATCCGCGACAATCTGGTAGACGCTATTTATGCTTGCCCCAACGGTGTAGAGCGTTACATCCCGGCCATTCCCGATACGGTAGAGACTTCTTCGAATCTGGCTATTGTGGATATCAAAGGCGGAAAAGCGTCTGTCAAGATACTGACCCGCAGTGCCCGCGAATCGATGAAAGATTATCGCAACACGGCACTCGAAAGCTGCTTCTCCATGGCGGGCATGCATGTAGAGCGTTCGGGAAGCTATTCGGGTTGGGAACCGAATGTACATTCGCCTATCCTCCATGCCATGAAGGAAGCTTATCAGGCACAATTCGGCGAAGCTCCCGAAGTGAAAGTGATTCATGCCGGACTGGAATGTGGCATCATCGGTGCGGTGATGCCGGGTTTGGACATGATTTCCTTCGGTCCCACACTGGTAGGTCCGCATACCCCCGATGAGAAGTGCGAAATAGCTTCCGTGGCTAAGTTCTACGACTTCCTGACAGCTACGCTTGCCAATACGCCGGAAAAGTGATGACTGGTTAACAATGGAAAGGTGCCTTAAAATGAGAGTCAGGTCTCTTTTTAAGGCACCTGTTTTTTTTATGCGCTGGTTAACGTTGGTCTGGCTGTGAAAGACACAAGTGTGAGAAACTGTATGTTTCCTTTTTCGGGATGTATGGCTTCCTGTATATGGACGCCTTCTTTTTATATCCTCCATACCGGGGATGTACGTCCTCCAGTCGGGGGATATACATCCTTGCTGCCGGGGATGTACGTCCCCGCATCGGAGGACATAAAAAGTATATTGCTTCACAGAGGTTGTAAATGAAAAAAAACATGTCATCCTATTTCCTTTTCTGATGTGCCGTTATAGTTTTTTATACGCGAGATGCTGCGCATCTGAGCAAAATATTGTATTTTTGCGCCCAAACAAAATGCTTTATGGAAAAAAACAAGAAATTAGTCGGAGCAGTCATCATATTGATTATCATTGTAGCAGGAGTATCTTTCCTTGCCGTAAACGAATATCGGAAGAACAAGGAAATGACCGAAGTGTTTGCCGTAGAAAAACAGGAAATGGAAAACGAATACAGCACGTTTGCCGCACAATACGATGAACTCCAGATACAAATCAACAACGATTCACTCCGGGAAAAGTTGGAAAGTGAAAAGCTGAAGACCCAACGCCTGCTGGAAGAATTGCGCCAAGTGAAAACCACCAACGCAGCCGAAATCTTACGGTTGAAGAAAGAATTGAAGACCGTACGTGCCGTGTTGCGCACCTATGTCATCCAAATAGACTCGCTCAACCGTTTAAACGCGGCTTTAATGGAAGAAAACAAAGAGGTAAAAAGCAAATATTCTGCGGCTACGGCGCAAATCAGCACGCTGGCGGAAGAAAAGAAAAGCTTGAATGAAAAAGTTACGCTCGCCTCACAATTGGATGCTACCAATATTTCAGTCTTGCCAATGAACAAGCGCGGAAGGAAAGCACGGAAAGTGAAAGATGTGAAAAAGATAGCAATCTCGTTCACCATCGTGAAGAACATTACCGCCGAAACGGGAAATAAGACGCTTTATGTGCGTATCGCCAAACCCGACAATGAAATCTTATCGAAAGGCAATACCACTTTCGCTTACGAAGACAAGGAGATTACTTACTCCATCAAGAAATACATCGAATATACAGGAGAAGAACAAAGCGTTACGGTCTACTGGAATGTAGAAGAATTCCTGCCTTCGGGAACCTATAACGTATATATCTTTGCCGACGGTAACATGATTGGCCAAAATTCATTCACCCTAAAATAAACCGTCGCCATGAAGAAATACGTTTACTGCATAGGCTTTGTATGGTTGGGTATCTTCTCCCTTCTTTGCTGTTCGTGCGGGCAAGACCGTTCGGGAGAGTATTATGCACTTATCGGGGCTAAGACATGGATGTACGATGTGATGCAGCAACACTATCTGTATTACGAGGATTTGCCTGCCGAAGAAGAACTGAACTTTTTCGACAAGCCTGAAACCTTCCTGCAATCTGTCGTGTCCGACAAAGACCAGAAAAGCGGAAGTGTATTCTCGCACATCGATTCGGTAAACGTATCACGCGTCATGAGCGCATACCCCACTTTCGGTATAGAAGGTGCATTGATACGTAACGCTAACGGCGACTATGTCGTACATATATTATATGTATATCCCGATTCTCCCGCTGCCGAAGTGGGGCTGAAACGTAATGATTGGGTGGTGAGCGTAGACGACCGTGCATTGAATTCCACCAACTTTGTAGAATATTTCCAGCGTCCTGCAGGTTCATACCGCTACCGTGTAGCTACCGTTACCGACGGACAACCCGATACCACCTATATCGATATGCCAGCTCCACGCATTATCGAACAGCCCAGCGTATTTACCTGCAAAATGATAACGGCTGGAGGCAGACGGGCTTTTTATGTCCTTTACAACGGTTTTGAAATCGAAGACGAAGAAACGCTGAAAGCCGCGTTCAACGAAGCTGTTGCCCAATCGCCTTCCGACATCATTCTTGATTTACGTTATAATCCAGGTGGCTATGTATCGACCGCCCAACTGCTTGGCACCATTCTTGCGCCTCAAAACGCTATGGGGCAACCGTGGCTGAACATGATATTCAACGACAAGACCGAACCGCAAATCCAGACGTACACATTCGACAACAGTCTGTTGCAAGGCGTAAGCAATGTAACATACGATCATTTGTACGTTATTACGACCAACAATACAGCTTCGGCGGCAGAGATTATCATCAATACATTGCGTCCCTATTTGGGCGATAAGCTGATACAGGTGGGAACTGCTACTTTCGGCAAAAACGTAGCACAGAGCTTGTTTACCGATGAAGCTTATCCTCAATTGGAATTCTGGCTTACGACATCCTATGTCAGCAACTCGGAAGGTTTCTATGACTATTACACCGACGGACTTCAACCCGATTACACTGCGACGGAAGACCTGAGTGCCGATTTAGGTGAATTTGCCACAGAAGCAGACAGCCTGATGGCACCTGTACTTTATCACTTGGAGCATGGGACATTCCCCAATACAGGAGCAGGAGAAGAAACGCGCCTGATAAGACAAAATCAAGCTAAAATCGTTTACGACCCTATTGCCCAAAAGCCCAAACGCTCCCAAATAAGTCCTATCAACCACTAAAAAGGAAATACTCTAAGACTTTTTTAAAACAATTCCTTTGCCAGTTTGTTTTATTGTCTGTACATTTGCTATGCTTGACAAAGCAAACAAACACATAAACCGAGTTGGCAATGAAAAAGATTCTGAGCTTCATCCTTGCAGGAACATTTGCGATGGGGGCATACGCCCAACGCATACTTACTTTAGACAGTTGTCGAAATCTTGCCCTGTCGAACAACAAAGAACTTCGTATGGCACAAGAAAAGATTAAAGCTGCCCATTATCAGCAGAAGGCGGCTTTTACAAACTTTTTGCCCAAAATCGATGTCACAGGCACATATATGCGTACACAAAAAGAAATATCCCTGCTTAGTGATGACCAAAAGAATGCCATCGGGAATATGGGTACATCGGTAGGTATGGAACTTCAGCAATTCGGGCAGCAAATGCAACAGATAGCCGCCGCCCATCCCGAATTGTTGCCGCTGCTTACTCCCTTGTCGGGAGTCATGGGGCAAATACCCGGTGCTTTAAATGGGGTAGGGCAAAGCTTGGTGGATGCTTTCCGTACCGACACGCGTAATCTTTATGCGGGAGCTGCCACGTTGACCCAGCCTCTTTTCATGGGAGGGAAAATCATTGCCTATAATAAAATCACTAAATATGCCGAACAATTGGCGGCTTCACAACACGCCACAGGTATGCAGGACGTTATCCTCAGCACCGACCAAGCTTATTGGCAAGTTATCTCTTTGGTAAACAAGAAACAACTTGCCGAGAGTTTCCTGAAATTGGTACAGAAATTGGATTCGGACGTAAACAAAATGGTGGAACAAGGAGTTGCCACTACTGCCGATGCACTCAGCGTACGCGTAAAAGTCAACGAGGCGGAAATGACCTTGACCCAGGTGGAAGACGGGTTGAATCTTTCCAAAATGGTGCTTTGCCAATTATGCGGTATCCCGCTCAATACCGAAATCCGATTGGCAGACGAAGACATGAAAGATTTAACTTTGCCCAATACCTATACCGAAAGCAATGTAAGCACAGCACTTGCTAACCGGGAAGAACTGAAAAGTTTAGAGTTGGCTACAAAAATTTACCAGCAAAAAGTCAACGTAGCACGTGCCGAGTACCTGCCTTCCATCGGATTGACAGCCAATTACCTGTTTACCAACCCTTCTCTTGTCAATGGGTTCGAGAACCGCTTCCGGGGAATGTGGGGGGTAGGTGTAGTAGTCAGCATTCCTGTATTCCATTGGGGCGAAGGCATTTACAAAGTACGTGCAGCCAAAGCCGAAGCCAATATCGCCCGCTACCGGCTGGATGACGCTCGCGAGAAAATAGAACTGCAGGTCACTCAAAGCTCCTATAAAGTGAACGAAGCTACTAAGAAACTGGCAATGGCGGAAAAAAACATGGAGAAAGCCGAAGAGAATCTCCGCTATGCCAACTTAGGTTTCAAGGAAGGAGTCATCCCTACCAGCAATGTATTGGAAGCGCAGACAGCCTGGCTCTCGGCACAATCGGGCAAGATTGACGCACAAATCGACCTGAAAATGAGTGAAATCTATCTGAACAAATCAATGGGAACATTAAAATAAGGAAAGATATGGCAGAAAAAACACAACGCAGCAACATCATGCTGGCATTTATCACCCTCGTAGGAGTGGTACTGATTGTAAGTATCATCGGCTTCATTGCCTTCCGTAAAGGAAGTGAAATTATTCAAGGACAAGCGGAAGCCACTGAATATCGTGTATCAAGCAAGGTGCCCGGACGCATCTTGAAATTCTTCGTCAGCGAAGGAGACCAAGTAAAAGCAGGCGATACACTTGCTATCCTTGAAGCCCCCGACGTGATGGCAAAACTTTCGCAAGCGGAAGCCCTGGAGCAAGCCGCGCAAGCATTAAGTGAAAAAGCAGAAAGAGGTACACGCGCCGAACAACTTCAGGCTGCATACGAAATGTGGCAAAAAACCAAAGCCGGGTTGGAAATTGCTGAAAAATCATACCAACGTGTCAACCGCCTATATGAAGAAGGAGTGATGTCTGCCCAGAAACGCGATGAAGCCAAGGCGCAATACGATGCCATGGCAGCCACCGAACGTGCTGCCAAAGCCCAATATACAATGGCTAAGAATGGCGCACAACGGGAAGACAGACTAATGGCTGCCGCTAAAGTACGTCAAGCCGAAGGTGCCGTGGCAGAGGTTAATTCTTATATCAACGAAACGTTTCTCACAGCATCTGCCGATGGTGAAGTGACCGAAATATTCCCTAAGGTAGGCGAGCTGGTAGGAACAGGGGCACCCATTATGAACGTAGCCCAATTAAATGATATGTGGATTACTTTCAATGTGCGTGAAGACTATCTGAAAGATTTCCACGTAGGAGGTGAAATATCAGCTTTTATCCCCGCTTTAGAGAAAGACGCTACATTCAAAGTGACCTACATGAAAGATTTAGGAACGTATGCGGCTTGGAAAGCTACTAAAACTACGGGTGGCTTCGATTTGAAGACTTTCGAAGTGAAAGCTAAACCTGTGCAGCCTGTAGAGAATCTCCGACCGGGTATGTCAGCGATTGTAAAAGGAATAGAGTGACTTACAATCACCACAGATTAAAGCAATTATATCCTTTTCTTATTTAAATCCGTTTAATCTGTGGTGAATAAAGATAAAAAGAATTATGCCGACAACGATTCATAAACGCCTGTATCGGATAGCCGTGCGCGAGTTGCGTCATATCATAGCCCGTCCGATTTACCTTTTCTGTATGGTGATAGCACCGATTTTCTGCTACGTGTTCTTCACCACACTGATGGCAAACGGTCTGCCTACCAATATGCCCGCAGGTGTTGTGGATTTGGACAATACTTCTACTACCCGAAATATTATCCGCAATCTCGATGCTTTTCAGCAAATACAGATTGTCGCTCATTATGCCAGTTTCCACGAAGCACGCAAAGCGGTGCAGCGAGGAGAAATCTACTCCTTTTATTATATACCTGAAGGAACAACCGAAGAAGCTATTGCCGGACGCCAGCCACGGGTTTCATTTTATACCAATTATGCTTACTTCATTGCAGGTTCACTGTTGTATAGGGACCAACGCACCATGTCGGAACTTGCCAATGGAGCCATCGGACAAAGCACACTGCTTGCTAAAGGAGCCACCGAAGACCAAGCCATGGCATTTTTACAACCCATTGCTATCGATACACACGCATTGAACAATCCATGGCTGAACTATTCAGTATACCTCTGCAATACTTTGTTGCCCGGCATCTTGATGTTGCTTATTTTTTTGACAACCGCCTATACACTGGGTACTGAATTGAAAGAGAATACCGCTCAAACCTTGATGCGCTTGTCCGACAATTCGATTGTCACGGCATTGGTGGGGAAACTCCTGCCGCATACAGTCATTTTCTTTATCGTCACCGTATTCTATAATGCCTATCTTTACGGCTTCTTGCATTATCCTTGCAACAGTGGCATCTGGCCCATGCTACTTGCTGGATTGTTGCTCGTATTAGCTTCGCAAGCGGTAGGTATCTTCTTCTTTGGAATGTTTGGTACGCTTCGCCTTGCCCTGAGTGCAGCATCATTGTGGGGAGTCATTTCCTTTTCCATCTCGGGCTTCACCTATCCGGTCATGGCAATGCATCCTACTCTTCAAGCACTGACTGTATTGTTCCCTTTACGTCATTATTTCCTGATTTACGTCAATTTGGCTTTAAACGGTTATCCGCTTATCTATGCGTGGCAGTCCGTTGTTGCACTTTTGTTGTTCATGCTACTACCTTTCTTCGTCCTGAAAAAGCTGCGCAACGAAATGCTACATTACGTTTACATCCCTTAATCCGAAAGACTTATGAGCAAATATTCACTCCGACATACTATCAGACAAGGCCTCAACGGACTATTCCATATCTGCAAGGAAGAGTTGAAGATGGCTGTACGCGACCAAGGCGTATTGATTTTCTTCCTCCTCGTTCCTCTTGCTTATCCGTTGGTTTATGCATTTATCTATACCAATGAAGTTGTACGTGAAGTGCCCGCTGCTGTTGTCGATGACAACAAATCGGCGCAAAGCCGCGAGTACTTACGCTGGGTAGACGGCAGTCCTGATATCTACATCGTTTCGTATTGTGCCGACATGGAAGAAGCCAAACTTTTGTTGAAACAACAAAAAATATATGGTATAATCCGTATTCCCGAAACTTTCAGCAGCGATTTGACCAGCGGTACGCAAACTCGCGTCAGCATCTATGCTGATATGAGCGGTATGCTTTACTACAAAGCACTGTTACTGGCTAACACCGAAGCCTCATTAAAGATGAACAAGGAGATACAGATACAACGGGCGGGAAATACCACCGGCCGGCAAGATGAAATTACGGTACAACCGCTTGATTACGAAGATGTGTCGTTATATAATCCACAAGACGGTTTTGCCAGCTTCCTGATTCCTGCCGTACTGGTATTGATTATCCAACAAACGCTTTTATTAGGTATCGGGCTTTCAGCCGGAACAGCCCGTGAGAATAATCGTTTCCGCGACCTTGTACCCATTGGCCTACATTACCAAGGGACACTGCGCATTGTATTGGGCAAATCGTCTGCCTATTTATTAATCTATATGGCAGTAGCTGCTTATATCCTCTGTCTCGTACCCAAAATGTTCCGGTTGGTACAACTTGCCCAGCCCGATACACTACTGGCATTTGTCATTCCGTTTTTGCTGGCGTGCATTTTCTTTGCAATGGCTTGCTCTTGCCTCATCCGCCGTCGGGAAGACTGTATGATGATATTCGTATTCACTTCCCTGCCATTGTTGTTCATTTCGGGAATTTCATGGCCCGGCAGTGCCATTCCTCCGTTTTGGAAAATCTTTTCATGGCTGTTTCCATCGACTTTTGGCATCAATGGTTATATCCGCATCCAAACAATGGGAGCTTCACTCAGTGATGTTTTGACCGAATATCGTGCGTTATGGTTACAGGCTGGAATTTATTTCCTATTGACATGTTTCCTCTATCGCCGTCAGATTCTGTTGAGCCGCAAACATGCGTTGGCACGGTTGCAGGCATATCGGAAAAAACGCCAGGTGCCTGATTCTTTGATAAAAGCATGAAGGTGCGGGCAAGACAAACCAAAACATACAGTCGATGTTTTGCCAATTTCCACAATAACATTCACTGCCGTTCCAATGCCAGTAGAAACTTTTTCACTTCTATGCCTCCTCCGAATCCAGTCAGCGAACCATTACTTCCTATGACGCGATGGCAAGGGACAAAAAGAGAAATGGCATTTGCTCCATTGGCATTTGCTACAGCACGGACTGCTTTGGGTATGCCGAGCGACTGTGCCATATCGCCATAAGAAAGAGTCTCGCCATAAGGGATTTCCAATAAACGATTCCAAACTCGCTTCTGAAACTCCGTACCCACAAGCAACAACGGCATATTAAACGACTGACGCTCCCGACGGAAATATTCGTTTAATTGACGGATTGCTTCGCACGTAATATCAGACTGCGCATTTTCATATTCCGCTTTCAATAAAGTCTGCAACCTGCGGTCTATTCTACCCGAATGCTTTTCTACTACCCAATTGCAAAGACACAATTTGTCTCCGAAAGAACCGAGCAATAAATCTCCACAAGGAGAATGATAACACTGTACTTGAATTTTAGCTTTCATGTCTACTTCGCTGTTTGCATTGGCCGCACATCAGGCAAGAACACAGCTATAATGCCCAATAACGGTAGCCACGTGCTGACACGGAAAACAAACTCAATGCTCGTATGGTCTGCCAGCCAGCCGAAGAATGCCGAACCGATACCACCTAACCCAAACATCAAGCCGAAGAAAATCCCCGCTATCATTCCTACTTTGTCAGGCTTTAAATCGGTAGCATAAACCACGATAGCCGAAAATGCCGAAGCGATAATCAGTCCTGTAATGACTGCCATCGTGATAGTTCCGCCTAAACCGAGGTAAGGCATGGCCAATGTAAACGGTGCCGCTCCGAGGATGGAAAATAAGATTACGTACTTTCGCCCATAACGGTCGCCCAAGAAACCGCCGAGTAAAGTTCCAATGGCAAAAGCTGCAAGGTAAGCAAACAAGCAATATTGCGACTGCTGTACCGTGAGGCTGAACTTCTCCATCAGATAAAACGTAAAATAACTTGTCATACAAGCATTGAAGAAATATTTCGAGAAAATCATCAGCACTAAGATGGCAAGTGCATGGTCGACCGTTTTCTTCGGAAGCGTACAAACACCCGTCACGGGTTTATGATGGAATGTCTTTATCTGTGTCAGTAATAATTTGTACCAATATCCTATGCGGGTCAGCAACATTGAAGCAAGCAATGCCGCCAAGGCAAACCATCCCACAGCGTGCTGTCCGTAAGGAATGACAATCAGTGCCGCCAATAACGGCCCGATAGCACTTCCTCCATTTCCGCCCACTTGAAAAATAGACTGGGCCAGACTTTTCTTCCCGCCCGAAGCCAACTGGGCCACCCGAGACGCTTCGGGATGAAATACCGATGAGCCACAACCAATCAAGGCTACTGACAATAAAATCGGTAAGAAATCGGGAGCAAAAGCCAATGCCACCAAGCCTATAAGCGTAAAGCACATGCCGGCTGCCAACGAGTAAGGCTGCGGATGACGGTCGGCATAACGTCCTACAAAAGGCTGGAGCACAGAAGACGTCAACTGAAACACTAACGTAATAATACCTATCTGTGCAAACGTAAACCCGTATTTATCTTTCAATAAAGGATAAAGCGCAGGGATAACCGACTGTATCATGTCATTCAGCAAATGACATGTACCTATCGTACATAAAATGGCGTATGCGGTTCCTTCCGCTACGTGCGGATGTCCCTTGATTTTACTCAATACTTTGCTTATCATTGTTTTGTGTTTTATGTCGTTTCTTATCTGTTAATCCTGGTGCAAACACTCAATGTATGTGTAAAGCTTCCGGTAAAAAGCGTGTCGCGTCAAGGTCGATGCGTCACCTAAGATAATCAGCTTCATGCGTGCACGGGTTATAGCAACATTCATCCGCCGCAAATCATTCAAAAAACCGATTTGTCCGTCTTCGTTTGCCCGTACCAAGCTGATAAGAATCACATCACGTTCCTGCCCTTGAAATCCGTCTACTGTATTAACCGTAATCAGCGGACGGAAAGGCTTGAAAAAGGTATCCCGTTTAATCAGTTGCCGCAAATATTGCACTTGCGCCTTGTAAGGAGAAATCACCCCCACGTCAATATGTTCGTCAAGAAAACGTTCCTTCCCGATGCGGGTGATATACGACTTTAACTGACTGATAGAAAGTTCGGCTTCCGGTTTGTTGATGCGTCCATAACTTTCACCTACAAATTCTTCATTGCAATCCATCCCTTCGGTATTAACCCACTCTATCGGCGTATCAAAATCGAGGATACCGCGATATTTTACCTCGGGAGCTGATTGTAACATTCCGCCGTAAAACCATTCAGACGAAAAACGCATAATCTCATCGTTCATCCGATATTGCACTTTCAAAAGCGAAACGGTTTCAGGTTTTTGCTTCACTATACACTGCATCAGCGTATGGCCTAATCCACCCCGCACCGCTTCTATGCATTTCACCGTAGGAGGAAGCTGGCAATGGTCACCCGCAAAAACAACGCGGTCTGCCTTACGGATAGCAATCCAGCAAGCAGCTTCCAGTGCTTGGGCAGCTTCATCAATAAACAATGTACCAAATTTTTGTCCTATCAGCAGACGGTTCGCGCTGCCTGCCAACGTACAGGCGATAACCCGTGATTCGGAGAACAATGCGGTATTGATGCGAATCTCTATTTCCGATGCGCGATCTTTTAACGAATTGATTTTCGTACGGATATTTTCTCGGTCGTTCGCTCTACGAAGTTTCGTGTACAGGTCGCGGATGGCACGGCGGATACCCCATAATTGCGGATAATCGGGATGCGACTCAAACCGGCGTTCGTAAGTAAATGAAAGCATTTTGTCGTTCACTCGGCTCGGATTCCCGATACGGAGCACATTTACACCTCTATCTACCAGTTTTTCGCTAATCCAATCGACTGCCATATTGCTTTGCGCGCATACCAGTACTTGATTCTCACGGTGCAAGGTTTCATATATAGCTTCTACCAGCGTTGTTGTCTTTCCTGTGCCCGGAGGTCCGTGTACAATGGCTACATCCTTGGCATGAAGTACCTTATTGACTGCTTCTTCCTGCGTACGGTTCAACCACGGAAAACGTTGCGGCTGGAAGGTAAATGTTGAAACAGGCTGTGTCCCGTGAAAAATGTCACGTAACTCTGCCAAACGGTTATTCTTGGCACCAATAACTTGCTTCAGTGCTTCAAACATCAGGCGATAACTGGTCTCATCAAAATAAAGCTGCACTCCCAGCACTTCCTTGCCCTGCAACGACAACAACGCATCGGCATTCGGCAAAACCACCACCATACGGTTTTCATCGACATAATTCACCGTTGCCACGAAAGGAAGATAAGTCAGTTTCCCTATCACGTCTTGCGTAAAGAAGCAGACCGGACGACCATATTCAAACAGATGTTCTATCTCTTTGTCTTCTCTTCGTTCTACCTCTACGACCAATTGGTTCAAGGCGTTGTAATAACTGCGCCCGATATCCAATGGGTACCAACACATCCCCCGTTTCACCTTTCTGCCGATTCCCATCAGTTCGGTCTGTTGCTTAAACAGCTCTTTTTCGTATTCATACTCCAGCTGCAACAAATCATACTGGCGTTGCAAATATAATATCGGTGAGCTTATCGAAGTCGTTTCTTTCATATATTTATTATTTCGCTGCACAAAGGTACAAGTTCTTTTAAAAAAAGAGCGATGAAAAAATTGATTAATTCCATTATTATCTGTATTTTTACGGAAATTAAAGGTAACAAGTCAACCCATTAATAACACAGTCATGAAAAAACAGGCAGACTATATCAAACGCATTGATATCAAAGGAATGTGGGGGCGCAAGGATATTTCGTGGGTGCTGCGTCCCGATGTTAATATTCTGAGTGGCGTGAACGGTATCGGCAAAAGCACCATCCTGAACAATTCTGTCCGGAGCCTGACCGCATTGGAAGGAGGAGCTTTGACCAACGATTTTCACGAAGGCGTATCATTTGTCTTCTCTCCCGCGGATGCTACTTACATTAATTTTGATGTCATCCGGAGTTTTGACCGTCCGCTTATCAGTGCGGGATTGCTTGAAAAAATCGGCAATCAAAACGTAAAGACCGAACTCGACTGGCAGCTGTACCAATTGCAGCGCCGTTATCTTGACTATCAAGTGAACATCGGAAACCGTATTATCGAAATGCTGACCAGCGGTGACCCTGAGTTACAGGCGAAAGCACCCGAAATGTCAAAGCCCAAAACTTTATTCCAAAACCTGATAGACAACTTATTCAATGATACGGGTAAGAAAATCAACCGGAAAAGCAACGAAATCTTATTCGAACAAGAAGGGGACGAACTGACTCCTTACCAGCTTTCATCGGGTGAAAAGCAAATGCTGGTTATCCTACTGACTGTACTGGTGCAAGACAACCAACCTTACGCCCTGTTTATGGACGAACCGGAAATCTCGTTGCACGTGGAATGGCAACAACAGCTAATCTTGCTGATACGGCAATTGAACCCGAACGCACAAATTATCCTGACCACTCATTCGCCGGCAGTCATCATGAACGGATGGATAGATGCCGTAACCGAAGTGAGCGATATCACCCTTCATTAAAAAACATACGGCTATGGGAAAAAGACTTACCGAGAACTTGTCCTCGCTTTATTTAGGCGCAGCCAACAGTTTGAAACCTAAAAAAGCAAGAAAGAAAATCGTGGCTTATGTAGAGAGCTATGATGATGTATCTTTTTGGCGTTCCTTGTTAGCCGAATACGAAAACGAAAACCGTTATTTTGAAGTGATACTTCCCTCGCGCACTTCGTTAGCAAAAGGCAAAAAAAGCGTACTGATGAATCAATTGGGCAAGCAATTAGGCGAAAACATGATAGCTTGCGTAGACAGCGATTACGACTATTTGTTGCAAGGACGGACTCAAACCTCACGCTACATGATAGAATGCCCTTACGTACTCCAAACCTATGCCTATGCTATCGAAAACTATCATTGTTATGCTGAGGGATTGCACGAAGTATGCGTAATGGCTACCTTAAACGACCATGTCCTGATAGATTTTCCGGCCTATATGAAGCTTTATTCACAAATCGCTTACCCGCTTTTTGTATGGTCGGTATGGTTCTACCGCCAGCATAACCTATCAGAATTTTCATTACTCGATTTTTGCTCGTATGTCAAAATCGAACAAGTGGGTATCCGGCATCCTGAATACAGCTTGGGAGTCATGTCGAAAAAGGTAAACCGCAAACTGCGCGACTTGGAACATCATCACCCGGAAGGTATCCCCGAAGTAGAAGCGATGAAAGAAGAATTCAAGCGGTTAGGCGTTTATCCGGAAAACACTTACTTGTTTATACAAGGGCATCACTTGTTAGACAATGTTATCATGCGTCTGCTCGTCCCTGTATGTACTTACCTGCGGCGGGAACGGGAACAACAGATAAACGATCTCGCTTTGCACGAAACCCAACGGCGCAATGAACTGACCGCCTATCAGCGTAGCCAAGTAGACGTGACATTGGTTATCCATAAAAACACCAACTACAAAGACTCTCCCACTTATCAGATGATACGGCGTGACGTGGAGAATTTCTTGCGGATTATTAAGGCATGACTGCTTGACAATCCTATAGGGATAAAGGGAGGACTGGCATACATATAGTAAGAAGCTGTTTTGAATTTATCGTGCGATGATTTGGGATGAGTTTTTGAGGC
>URCM01000028.1 GCA_900546355.1 uncultured Bacteroides sp.
GTGCGTTTGCTGAAGCGACTAAATCCCTCCCTAAAAGCAGTAATTTGAGAAACTGCAGACTTTTTGATAAACCAACACGATTTAGCTGTCATAGACCCGATGGATATAAATAAGGTGAACAACATCTTGTCGGAAAGACTGTCCGCCCTCCATATCGAAGGCGCAAACGGCATCGTCTACACCTATAAAGGAGAAACGAAGTATAGCGCAAACGATTCGGTTTCGCCGGCAAAGGCCAGGTATTGCATGCCGGCACACTACATCGACTATCCTCCCTCGATACAGGTACAGGCCTGGACCGACTATGGCACGGCAACATTATGGCATTATACAGAAGCAGAGTACATCGGGATAGCAACGGCATGCCTTTTGGGCATTATCCTATTAGGATGGAAATACCGGATGCTACAAAAGAAAGAAAAACAGGAAGCGTCAGCCTCAAAAATCAAAATAAACGAAGAACAGCAGACATGCGTGATTGAGGGAATCACACACAGGACCAAACGGCAAAACCTCCAAATCTTAAACATGTTTTTGGAAGCCGACCGCTTTACCGCATCCGGCAAGCTATACGGACAAAGACATCCGGCTGCATGAAAAATCCCTTGCAGTCAGGACTGTTGTCCCATACTGCCAGGACTGGACGAGGACTGAGCTGCAACGGACCGGGAAGCCGGCTGACTTAGAAACTGTTTTGAATTTCTACAAATAAGAAAACGGAGTTGGATAATCATAAACCCAATACTTCTACTGATGCGTTTTTCATCAGCGGAATTTCTTTCAAACGGCTTAACGGAATGCCTTTCGCTTGTGCCAAGATATTACGGTTAATCTGTCCGTGCGCCACCACCAATACCGACTTTCCGGCATAATGCGCACGAAGATAATCGATACACCGTCCTGCACGTGCATAAAGCATTTCGGGTGTCTCGGCATCAGCCGGTAAACGGGAACGGTCTACGCTATCTATCGGCAATCCCGTCCAACTTCCCCAGTCTATCTCACGGAACAAAGCATTCTTTTCCCATGGCAACCCTCTATCGCCTACCGCAAGCCGCACCGTATCAACCACCCGCTGCAAGTCGCTGCTTACAATAGCGTCTAACGCGATGTCCTTCAGGCTTTCACCCAAAGCCACCGCTTGCCTCCTGCCTTCTTCCGTAAGATGTCCGGGCAAATGTCCCTGGAATATCCGGCTCAAATTCTCTTCCGTCTGCCCATGTCGGGCAAGAAAAACGTTCATTAGTTAATAGTTAATAGTTAATAATGAATAATGAATAATGAATAGTGAATAGTGAATAACGAACATAACTCTTCGCTATTCACGGCTCTTTCATTTACTTGTAGGGGCGGGGTCTGCCCGCCCGAAAACATCAACTGCTCTATTTGTGGTCGCATTCGGGCAGGCAAACCCTGCCCTTACAGTTATTTGGCAAATGCGGACAATCCATTGCCGTGTTCGCTATTAACTATTCACTATTCACTAAATCAGTCTTCCATCAGCTTGCGGTAACGCACGCGCTTCGGCTCTACGTTGCCCATCCGCTTCATCTTGTTCTCTTCGTATTCGGTGTACGAGCCTTCGAAGAAGAAGACTTCGCTGTTTCCTTCAAACGCCAGAATATGCGTACAGATACGGTCGAGGAACCAGCGGTCGTGGCTGATGACTACGGCACATCCGGCAAAATCCTCCAAACCTTCTTCCAAGGCACGCAAGGTATTCACATCGATGTCGTTGGTCGGCTCGTCCAGCAACAGCACGTTGCCTTCTTCTTTCAATGCCATAGCCAGGTGCAGACGGTTGCGTTCACCTCCCGAAAGCTTTCCGCACAGCTTTTCCTGATCGGAACCTGAGAAGTTGAAGCGGCTCAGGTAGGCACGGGCATTCACGTCACGGTTGCCCATACGGAGCAATTCATTTCCACCGCTGATAACCTGATATACCGTCTTGTTCGGGTCTATATCTTTGTGTTGCTGGTCAACATAGGCAACCTTTACGGTTTCGCCTACCTCGAAATCGCCTTTATCGGGTTTCTCAATACCCATAATCAGACGGAACAAAGTAGTCTTTCCGGCACCGTTCGGACCGATGACACCTACAATGCCGTTAGGCGGAAGCATGAAGTTGAGGTCGTCGAAGAGCAACTTGTCGCCGTATGCCTTTGCCACGTGCTTGGCCTCGATGACTTTATTACCCAAGCGCGGACCGTTCGGGATAAAGATTTCCAGCTTTTCTTCCTTCTCTTTCACGTCTTCGTTCAGCAATTTGTCGTAAGAGTTCAGACGAGCCTTTCCTTTTGCCTGACGTGCCTTGGGAGCCATACGCACCCATTCCAACTCGCGTTCCAAAGTCTTGCGGCGCTTGCTTGCCACTTTCTCTTCCATTTCCATCCGTTTGGTCTTCTGCTCCAGCCAGCTTGAATAGTTTCCTTTCCAGGGAATGCCTTCGCCACGGTCGAGTTCCAGAATCCATCCGGCAACGTGGTCGAGGAAGTAACGGTCGTGGGTTACAGCGATTACCGTACCTTCGTATTGCTGCAAGTGCTGCTCCAACCAATCAATGCTTTCGGCATCCAAATGGTTGGTAGGCTCGTCCAGCAGAAGGATATCCGGCTTCTGAAGCAACAAACGGCACAAAGCCACACGGCGGCGTTCGCCTCCCGACAGCTGTTTTACCGGCTGGTCTTCGGGCGGACAACGCAAGGCATCCATCGCACGCTCCAATTTGCTGTCCAGATTCCATGCGTCCGTAGCATCTATTACATCTTGCAATTCAGCCTGACGGGCGAACAATGCATCCATCTTTTCCGGGTCTTCGTAATATTCTGGCAAACCGAACTTCTGGTTGATTTCTTCGTATTCCGCCAATGCGTCCACCGTAGCCTGCACGCCTTCCATCACGACTTCCTTTACCGTCTTGGTATCGTCCAGGTAAGGCTCCTGCGCCAGATAGCCCACCGAATATCCCGGCGAGAAGACCACCTCACCCTGATAATTCTTATCCAGTCCGGCTATGATTTTCAGCAACGTAGACTTACCGGCACCGTTCAAACCGATGATGCCGATTTTCGCTCCGTAGAAAAAGGATAGGTAGATGTCTTTCAATACCTGTTTGTTGTTTTGGAAGGATTTGCTCACTCCCACCATCGAAAAGATAATCTTTTTATCGTCTGCCATATTCTTTTATGTTTTTAATGTTTCTGATAATGTTTCTTGAAATAACGATAAGTAAACGCCAGATACAGCAAAAGACCTGCTATGGCTATCAACAGTCCGGCAAAACACAAATCCTTGCCTTGCACCTGCAAATATACGCCCAGCAGTATACCGAATGCCAACGCCAACTCCCACGACAAGCGATAGGTATGATAACCTGTCCCGCGCTCGCAATGCAACGGGAGCAAAATCATCAGCTGAAGGAACTGACCGATGGAAAAACCTGCGCCTAAACCTATCAGACCGCCGCTTACATAGAAAGGATAAATGCCCGCACGATGATGCAAAACCATCAATCCGGCAATCATCAGCAATTGCCCGATGCCGACCTGAATCCGTCCATCAACCGGACGCCTTACGCTCTCCCTCACCAACAGATAGAGCAAAAAGCCGAGTCCCATGCAAAGATAAAAAGAAAAATCGGAAACCGAAACGAAAAGCATACCTATCACCAACGGAACCGCCATCAGATTGATGCCCGGAGGAATCGCACGGAAAAGCAGGAAACGGTCGAACGAACACAAGGGCAGATTCAAAGGAGCGCGGAAACTGACTTTCACATAACCGATTAACGTTATAGCCGGAATCAACAACATTGCTGAATAACAGAACAAGGACTTAAAACCGTAATGTGGCACACTCGTTAAACCAACAAGGATGCCCGCCAGCATCCCTACAATACCAGACCAGGTAAATGCCCGGTTTGCCCTGTTCCGCTGATGGCTGGGAGCCACATCAATCGCCAACGTACTGCCCGTAGACATTAAAGCGATTCCGAACGCTCCTCCCTGCAAAACACGCAAAGCGGCAATCTGCCATGCTGCCGAAACCCATGAATAAGCCACCGTTGCCAAGCCCAATACAATCATGCTCCGTATGCATACCTTCTTACGGCTGAATGTATCGACCAGATAACTGTTGAACGCTCCGGGAATAAACAGGGACAAGGCGAACACCACCGTCATACACGCCGCTTCCACTCCGGTATATCCCCAAACATCCGTCATCCACCGATGCAGGACAGGAAACTGCATATAAACGGCTGCATGAAAAAACACATTTGCCGCTGCAAGCAAAGTAAAGTTTTTATTCCACAGCATAATACTTATGTAGACTAACTCTTTCACCACAGAGGGCACAGAGGCTCACACAGTTTGTCAAGTGAAATTATTCCTCGATGTTACCCTGTGTCTTCTGCGATGAATGGATAACATGATAATCAATATTGCTCCGACTCATTCGGGAAATCGCCCGACTTCACATCGGTCACATACTGCCCGATAGCATCGGTCATTACCGCATTCAGGTCGGCATAACGGCGCAAGAACTTCGGACTGAAACCTTTGGTCATGCCCAACATATCTGCTACAACCAGCACCTGGCCATCGGTAGCCCCTCCGGCACCGATACCGATAACCGGAATATGCAACGACTCGGTCACTTGTTTTGCCAATGCAGCCGGAATTTTTTCCAATACCAAGGCAAAGCATCCGGCTTCTTCCAGCAATTTCGCATCGCGCAACAACTTGTCGGCTTCGGCATCGCCCTTGGCACGCACGCCATACGTACCATATTTATTAATAGACTGAGGCATCAATCCCAAATGTCCCATCACCGGAACGCCTGCCCCGATAATCTTACGGATAACCTCAATCACTTCTTCTCCACCTTCCAGTTTCAGGGCATCAGCCCCCGTCTCCTTCATCATCCGCATGGCGTTGCGTACGCCATCGAACGGGTCTGCCTGATAAGAGCCGAACGGCATATCCACTACCACCAAGGCACGCTGCACGCCACGTACCACCGACCGCGCATGATAAATCATCTGGTCTACGGTAATCGGCAGGGTCGTCATATTACCCGCCATGACATTCGAAGCCGAATCGCCTACCAGAATTACGTCCATTCCAGCTCCATCCACTATCTGGGCAGTGGTATAATCGTATGAAGTCAACATCGAAATCTTTTCACCTCTTTCTTTCATTTCCATCAAGCGGTGGGTGGTCACCTTCCGGGCATCACTAACTAAATATCCAGCCATAATCTTTTTTTCCTTTTTATAAAAACAGGGCAAAAGTAACTCATTTCAGCGAGTTAAGCAAGCAGGCTTCTCATCTTTTCGTAATCGAACAATGTAAAATCAGAAATCACCAGCCTGCATTTATCCTGAATAGCCTCAGCCGGATTGGTCGTGCTTAATCCGATGACTGTCATACCTGCCGCATTGCCAGCCTCCAATCCGTGAAACGAATCTTCGAACACTACGCAGTTCTCAGGCACTGTATCAAATACTTCCGCACCCAGCAGGAAACAATCGGGAGCAGGTTTCGAACGGGTAAACATCTCTGCCGTAAGAATGCGGTCTACCAAATCCTTCAGCTCGGGATGCACGGCGTACACATTCGCCATCTTCAGCTCATTTGAGCTGGTCACAATCGCAATCTTTACTCCGTGGGCATGCAATTCGCGCATAAAATCCGTCACACCGGGTATGTAATCATATTTCATCTGCGCCTCAAAACGGTTCAAGGCCTCCGTGATTTCTTCCTGTTCTTTTTCCATTCCCGCAAAATAACGGTCATAAATCTGACGCAAGGTCTGTCCCTTGATAATCTTGCCGAACTCCTCGTATTCCGGATGGTATTTCTTCCCCACCTCATTCCAAAAGATGCTATACTGCGATTCGGTATCCATTACCACTCCATCGAAGTCGAAAAGAGCGGCTATCGTTTTAGTTTGGTTCATAAAGTCAATACGTTTTGTTTTGTGCCGCAAAGTTCGGAAATATCGTCTCATCTTCCTAACTTTCGGCTTTAAAAATCTGAAACAAATCAATAACTATCGGTCCACCTCTTTTTAAACACTTCATCCTTAACTAAACAGCAGCATCACATTCAGCACCGAAACCACCACGGCGATGGTATAAAGCACGAAAGTGCTCCAGCGCGAATTGACATACTGCCCCATTACCCGACGGGAAGAAGTAAGCCCCACTTGCAGGAAGACAGTGAAGGGAAGCTGCACGCTTAGTGCCATCTGCGAAATCAACAAGCCTTGGAAAGGGTCGTTGATGAAAAAAATAATCAGCAAAGCGATGCCTAAAGACAACAGAACACCTACACGGGAGTGGATATCTTTTATATGATAGGACTCGCCAAACATCCCGGCAAAGATGGAGCCTGCCGCCATGCCGCTGGTAACAGTAGACGAAAGTCCCGCCATCAGCAACGCCAAAGCAAAGATGGTACCCGCCTGGCTGCCCAACAACGGGTCGAGCAACGACTTGGCTTGCTGCAACTCTTCCACCTGTACTCCATTCGCAAAAAACGTAGAAGCAGCCAAAAGAATCATCGCGCTGTTTATCGCCCATCCCACTCCCATTGAGAACAACGTATCGTAAAACTCATATTTCAGCAGACGGCGGATGGAGCGCTCGTCTCCTTTATTATATTCTCGGCTCTGCACCACTTCCGAATGCAGGAAGAGGTTATGCGGCATCACCACCGCCCCCAATACACTCATGATGATAAGCAGGCTGCCTTCGGGAATACTTGGCACGACCCACGAACGGGCAGCCACATTCCAGTCGATGTCTACCAAGAAAAGCTCGTAAAGGAAAGAAAGCCCAATGACGGATACGAAACCGATAATGGCACGCTCGATGCGCTTGTAGGAATTGGTAAACAATAAAATGATGACCAATACCGTCGTTATCAAAGCCCCCCACACAATGGGCATCCCCAACAACATTTGCAGGGCTATGGCTCCTCCCAATATCTCGGCAAGCGATGTAGAGATAGAGGCAAGCACCGCACTACCCAAGATGGGACGGGAAAGCCAGCGGGGTGCATACTTCTCGGCAGCCTCGCTCAGGCATAGCCCCGTCACGATGCCCAAGTGCGCCACGTTATGCTGGAGCACGATAAGCATCACCGTAGAAAGAGTGACTACCCATAACAGGGTGTATCCGAATTCCGACCCCGCGGCAAAGTTAGAGGCCCAATTGCCCGGATCGATAAAACCTACGGTCACCAACAAGCCGGGACCGATATACTTGAAGAAGTCCAACCCACCCAAATACCGCTGGTGGTCCTTCCGTTTCAGTTCGTTAAGCAATTTCTTCAGCATAAGCAATGTGTATTTTTGTTTTTACTACAGGTTACACAGATTATTTATCCTTATCGTCTTCAAAAACAAAATCCAGCTTCAGTTGGTTCTCATCCGTCTTCCGTTTCGGCTTCGGGAGCAAGAGGCAACGCACACCCTGTGGCCCCAATTCGTGGATAGTCTTGTCGGGAAGTTCGTTGCACGTAATGAAATAGCGTGCCTTTTTCATCACCGCCCCCATCTTTTTCAGCTCGTAGAAACCGATGCGTGAAAAGCGGCGGGACATCACAATCATCTTCGCCGACTTCACTCCGATGCCCGGCACACGAAGCAACATCTCGTAATCGGCAGTCCGGATATCGACAGGAAAGAACTCAGGATGCTTCAACGCCCATGCCAATTTCGGATCTATCTCCATATCAAGGTCGGGCGAAGCATCGTCCACCAGCTCGTCTACCGTAAACCGATAATACCGCAAGAGCCAATCTGCCTGATAAAGACGGTTTTCACGCACCAACGGAGGCTGCTTCAAGAGAGGTAAGCGCTTATCGTAGGTATTGACCGCCACATAGCCCGAATAATACACCCGTTTCATCGTAGGCTGGCGGTAAAGTGCCGAAGACACCCGAAGGATGTCCTTGTCCGTTTCGTTCGTGGCACCTACTATCATCTGTGTACTCTGTCCAGCAGGCACAAAGCGAGGAGCACGACGATGACGCTTGCGTTCTTCCGCACTCTCCAGCACTCCCTGCTGGATATAACGCATTGGTAAATAGACGCTTTGATGGTCTTTCTCCGGAGCCAACAGCTTCAGGTTCTTTTCGGTCGGGATTTCCAGGTTCACACTCATACGGTCGGCATACAGTCCGGCTTCGTGTACAAGCTCTTCACTTGCTCCGGGGATGCTCTTCAAGTGGATATATCCGTTGAAACGGTGCTTTACCCTGAGGTCTTTCGCCACCCGCACCAGCCGCTCCATGGTATAGTCGGGGTTACGCACTACGCCCGAACTCAGAAACAGCCCTTCGATATAGTTCCTGCGGTAGAATTCCATAGTCAGGTCAACCAGCTCGGTCACCGAAAGCGTGGCACGCGGAATGTCGTTGCTCACGCGGTTGATGCAATATGCACAATCGTAGATGCAATAATTGGTCAGCATGATTTTCAGCAACGAGATGCACCGTCCGTCCTCGGCAAAGCTATGGCAGATACCGATGCCGCCCACCGTATTGCCTACCCCGCCTTTCGTATTACGGCGTACCGTCCCGCTCGACGCGCACGACACATCGTATTTTGCCGACTCGGCAAGCACCTTCAACTTATGTAATACCTGTTCGTTCATCCCCTCTGAAGCTTACTCAAAACGCATAATCGATATAACCCGTTATCGGTATTTACATCAGTAGCCCAAAGCACACGACGGTCTTCATCTACATAAAAACCCGACAAGTAATGGTCCAGCTGATACCGCCGCACCAATCTCCCGTCTCTATCGAATACCCGCAACGATGTGCCTCCCTGCTGATGTGCTTCGGGCGACTGCATGATTTCCTTAAAGGTCGTGCCGTCATAAAGGGTATAAATATAACGGCCGGTCACTTGTACGTCCCAATATCCCATGCATCCCGATGGTATACCATATCCTTCGGGAGTAACCTGAAACACCGGTTCGCCATCGGGACCGACATAACGAACCTGCTCCGTTATGCTTTCGCCAAGAGTATAACTATCCAGCACATCACCCAGCTGGGTAACGGCCACTATTTGTTTTCCTTCATCGTCCATCGCTAAAAAAGAACGTCATGGGCAGTTGCAGTATATATGCAACCGCCGGTGAAGTATATATTCATTTTACCCATCAGTTATTTGCCGAGTTATAAGCATCAATATAAATCCCTTGTCTGAATATCATCCGACCAGTGATGGTCTTTCGGGAAAGGCTGTTCGCTCCAGGCTTTCTTGCTGGTCCAGTCTTGGGGGGCATCCGTCCAGAAAGCATCCGATGCGGGAAGCCCTAACGGAAGGAAAGCAAGCGAAGTCATATAGAGGCTTCCGTTATTGGTATACCAGTCGGCAATGTCAGGCTGGCGTCCTGTAAAGCCGATGGTAAGAAAACCTCCTTCATTGAAGTTATTCCCTGATGCGAACATACGCTTCATCACGGCGGTCAGCCCACAACGCACCTGAGCCGGAGTAACCCCTGCCGGAAGTTCTTTATACCAGGCCATGAGTGCCAAAGGCTGCATGGTCGCCATGCGGTAAGGAATCGAACGCCCGAATACCGGGAAGGTTCCTTCCGGGGAAATGAAGCGTTCCAATATCAGACTGTATTTTTGGGCACGCTTCAAGGCACGTTGATAATACTTCGGATAATCAAGGCGTGAATGTACACCGGCATCAATCAAGGCGTCAAGGGTTTCGAGGTACATAGGATGGAACACATAGCTGCTATAATAATCGAACGCGAACGAAGGTCCGTCGGCATACCAGCCATCGCCCGTGTACCATTCTTCTACCTTGCGGATAGCCGAATTGACGCGATAGATATCGAACGGTGCTCCGGCTTTTGCCAAGAAGCTTTCGATGGTAGCCGAGAAGAGCAGCCAGTTGGTATAAGGCGGGTCGATGCGGCGCAGCTGGGTGAACTCTTCAATGTAACGTTTCTTGGTCGTTTCGTCCAAAGGTTCCCACAATTGGTCGAATGCGCGGAGGAAGCTTTCGGCCACGTATGCCGCGTCCACCAAGGGTTGTCCTTCGTTGCGCCATAACAAATAGTCGGGCGAAGCCGGGTCTACCGCATTCGCGTATGCCTTCAACGCCCATTCACGCAATTGTTTGCGCATCGCTCCTTCTTCGGTATCGTCATCGGGCAAAGCCAGCCACGGGGCAACGCCAGCCATCAGACGTCCGAAACATTCCATATAAGTGACACGTTTGTCCCGTCCGTCCCAGGTCGGGCTTACTTCTACCTGCATGTTTTTTTGAAGCTCTCCTTTCGCCGTGTTGCCCAATACAGGTTCCGCCATCCGATAAGCGAGCTGGCACCAATACGCACGGTCGGCTTGGGTATCGGCTTCCAGGTAACGCACGTATTCGCATGCAGCCAGGAGGAATGCGCCTACGCCGAAGTTGGCCGTAGACTTCGCGTCCACCACCTGGCCCGGTATGGCCTTTTCGCCAATCGGTTGCACGTAACCCACCGAACCGTCTTTTTGCAGAGCCGTTTCCGACAGATATTTCCATGCCTTCCGGATAACGGGCATGTAGGTAGCCTCATCCAGATAACCATGATTTACCCCCCACAACATGCCATAGGTGAAGAAAGCGGTCCCGCTTGTCTCCGGTCCGGGAGCGTGTTCGGGGTCCATCATGCTTCGTGTCCAATAGCCTTCGGGTTGCTGGATAGCCGCAACGGCTTTCGCCATCTTCTGGAACTTTTCTACAAAGAAAGTACGGTGTTCATAGTCTTCGGGCAAATCTTTCAGCACTTTTGCCAGACCCGCCAATACCCATCCGTCGCCTCGTGCCCAGAAGTCCTTTTTCCCGTTCAGGCTTTTATGCTTCGGATACACATACTTCGCGTCACGATAATACAGGTTCTCGTCCTTATCGAACATGATGCTATCTGAGTAAAGCAGGTATTCGTACAATTTTTCCAAATAGAGCGGGTTATGGGTAATCTTGTAAAGTTTGGTCATGACCGGCATCACCATGTACAAGCCGTCGCTCCACCACCAGTAATCGTGACGGGGAGTGCTCATCTCGTATTCCATCACCTCGCGTGCCCGGCGGATTTTATAATCTTCGGGAGCCAGCATATACAGGTCGGCGTAGGTCTGGAAACAAATCTGATAATCACCGAACAACACATACTCGTCGCTCTCGCCATACGAATATTTCCATTCCGAGCGGTTCTCGCTCTTCGCGCCTTTCCATTCGTTATGTTTTGCCCATGCTTCGGAATACGCACGGTAAGCCTCATTCCCGGTCAGGAAATAGGCTTCCATGTTTCCGGTATGATAAGCGGCATTGTCCCAGAAGGAACGTACTTCGGGCGAATTGGTCGCTTGCCAATGCTGGTTGACCTTATCAATGATTTTCAGCACCTGCCCTGCCTCGGAAGGTTTGGCAAGCGCACTTGCAAAAGGTAATAAAGTGAGCAAAAATAACATTGCTCCTTTCCATACTTGTTTCATGCTTTTATGGTTTTAAGTTTATTCATTCATTTTTTCATCCGTCAAGCTGCATCGGCAAACGCATATAGTTGCATCGGGCTACGCAACTATATGGGTTGACCGATGCAACCGTATGCGTCTTTAACCGCAGATAACCGGCTTTTTTATCTCAGCGTTTTCATTTCTGCTGCGTATCCACTTCCAGCACGTAAACCGGTGTGGGAGCCTTGTCGACGGTCTTTTCCCCGTCTCCCTGATACGTGGTCTGTACGAAAAGGTGCAGGCGTTTTTGTTGCTTCCAGAGTTCCGTGTCCAAGCTGGGTTCCCACGCTTCTACCGAAAACCCGGTCAGGTCTTTCACCTTCCATTCCCCCTTCCGCAAGTCACCGGTATATGCCATCGAGACCTTGCTTCCCCTCTCGGCATCGCGGAAGAGAAAGTATGCTTTATTCCCGTCTACTACGATACGCGGGCGGGCAATGGGTATCATTTTCGTACCTCCGCCTTTTAGCGAGAAAGCCAGTTTGCGCTCCATTACCGGACGCATCCGCCATTGTTTCCCGTCGTTCCATACGACCCGGTATTGCGGAACGTCCGAATCCGCCTCGCGCCAATAGGTCACGATGTAAGGATGCCCGTCCGCATCGGTACACATGCTGGTCTGGTTTATCAATTCACTATTTTGCGGGATGCGCCACGCATATTCGGCATTGTCCTCGCGAATGGGAAGCATATATGGTTCACCCGTAGACTTATACCAGGTCTTTCCGCCATCGGGCGAACTGGCATAACACAGGTCATGGTTCGTCTCTACCAACCACGTTTCGCGCCATACCCATGAAAGGTGAATCGTACCCTTCTCGTCTACATAAAGTTGCCAATAGGCATTGCGTTGTCCTTCCCCGTCTATCAGGATATCCTGCACCCTTTCCCACTTATGGGTATCCAGGTCATAACGGTTCATAATCAGGTTGCCCCGTCCCGAAGCTCCCGAGCGGTACACGAATATCAAGCCTCCGTCCGGCATCTTATAGAACTCCGGATAGGTCACGTCTTGTTCGTCCGTACCGGTCATTGCCACTTTGGGTCCCAGTTCCAACGAACCGGGAGCCACGCTCCGGCAATAATTGAGCGGATGCCCATGATGGTCGAACGACACATGAAGATAACCTTCGCCATCCATGGCCATACTGATGACATTGTGCGCATCGGCTACATTCCCCTTGTATTGAGAGCGTTGCAAGGTCCATGCGGTTTCATTCAGTTTCCGCTTGCCCAGCACCAAATAGCCTTCGGGGTCATAATAAGAGATGTATTGTGTATCGCCATCGGTCACCAGCGGGCTGTTCCGGAATACCGTGGTATTGACCGAAGTGTTACTGTATCCTTCGCCTACCCGCACCAGCTGGGAATATCCCATGCCATATCCGCATACGCACAGGAGCAGGAATAAGAGTTGATGTTTCATGTTCGCTTTCTTCTTTTATGCTGTTCAATCTTTCTTTTTGCAATATTCGTAAGTTTTTCTGACTTCTGCAAATAATCTATTTGAAAACATCAGGGAAGATGCCTCCCAACCGACAATGCCATTTCAGAATCACCTTGCACCCCTTCCATCTTATGACAAAAAAAGAAGGAGTCAAGAAGACCCAACTTCTCCCGACTCCTTCTCTTGCTCTTCCTGACTCCTTATGAAGATTACCTCATCTCGAATGTATGCATCGAATGAGGAGGTAAAGTGGCATTCAAGTAACGTTTACCTACTTGTACGGTCAGCGATTGTGCCTTATCCTGGAAATTCCCAGCCACCACAATCCATTTCTGTTCGGGCGTACGGATGACCAATACCGGCTTCTTGTCTTCGCCTTCCGGCTTGTATGACATCACTTCCGCACCCGCACCGATATATCGTGCATAGTGCTTTACCGCATAATATTCGGGCGTATAAGTAAAGGTGCGAGTCTTCGAATCCACCCGAATCAAAGCGTTTTGCTTCCATCCCCACGGGCTTTCGCCATTATCTGCCAGGATGAAGTTCCAAAACGTATATTCCTTACATCCATTCCCCAGATAATGGTTCATCAGCTCGAATGTATGTTCACCCGCCTTCCAGTCAAAACTTCCCCAGCCACATTCACTTTCCGAACAGATATAGTCCCACTCCGGATGCTGGCGGCGGATATGGGGAAGCACTTCCCTTCCTTCCCATTGGAATGCCATCCCGCTGATGCAGGCCTGCAATTCTTTATCGGAAATGATTTTCTCTACATGGTCCTGACGGTTCGTATTAAACGTCCCCAAATAAAGTTTCACTTCAGGATGCAGACGTTTCAGGGTAGGAGCCAGGTATTCCTTATTGAAACGGATGGTACCTTCTGCCGTCCATGCGCATCCGGGATAGGGCGTATAGCTATAGGCTTCGTTCTGATAAATCACCATATCAATGGGAATGCCTTGTTCCTTATAAGCGTCTATAAACTTACAGAAGCTATTGGCATACGTCTGAAGGTAACGCGGGTCTTGTATCATATAATCGGTTGTCGCCAGTTGGCGAGGGAATTTCCCGTCACGCTCTCCTGTGAGTTTCATTTCATCGGGGTCAATCTTCCCTCCTATATTTCCATAAAGCAGGTAATCCAGTTTTGGAGAAAGATGATTGTACTTACTGCTCAGCACCGGATAATCCCCATGTATCTTCATCCAACTGGGCGGACACCACGGCGAAACCCAGAAAGTCATGTCCGGATTGTATTTCTGTGCCGCACGGATAAAAGGAATAATCGTCTGTTTATCGCGGTCGATATTAAAATAACGCAATTCGAAATCGCCCGCTACCTCATCACAGCTATACCATGAACGGGCATAGTCGTTCGCTCCCATCGAAATACGGCCACGGGAAATGCGCAAATCACCTTCGGGCGAAAAGACATTATGCAAAATCTCGTCCTGCTCGGTGCGTGTCAGTATACCCAGCGCATCCCAATCCAATTCGTTGAAAGTTGCCCCCCACGCCTTAAACGTGACTATCTTTTCCTTGCCCTCTACCGTCAGGTCGACCGTTCCGGCAGGTTTGCCCTGCAAACTGATTTTAGCCTGTTGCCACACATTCCCTTCACTACTGCTTATCCAATTATAAGTCTGGGCATTTACCCCCATCGCGGCAAGTGTAATGAAAGCGCCGCAAAAAGAAACTGATTTGAATGTTGTTTTCATGGATTTTAACTTGTTTTTTTAACTGATATATAGCCTGTTTTTTTGTCATCGCATTATAATAGGTAATTTATACCTAACCCGAATCATACCTATCGTCAGAGATATTCCGGAACCTGGCTCAAGTGCAGACTGTTCGAGCCTTTAATCAAGACAGTGAAACCTTCGGGCTTGTCAGACTGCAACGCTTTTATCGCTTCGCCTACATTCTCGAAATGCTCGTATGCCGACGTGGCTTTCTTAAACTCCGGCCCGACTAATATCACACGGTTGAAACGGCATTCATCCAAAAAGCTTATAATCTTCCGGTGTTCGTCCAGGCTGGCTTCGCCCAACTCACGCATATCTCCCAGTACGACCATCTTATGCGCCGCCTGCATCTGGCGGAAATTCTCCAACGCCGCCATCATGCTGGTAGGATTGGCATTATAAGCATCTACAATCAACCGGTTATGCTCCGTTTCCATCAGTTGCGAACGATTGTTTTGAGGACAATACCCCGACAATGCCCGGCAAATGTCTTCGGCTTCTACCCCAAAATCCCTGCCTACGGCTATTGCCGCCAATGCATTGTCTAAATTATAAGAGCCTATCAGGTGTGTCTGTACCGAATATGTATTTCCTTCCGAAACCCACTCGAAAGCCAAGAAAGGCGAGCAAGACAAAAGCTTGCCGCTTACAAACAAACCGGACGCCTGCCCGTAACGCACGCAATCCAAACCGGACGCCATGCCGTTGAGATACGGGTTCTCGTTTTGGATAAAAATGGTGGCATTGCCTTTCCCGCGCAAATAATCATACAATTCCCCTTTGGTCTTGATGACTCCCTCGAAGGAACCGAAACCCAACAAATGCGCTTTGCCTACATTTGTTATCAACCCGTAATCGGGTTCGGCAATATGCACCAACGCCTTTATCTCGCCCGGATGATTGGCCCCCATTTCCACTACAGCCATTTCGTGTTCTTTCGTCAGGCGCAACAGGGTCAGAGGAACACCGATGTGATTGTTCAGGTTTCCTTGGGTAAACAATACCTTATATTTCTGGCCGAGCACCGAAGATACCAGTTCCTTGGTGGTGGTCTTCCCGTTTGTTCCCGTAATGCCGATAACAGGCGTCTTCAGCCGGCGGCGGTGATAGTTGGCCAATTGTTGAAGTGTTTTCAGGCAATCATCAACCAAGATACATCCTTCGCCAGCATATTCCGCCTCGTCTACCACCGCATACCGGCATCCTTGCGCCAAAGCCTGGGCGGCAAAAGCATTGCCGTTAAACGTTTCGCCTTTTAAAGCAATAAACATCCCGCCTGCCGGACAACGGCGGCTATCGGTAGTCACCGTCCCGCACTCCAAAAACCGATTGTATAATTCTTCCAATTCCATATTTTTTCTTTTATTTACATAGGTACAAATATAGCAAGAATAAACCGAACACAAAGGAATGGAGAGGAAAAAAACATCCTTCCAAGTCTTGTATATCTCAATAAAAACGCATACATTTGCGATATCAAAATAATATCATATTAAATACAAGCTTATGGAAACACAAGAAACACTATTCAAGGGATTTAAAATGAACGGATTCGTCATGCTGTTCATACATTTAATCGTAGTCAGTGCCGCCATCGCAGCCTGTTTCATACAGGGAAGCGAAGCGATGTACGGAATAGGAACCCTGCTCTCCATCGCATGGTGCGTTTTGTTTGCAGGCTATATGCAATTGGAGCCGAACGAGGCACGCGCCATGGTGTTTTTCGGGAAATACAAAGGAACGTTCAAAGATACCGGATACTTCTGGGTCAATCCGTTCCTCAACAAGAAAAAGCTTTCGCTCCGCGCGCGTAACCTTGACGTGGAACCCATCAAGGTAAACGACAAGATAGGCAATCCCATCCTCATCGGGTTAGTACTGGTATGGAAACTAAAAGACACCTACAAGGCAATGTTCGAAATTGATTCGCAAACGATGGCAGCAAGCGGAAAGGAAGGGGCAGCCAATGCAGGCAATGCCATAGCCAGCCGCATGAACGCTTTCGAGAACTTCGTAAAAATACAAAGCGATGCCGCCTTGCGCCAAGTGGCAGGACAATATGCCTACGATAACAATGAAGGCGAAACAAACGAATTGACCCTGCGCTCGGGAGGCGAGGAAATCAACGAGCAACTGGAACAAAAGCTCAACGAACGCCTTGCCATGGCAGGAATGGAAATAGTGGAAGCACGCATCAATTACCTTGCATACGCACCTGAGATTGCAGCCGTAATGCTCCGTCGCCAGCAAGCCTCTGCCATCATCAGCGCACGCGAGAAAATCGTGGAAGGAGCCGTATCCATGGTACACATGGCACTGGACAAGTTGGAGAAAGAACAGATTGTGGATTTGGACGACGATAAAAAAGCCGCCATGGTGAGCAACCTCTTGGTTGTATTGTGTGCCGACGAAGCCGCCCAACCGGTATTGAATACCGGCACGCTGAACCATTAATCCGGTTTTATCCACAGTATTAACACGAAACAAGGGAAGCGCGCCAAAGCGAACAGACACGCTTCCCTATGACAATCATCATCCTATGGCAAAGAAAGAAAGCACGACCAAAAGTTTTGTCCTGCGAGTAGATGCGGAAACGATGGACGCCATAGAGAAATGGGCAGCCGACGAATTCCGTAGCATCAACGGGCAATTGCAATGGATTATCAACGAAGCCTTACGCAAAAGCGGAAGATTAAAGAAGAAAAAGCGTCATCCGCAAGCGGAAGAAACACCAGAAGAATAAGCCACACAAACGGATAGATATTCTTAGAAGCTGTTTTGAATTTCTCCAAAAAGTTTTTCTTGGCTTGATGTATCCGTTTTCGTGTGTGCTTTGGGCGATAAATTCAAAACAGCTCTTAAAGGGGCATCCCGCATACCCGGTTGCAATAAACCGCATAATCTTCCTGATTTATCCATAAACGACATGCAGTATAACTGCGGCACCGGTACGATTACTAATCGTACAGCGTGACGATTACTAATCGTGCGGCATGACGATTACTAATCGTGTCGGCGATGCAGTTATCTCCCGTTTCATTCGAAACGGATAGAACGCGCCGGATGAATGCGGCTAATCAGATAAGACGGACCGACTAACATCAGGACCGATACGACCAACGTGCCGACATTGAGCAACAACCATACCCAAACATTCAGCTCTACAGGTACGGCATCAATATAATACACGGCAGGGTCGAGCTTGATGACACGAAAAAAATATTGCACGGCACAACACGAAAGTGCCACGACATTGCCCCACAACATCCCTTTCCGGATAAGGAAAAAAGCAAACGAAAGGAATATCTTACGCACAGATGTATTGTCGGCTCCTAAAGCTTTCAACACTCCAATCATGTTGGTGCGCTCCAAGATAATGATAAGGAGTCCGGAAATCATCGTGAACCCCGCCACCCCTGTCATCAGAATCAGGATGACCCATACGTTAACATCCAACAAGTCGAGCCAGGCAAATATCTGCGGATACACTTGTTCGATGGTCTGCGCGTAATACTTGCCGCCATACCGGTCCGACTTCCCGTCCAAGCAAGAAAGCACCCGCTCAGCGGTCGCATCCAGCAACGCATAGTCGGACACCTGCATCTCCAGTCCGCCCACTTGCCCCTGCTCCCAGTTATTAAGGCGCACTACCGTACGAAGGTCTGTCAACAGGAACAAATCGTCATACGAAGAAAAGTTTGTCTGATAAATGCCTGCTACCTTCAAGCGCCGGGCACGGATATTGTCTTCCAGATAATATGTATCCAGTTTGTCGCCCACTCCTATCTGCAAACGGTCGGCTATCGTTTTCGAGACCAAGACCTGATTGGAAGGAACCGAATCGGTAAAAAGCGGTATCCTGCCCTCTACCAGATGACGATGCAAGAAAGTGGTGTCGTATTCTTGAGCAATGCCCTTCAGCACGATACCTTGGAAATTATCGGAGGTCATAATCATCCCCGGCTTGGTAGCATAACGCTGCACACGGCTTACGTTCGGAACAGCACGCAATACCGCCATCAGGCTATCATCACCCACAACAGGAGCAGCCTGATATGTCTGAGCCTCATCCAGGCTGGTCACTACGATGTCCGCCCCCACCCCAATGACTTTATCTCGTACCTCATGCTTGAATCCGATAACCACTGCCACCGAAACAATCATCACGGCAAGCCCGATGGCGATGCCTGCCATCGCGATACGCACGGCAGGCTTCGACACGCTCTTATCGTCTTCTTTTTCCTTGATCCGATAAATGCGGCGGGCTATAAAAAGTTTCCAGTTCATATCAATCGTCTACACGTCCGGGATAAGCCTCGAGTGCCTTACGGAGCACGAACAACGCACGTGCCAAATCCTCTTTCTTCAAGACATATGCCAAGCGTGCCTCGTTTTTCCCCGCGCCAGGTGTGGTATAGAATCCTGCCGCCGGGGCAAGCATTACGGTTTCACCTTCGTAATCGAAGTCGCTCAAACACCATGCACAGAATTTTTCGCTATCGTCTACCGGCAATTTGGCCACCGTATAGAAAGCCCCCATCGGAATGGGTGAATAAACGCCCGGAATCCGATTCAGCCCGTCAATAAGACACTTACGGCGTTCTACATATTCATCGTATGTATCCCGCGTGTATTCTTCCGGCGCGTCCAACGAAGCTTCAGCCGCTATCTGCCCTATCAAAGGAGGGCTGAGGCGCGCCTGACAGAACTTCATCACTGCCTTGCGCACTTCCTCGTTCTTGGTAATCAGCGCACCAATACGGATGCCGCATTCCGAATATCGCTTCGACACGGAATCAATCAACACGACATTCTGCTCGATGCCTTCCAAGTGGCAAGCGGAGATATAAGGAGAACCGGTATAAATGAACTCACGATACACTTCGTCCGAGAAAAGGAACAAATCGTATTTCTTCACCAAGTCACGAATCTGGTTCATCTCCCGCCGCGTATACAGATAGCCGGTCGGGTTATTCGGATTGCAAATCAGAATGCCTTTCGTCCGCTCGTTGATCAGTTCCTCAAACTTTTCCACTTTCGGCAATGAAAAGCCTTCGTCTATCGTAGTAGTGACTGTACGGATAACCGCACCCGCCGAGATGGCAAACGCCATATAATTGGCATACGCCGGTTCGGGCACGATGATTTCATCGCCCGGATTCAAACAACTCATAAAAGCGAACAATACCGCTTCCGACCCGCCTGTGGTAATGATGATATCATCGGCTGTCAGGTTAATGTCGTACTTCTTGTAATAGCCTACCAGCTTCTCGCGATAGCTGCGATATCCTTGGCTGGGGCTGTATTCAAGCACCGTACGGTCGATATTGCGAATCGCATCAAGGGCCGCTCGCGGAGTAGGAAGGTCTGGCTGACCGATATTCAAGTGATATACACGAATTCCTCTCGCTTTAGCAGCTTCTGCCAACGGTGCCAATTTCCTGATAGGCGACTCGGGCATTTCAGTTCCTCGAATGGATATATGTGGCATACAAATAAAATTTTAAATATGGTCGCAAAGATAACCCGAAAGAACAAAACCCGCAAACATTTCCCATGAAAATAAATGCCGGCTTAACCTTAAACAGCGGCTAAACTCTATCAAAAAACATAAAAACGACCGGTGCGTTTGACTGGTAATCCGGAAAAAAACTTTATATTCGTCCACGTTAATAACCACTATCCTTTTAACTTAATCGATTATGGATTTATATTTACTCATATTTACCACGGGAACTTATAACGCCGAGCAGGTATACGAAAGCCACAGAGAGCTGTTCATCGCACTGGAGAAGCACTTTACGCTTCACCTTGTCGACTACAGGAAAGCCGATAAAATCCCATCCAACGCCTACAAGATGGCTTTCATCGGAAGTGGAGGAATCGAAGACAAAGTAGTCCAGAATTTCAGCATTCTCCCCTATCCCGTCACTTTATTGAGTGATGGGCTGTACAACTCATTGGCCGCGTCGCTGGAAATATCCGCCTGCTTCGGTTCCAAAGACATGAAAGTACGTATCATCCATGGCCCGGTACCCGATATGGTAAGACAAGTATTGAATCATCACCAAGCCTTTGCCGCCAAGCGAGCCTTGAAAGGCAAGCGCATCGGCGTGCTGGGAATTCCGGCTCCATGGCTGGTGGCAAGCCATGTCGATTATCTTTTGGCGAGCCAACGCTGGGGAGTGACCTACGTAGATATCCCTGCTGAAGAAATATACAAACGCTTTTATTCGATTACAGACGATGAAATCGGGGTAGAAGCCTCCATCTTCGCCAACCAGGCGAAAGCTTGCCAAGACACGACCCCCGAAGACCTGTTATGCTCCATGAGGTTTTACAAAGCAGTAAAAGAACTCTGCGCCTCATTCAAGCTGGACGCGGTGACACTTTCATCTTATTCGTTTACCGACAAGCTGAAGACTTCAGGGTGTCTGGCATCCGCCTTACTAAACGACGAAGGCATCCCTGCCGGTACGGAAGGTGACCTGCAAGCCATCATGACCATGCTGATGGTGCACACGGTGACAGGCAAACCTTCCTTCATGGGAAATCCGTCCTTCATCGACCCTAACCGCAACGAACTGGTTTTAGCACATTGCTCCGTGCCTACCCGGATGGTAGACGAATTTATTATCCGCGACCATTTCGAGACCCACAAAGGTATCGCGCTACAAGGACTGATGCACGAAGGTGACATCACGCTGTTCAAATGCGGAGGAGAATGTTTGGACGAATATTACCTGTCGGAAGGCTATCTGACGGAAAACACCAATTTCATATCGGCATGCCGCACCCAGTTCCGCCTGAAAATGGACAAACCGGTGGGCTACTTCCTGAACAATCCGTTAGGAAACCACCATATCCTGCTATCAGGCAAACATAGCGAAGCTTTACAAGAATTCATGTCGCAAAACCGGTGCAAGCGGCGCGAGTAAAACCTAAAATAAATGCTCCACCCTATCCGTCATTCCAAATTTTAATGTACTTTTGCAAGGAAAAAACGCTATTTTATCATTAACACAAACGTACATACATTATGATGCATAACTGGTTCGAATGCAAAATCCGCTACGAAAAGGTAGCGGAAAACGGCATGAATAAAAAAGTGACAGAACCCTATTTAGTAGATGCGCTGAGCTTTACCGAAGCCGAATCGCGTATCATCGAAGAAATAACACCGTTTATCAGCGGAGAGTTTACCGTGACCGACATCAAGCGTGCCAACTATAGCGAGCTTTTCCCCTCGGAAGAGGAAGCCGCCGACCGATGGTTTAAATGTAAACTCTACTTCATCACATTAGACGAAAAAAGCGGAGCGGAAAAGAAAACAGCAGCCAATATGCTGGTACAAGCAGCCGACTTGCGCGATGCCGTCAAGAAACTGGATGAAGGCATGAAAGGTACCATGGCAGACTATGTCATCGCTTCGGTGGCGGAAACAGCCATCATGGACGTATATCCTTACTCGGCGGAACCCGACGTACAACCGGAATTTCCCGATGCGGACAAACGATAACAGTCAATAAAAACAGATAAGATGGACATTCAGACCAATTTAAAACAAGTGCTATCCGAACTGCCTTCCGGCGTACGGTTGGTAGCCGTATCCAAATTCCATCCCGCCGAAGCCATCCGGGAAGCATACGAGGCGGGACAACGGATTTTCGGCGAAAGCAAAGAACAAGAATTGTCCGAAAAACAAAAAGAACTACCTCCAGACATCGAATGGCATTTCATCGGACACTTGCAAACCAACAAGGTGAAATACATCGCTCCCTACATCGCCTTGATTCATGCGGTAGACTCGTATAAACTACTGACGGAAATCAACAAACAGGCCGCCAAGTGCAACCGTATCATCCCTTGCCTGCTCGAAATACACATCGCGCAAGAAGAAAGCAAATACGGATTCACCCCCGAAGCCTGCCGTGACATGCTGGAAAAAGAAGAATGGAAACAACTGGACCATGTGTGTATCGCCGGCGTCATGGGTATGGCTACCAATACCGATGATGAAACGCAAATAGAACAAGAATTCCATACCTTGAAAGCATTGTTCGACGAATGGAAACAAACTTTCTTCGCCAGCTGTCCCGACTTCAAGGAAATCTCGATGGGCATGTCGCATGACTATCCTATCGCCGTACGTGCCGGCAGTACGATGGTACGTGTGGGAAGCAAAATATTCGGAGAAAGAGTTTACACCATTAATAAATAAGTACGATTATGGCACCACTGAAAACCACCTTCGCAGGACTTGAGCTGAAAAGCCCTATCATCATCAGCAGTTCCGGACTGACCGACAGCCTGGAAAAAATCAAACGGTTAGAAGAAGCAGGCGCAGCCGCCGTCGTATTGAAATCGGTATTCGAAGAACAAATCAATGCACAAGCCGGAAGCATGAACGGATACGGTTCGCCTGAAGCCGATGATTACTTGAATGCTTACCTTCGTTCGCACACGCTGAATAAGCATATCGAGCTGATTGAAGAAACCAAAAAGCAATGTTCCATCCCCGTTATCGCCAGCATCAACTGCTACAACAATAACGAATGGACAGACTTTGCCAAACTGATGGAAAAAGCTGGAGCCGACGCACTGGAAGTCAACATCCTTGCTCTACAGACCGATAAAAACTATATTCCGGGAAGCTTCGAACAACATCACCTCAATATCTTACGCCATGTAAAGAATGAAGTGAAAATTCCGGTCATCATGAAGTTAGGAAATAATTTCACGAATCCAGTCACACTAATCGACCAGTTGTATGCCAATGGCGCAGACGCAGCAGTGCTTTTCAACCGTTTCTACCAACCTGACTTCGATATCGAGCATTTAACTTTCTGCAATGCTCACGTGATGAGTTCGGAATACGAACTTGCCGACCGCTTACGTTGGACTGCCATTGCCTCAGCAACCGTACCCCAACTGGATTACGCCGTTTCCGGAGGCGTGCACGACGGGAAAGGAGTCATCAAAGCCATTTTAGCCGGAGCCTGTGCCGTAGAAATCTGTACAGCGGTTTACCTGCAAGGAGAAAAAGTCATCCAAGCCATGCTCGATGAATTAGCCCAATGGATGAAGAGCAAAAGCTTTGACAAACTGGCGCAATTCAAAGGCAAGATGAATGCGCAAGCAGCCGGTACCATCAACCCGTTCGAACGTACACAATTCATGAAATATTACAGTAACCACGAAGAATAACCATGTATTCTTTATCAAACGCGGAGACGCAAAAGCGCAAAGGATTATTTTGATGTCTTTACGCTTTTGCGTCTCTGCGTTTATCACACAAACAAGAAAGAAATCGGTTTTTCCATTGCACATATAAGAATAAAAGGATATATTTGCACATTATCGCACGATTTGTGCACCAAACAAACCCGAAAATATGGAAAAAAGTTTCTTAGCCTTCGTTGAGCAGAGCATCAAAAAGAATTGGGATCTTGATGCACTGACCGATTACAAGGGTGCCACGTTGCAATACAAGGACTTGGCACGAAAGATAGAAAAGCTGCACATCCTACTGAAAGAAAGCGGAATACACGCAGGAGACAAAGTCGCTATCTGTGGGAGGAACAGTTCGCATTGGGGAGTAGCCTTTCTCGCCACCCTGACCTATGGCGCGGTGGCCGTCCCCATCCTGCATGAGTTTAAGGCAGACACCATCCATAACATCGTCAATCATAGTGACGCACGCTTGCTCTTCGTGGGAGACATGGCATGGGAAAGCCTGAATGAAACAGAAATGCCTCTTTTGGAAGGCATTATCTTAATGACCGACTTTACCTTATTGGTATGCCGAAGCAAACAGTTGGAATATGCACGCGAACATTTGAATGAATTGTTCGGCAAAAAATATCCCCGCAATTTCCGGAAAGAACATGTATCTTATCGCCGCGATGAAGAAGAGGAACTGGCAGTTATCAATTATACATCAGGAACTACCAGCTTCTCGAAAGGAGTCATGTTGCCCTACCGCTCCCTTTGGTCGAACACGCAGTTTGCTTTCGAAGTGCTGCCGCTCCAGCCGGGCAATCGGGTGGTATCCATGCTCCCTATGACACACATGTACGGACTTGCCTTCGAGTTTTTATATGAAATCTGTTGCGGATGCCACGTCTACTTCCTCACCCGTATGCCCAGCCCGAAGATTATCGCGCAAGCGTTCACTGATGTAAAACCACACATCGTCATAGCCGTACCCTTGATTATCGAAAAGATTATCAAGAAAGGTGTATTGCCAAAAACGGAAACGCTCAAGATGAAAATGCTGATGAAACTTCCTATCATCAACAACAAAATCAACGAAGCCATACGTGAACTTCTTGTGAAGGGATTCGGCAGGCAATTTTATGAAATCATCGTAGGCGGAGCCGCATTCAATAGCGAAATAGAAACCTTCTTGAAAGGGCTTGACTTCCCCTACACCGTAGGCTACGGCATGACCGAATGCGGTCCGATTATCAGCTATGAGGATTGGAAAAACTTCCGTCCCGGCTCGTGCGGCAAAGCAGCTCCACGCATGGAAATACGCATAGACAGTCCCGATCCGCATTATGTTGTAGGTGAAATACTGGTGCGAGGCGATAACGTCATGTTGGGCTACTACAAGAACCCTGAATCAACCGCCCAAGCCATCGATAAAGACGGCTGGCTACATACGGGCGATTTAGGTATCATCGACACCGAAGGAAACCTTTTCATCAAAGGACGGAGCAAAAATATGTTACTCGGACCTTCGGGACAAAACATTTATCCGGAAGAAATTGAAGAGCAACTGAATAACCTGCCATACGTAAACGAATGCCTGGTCATCCAGCAACGCGACAACAAACTGGCAGCCTTAGTCTATCCTGATTTCGAAAGCGCATACGCACAAGGCCTGAGCGACAAAGACATCGAAACGAAAATGGAAGAAAACCGCACCATGCTGAATGCCGCCCTCCCATCGTATTCGCAAGTATCCGAAATCAGAATTTATCCTGAAGAGTTTGAAAAGACTCCTAAAAAGAGCATCAAACGCTTCTTATACCAAGACGTGAAATAAAGACAACGCATGAAACTGAACCTTATCATGGCAGGCTTTGTAAGTGCCTGCCTGCTTTTCGCTACCGCATCTCCCCTGCAAGCACAATCGCGCCATAAAAGGGAACTGAAAAAAAGAGTCAATCTCGCATTGAATGTCACCAATAAGAAAAAACTGCCTCCGCGCACTTACCTGAATCTCGGGCTGCTCAGCAATTACGATTACCTGAGCGGAATAGGAATCAACGCCTTGTCCAGTGTAACCCACTTCCATTCGAAAGGATTCCAAGTAGCGGGGCTTACCAATATCACAGGCCTAAACACGGCAGGCTTCCAGCTTTCGGGTATCGCCAATGTTACGGGCGGAAACGCAAAAGGTATCTTATTGGGCGGCTTGATGAATATCTGCGGAAGGGACATGAACGGGTTCGCCTTCTCAGGTATCGGAAATATGAGCGCCAAAAACAACCGGGGATTCATCATCGGCGGACTGACCAATATCCATAGTGGCAATTCGGCAGGCATGATGTTGTCGGGCATAGCCAATGTCACACGGCAAACTCAAAGCGGACTGATGGTTGGCGGGCTGATGAATGCCAGCGGCGACACATTAAAAGGAGTACAGCTGGCTTCTTTAACCAACATAGCCGGGAAGGCAAACAACGGCGTACAAATATCTGCATTAAGCAACATCACCGTAGCCAACAGAGGGATGCAAATGGCATTATGCAACTACAGTGCTGAAAACAAAGGCGTGCAAATAGGATTCGCCAATTTATCCGGGAAAGGCCGTAAAGGCTTGCAATTCGGGTTGTTCAACCTAAGTGCCGACAGCCTTGTCCATCAAATCGGATGTGTCAACATTTCACCCCGTACGCATATCCAACTACTCATCTCAAGCGGGAACTTGAACAAAGCCAATGTAGCGGTACGGTTCAAGAATAAATGCACCTATACCGAACTGGGTGGAGGAGCTTATTTCTTCAACCTCGACCACGACCTTTCAGCTTCCGCCTTTTATCGGGCCGGAGTTTATTATCCGCTTTGCAGCCGACTGGAAATCAGTGCCGACGCCAGCTATTATCACATCGAAACATTGGACAACAAGCACAAAGGCTATCCGGCACGTGTTTACGCCCTACAACCTCGTCTGAACTTAGAATTCCGACTTAGCCGCAAAGTAGGCGTCTTCGCATCGGGAGGGTATGCTTGGACAAGGCAATACGGACATAACCACACGTTCGACCATAAAGGCACATTCGAAGCAGGCATCGTATTGTTTTAACTATTTTGAAAGAAAATCGCGACAGGACCACATCTTTTTGTCACAAATAGTAGGACATAAACAATAATTCGCTATTTTTGCAAAAACTATAAACACAACCATAGATGAAGATAGCGATTATCAAATACAACGCAGGAAATATTTTTTCGGTAGACTATGCCTTACGCCGACTGGGGATAGAACCTGTCATAACCGCCGACAAAGAAACCATACGCCAAGCAGACAGGGTCATCTTCCCCGGTGTAGGCGAAGCGCGAAACACGATGGAATACCTCCGTGCCTGCCAGTTGGACCGATTGATAATAGACTTGAAGCAACCCGTCCTGGGTATCTGCTTAGGTATGCAATTAATGTGCCGCCATTCAGAAGAAGGAAACGTAACGTGTTTGGGCATTTTTGACAGCGACGTAAAACGATTCCAGCCAGAACGCCACGAAGACAAGGTACCCCACATGGGCTGGAATACCATCCAATGCCGGGACAAAAACCTGTTCGGCGGTTTCGATAAAGAAGAGTTCGTTTATTTCGTACATAGTTATTACGTACCGCTGAACGATTTTACCGCAGCCCAGACCGACTACATTTTACCTTTTAGCTCGGCTCTGCATAAAGACAATTTCTACGCCACACAATTCCATCCCGAAAAGAGCGGAAAGGCAGGCGAACGTATTTTACAAAACTTTTTAAACCTTACCGATTGACATGATAGAACTGATTCCCGCCATCGATATCATCGACGGAAAATGCGTCCGCCTTTCGCAGGGCGATTATCATACGAAAAAGGTGTACAACGAAAATCCGCTGGAAGTAGCCAAAGAGTTTGAAGCGTACGGCATACACCGGCTTCATGTCGTGGACCTGGATGGCGCCGCATCCCAACACGTAGTAAACTACCGCACCTTGGAACAGATTGCTTCCCGAACCTCACTCATCATCGATTTCGGAGGAGGTATCAAAACTTCAGGCGATATCGAGATTGCTTTCGATAGTGGAGCCGAAATGGTCACCTTAGGAAGCGTAGCGGTAAAAAGCCCCGAGTTGTTCGACGAATGGCTCCGGCAATACGGAAGCGGAAAAGTGATTTTAGGAGCCGACGTAAAAGACAACCGCATCGCCATCAACGGCTGGAAAGAAGAAAGTCCGATAGAACTGATGCCGTTCTTAAACGATTATATAAAGAAAGGAGTAACCAAAGTACTTTGTACCGACATCAACCGCGACGGAATGCTGGAAGGGCCGGCACTCACACTTTACCAGAACATCATGAAAGCCCATCCCGAATTGCACCTGATAGCCAGCGGAGGTATCAGTTCCTTGGATGACATTCTCAAGCTGGACGAAGCCGGAATCCCCGCGGTAGTTTTCGGGAAAGCCCTCTATGAAGGCCGCATTTCCTTGAAAGACTTGAGCCGGTATATATAAGTATACATACCCAAACAATTAATAATTCACCCCAAAGGACACAGAAGCATACAGTGCTTTTTTTAATTTCAACTCTTAAATGGCCTGTAACCTCCTGTATATTCTGGGTGAATGAATAATTCTATATGAAAGGAACACATGCCATGTTAGCAAAACGAATCATACCGTGTCTGGACATCAAAAACGGACAAACTGTGAAAGGAACCAATTTCGTCAACTTGCGCGAAGCGGGTGATCCGGTAGAACTGGGCCAGCTATATAGTGCCCAAGGCGCCGATGAACTGGTCTACCTGGATATTACCGCCAGCCACGAAGGACGAAAAACCTTTACCGACCTGGTGAAACGCATCGCCGCCTACATCAACATTCCGTTTACCGTAGGCGGAGGTATCCACGAACTGAGTGATGTAGACCGTTTACTCAATGCGGGAGCCGATAAAGTTTCTGTCAATTCCGCCGCTATCCGCACACCCGGACTTATAGACGACATTGCCCGCCATTTCGGCTCACAAGTATGTGTCGTGGCTATCGATGCCCGCCAAACGCCGCAAGGCTGGAAATGCTACTTGAACGGAGGACGGATAGAAACCGGCAAAGACCTCTTCGACTGGGCGCACGAAGCCAACGAACGGGGTGCGGGAGAAATACTGTTCACCAGTATGGACCACGACGGAGTGAAAAACGGATACGCCAACGAAGCACTGGCAACATTGAGCGACACGTTGACCATCCCCGTCATCGCTTCGGGAGGAGCCGGAACGAAAGAGCATTTCAAAGATGCGTTCATCCAAGGGAAAGCAGATGCGGCACTGGCAGCAAGTGTATTCCATTTCAGCGAAATACCAATCCCCGAACTAAAGGCATACCTTCGTACTGAGGGAATTAACGTAAGAATGTAATTGATTATAGAACTAAAAACAAGAACGAACATGCAACCCGATTTCGACAAAATGGATGGATTAGTCCCCGCTATCATCCAAGACAACAATACCCAAAAAGTGCTCATGTTAGGATTCATGAACCAAGAGGCCTACGAGAAAACCCTGGCAACAGGCAAAGTCACCTTCTTCAGCCGAACCAAACAACGCTTGTGGACAAAAGGCGAAACCAGCGGGAATTTTCTCGAAGTAGTATCCGTCAAGAGCGATTGTGACAACGATACCTTGCTTGTCCAAGTACACCCGACGGGACCCGTATGCCACACAGGAACCGATACCTGCTGGGGTGAAAAAAACGAACAGGACATCCTGTTCCTGAAAGAATTGCAAGACTTCATCGACAAACGTCACGAAGAAATGCCGGAAAACTCCTACAC